>JAZTXD010000109.1:0-24019 GCA_045636265.1 Candidatus Flemingiibacterium sp.
AAACCTACGAAGTTGGTTGTACACCCTCCTCGCAATTACGCAAAACCTCGGCGCTCTTATGAGCGCCGATACAGTGCACTGCATCGCCGTGCGCGTAAATACGAGAGGGACGAAAACCAGCGTCAAGCGCCGCAGGTTTTCGTCCCTTTCGAGCTCCCCCGCTTTCCTTGGCTTTGCGCCCCGACTCGCGCTCAAGGTCGCCGATCGGGCTTGCGCCCTCCGACTCTATTCGCTTAGTAAAGCGGTTTGTGCAAGACACCGCTCCACTTTATGTTTCAGGTATAAAACAAAAAACCGTCCGCAAAACGCGGACGGTTTTATTATTTGTTTTAGTTCTGTGCAAGGGTGTTGGCAACATCCATGAGATCTTCAAGAACTGCCTTCTTTTCAGCACAGCGAACTTTCATTGCTTCAACCTGCTCTGCGCTGAACTTTTCAAGGTCGCCGTCCTTTAACTTGTTCTTGTACATGCGGTCAACAACAAGTGCCCATGCGATGTCGGTTGCAACGAGCTTGCTGTCGCGCTCGCATACAACGAGGTCGGACTTGCCCTCGAGAATGAGGTCAACCGCGAAGTCACCCATACGTGTTGCGGTGAGTCTGTCGCGAAGTGTGGGAGCACCGCCACGTACCATGTGAGCAAGACGGATGAATCTGGAGTCGATGTTTGCCTCTTCGTTCATACGCTTGGTGAGGTTTTCACCGAATCCCTTGGGCATACCCTCGGAGTGAACAACGAGGAAGCTTCTCTGTCCCTTTGCGCGAAGCTCGATAAGCTTCTTGATGCATGCATCCTCATCAAAAGGAAGCTCTTTTACAGCCACAGCGTTTGCGCCGCATGCGATACCGCACTCAATTGCAATGTATCCGGCGTCACGTCCCATAACCTCGATAACCTCGCCGCGTGCGTGGGATTCGCAGGTGTCACGCAGACAGTCAGCTGCGTGGAGAACGGTGTTCATAGCGGTGTCAAAGCCGATGGAATAGTCGGTGGAGGTGATGTCGTTGTCAATAGTGCAGGGGATTCCGATGGTGGGAATGCCGTGCATGGAAAGATCGGTCGCACCGCGGAAGGTTCCGTCGCCGCCGCATGCGATGATACCGTCGATCTGATGCTTCTTGCAGGTTTCAACAGCCTTTGCCATGCCCTCCTCGGTTGCGAACTCGTCGCAGCGGTCGGAGTAGAGGACGGTGCCGCCCCAGCCTGTGATGTTTGCAACGTCGAGCGAGGTAAGAGCGCAGAGCTCGTCGTGAATAAGTCCGTAGTAGCCTTTTTTGATACCGATAACTTCAACGCCGCGAGCAAGTGCGGAACGAACGACTGCACGTACAGCCGCATTCATACCGGGAGCATCACCGCCGGATGTTAATACGCCGATTTTTCTGAATTTTGCCATGATATTTTCTTCCTTTACGCAGTAGATTTTTTAATAGTATCACAATTTTTTTCAGATGTTATTGCAATGTAATATTATAGTATATTCCTGCAAAAAAATCAAGGGTTTTGGCGAGATTTTATATATTTGTTAATATTTCGGCAAAAAACAGTGTGTTTGGGCGACCGTTTGTAAACAAAAACGGAGATTTTACAAAAAAACGTTGCAAAAATCTGCGGTATGGTGTATAATGGTAAAAATATATAATTAAAGAGGAGTGAATCCAAAGTAATGAGCGATAACCCTATACCCGCCCGAAGGTGCACGGCGCCGAAGACACGTATCTGCCACATTTCTCCGCCCTGATACTTATGATAACTATAAACCGAAATATTATTTATTGAATTTGGGAGAATTGTGATGATACCTATGATAGTAGCCATGGCAGTGCTTATTCTGCTGTCGGCAATGTTTTCAGCGACCGAAACCGCTTTTAATACGTTTAACCGAGTGAAAATGAAGAATCTCGCCTCCGACGGCAACAAGCGCGCTGCGCTGGTTCAGAAGCTTTCGGATAACTATGATTCTTTGCTTTCAACCATTCTTATAGGAAACAATATAGTAAATATAGCAACAACCGCAATCGCAACTGTTTTGTTCGTTTCGCTGTACGGCGACAGCGGTGCGGCGATTTCCACCGCTGTAACTACGATTGCGGTGCTTATCTTCGGCGAGGTTTCACCAAAGAGCATCGCCAAGGAAAAGCCGGACGGCTTTGTTATGTCGGTTGCGCCCGCGATACGTGCGCTTGTTATTGTTTTCACGCCTCTTAATCTGTTTTTTGGTGCGTGGAAAAAAATGCTTGCCAAAATCTTCAACCTCAGCAGTAAGGATGTTATGACCGATGAGGAGCTTATCACTATAGTTGAGGAAGCGCAGGAGGAGGGCGGTATCGGCGAAGAAGAGGGCGAGCTTATTCGTTCGGCAATCGAATTTAACGACGTTGACGCCGAGGAGATAATCACCCCACGTGTTGATGTTGTTGCTATCGAAAAAGATACCTTGTTTGACGAGATTACGGAAATATTCCACACCACCGGATACTCGCGCCTTCCCGTGTACGAGGATACTATTGACAACATAATCGGCATACTCCACGAGAAGGACTTCTTCCACACCTGCAAGAATAATGGGCAATCGCTCGATGCAGTGCTCAAAAAGCCGTTTTTTATCACCTGCCACGTGAAGCTCTCAAAACTTCTCTCACAGTTCCAGCAGGAAAAAACACATATTGCCATTGTGCTCGACGACTATGGCGGAACTATGGGTATCGTTACGCTTGAGGACGTGCTTGAAGAGCTTGTCGGCGAGATATGGGACGAGCATGACGAGGTTGAGGAGCTTCAGGTTACAGAGCTTTCCGACGGAACTGTTACCTTCGCAGGCGACATGCGCACGCTTGAAATGCTCGAGCATTTTGATATAAAGCCCGAGGACGAGGATGAGCTTCCGCAGACTGTCAGCGGATTTGTTACAATGCAGCTTGGGGAATTCCCCGAGGTTGGCGCAAACTTCGATTTTGAAGGCATTCACGTTGAGGTTATCGAAATCGATGACAAGCTGGTCAAAGAGGTCCGCATCACAAAAATTGAAGCTGATGCAGACTCCGGCGAGTCGGAGGACAAATAATAAATATACTTCATTTGCCGCGTAAATCGCGGCAAATGTTTATGTGAGGGAAAATATGAAAATCAAGCTTGCTTGTCTTGAAAAGAACGTATACGGACGTCACGCTTTCTCCGGGGATGGAGGACTTATCGTTTCGTGGAATCTTTCGGGATTCTGCATGAGTTTCCGCGGTACGGGCGCTCGGATATATCTCGGGGGCTTTTGCTCTGGGGGCGATACAGTATATGTAAGAGCGGAGATTGACGGCAAGCCGTGGGGATACGGCAGAGCGACCGAGAACGGTGCTTTTAAAATAGACAGCCTTGCAAACGCAGAGCACACGTTGGTGCTTCGCCGTGTTGGCGGAAGCGTTACTACCGTTTGCATTAAAGAGGTGGAGCTTATCGGTGATGACACCGAGATATTGCCCCCTCCTCCCATGCCTTCGCTTCGCATGGAATTTATCGGCGACTCGATAACCTACGGCTTCGGACTGCTTTGCGAACGCTTTGACGGCTTTAATGCTGATACCGACGGCGACGGAACGGGTTCATATGCGTACCTTACCGCAAAGGCACTCGATGCTGACATACGCACCGAGGCAATCTCCGGTCAGGGAATTGTTTGCAGATATGACGGCGAGCACGGAAAGCCTATTCCCGAATTTTTCGAGTACGATGACACGGAACTGACTATGCCGCATGACTTCACCTCATGGACTCCCGATGTTGTAGTCATCAACGCAGGAACAAACGACAGTATCGCAAAGCTTGAGGCAGAGCCCTTCTGCGAGGGGGCTCATAAGCTTTTGGACCGTGTGCGCGAGGTTTATCCCGATGCCGAGGTGTTTTATGCGTATGGAATAATGGGAGATGTATATAAAGTGCCGCTCGGTGAACTTATTGAGAAACGTGCAAAAAATGACAAAAAGCTGCATTTTGTGCCGATTGAGCCGATTTCAGACGGTGAGATAGGTGTCAGGGAGCATCCAAACTGCAAGGGGCATGAACGTGCGGCGAGAGTTCTCACCGATGCGATACGTGCGGTTATAGGCAAAAACTAAAAGATTTACAAAAAGTTCAATCTGTTGTAAGGTGTAATATAAGGTTTCGGAGTAAAATTATATAAAGACAAGTGGAGGTGACGGTTTTGTTCGGATACGTGAGGCCCGTTTCGGCTGAACTTAAGGTCAAAGAGTATGAGCTTTACCGTGCAGTCTACTGCGGTCTTTGCGAGGCGCTCGGAAAGAATGTGACATGCGCCTCAAGGCTGTCGCTGAGCTACGATTTCGTGTTTTTGGCGCTTGTGCGAATGGCACTCGAAAAAGAGGTTGGAGCTGTCGAGCGGCACCGATGCCTTGCACATCCCACAAAAAAACGTGCGGTGATAACAAAATCCGCACAGCTTGACTACTGTGCCAAAATAAGCGCGGTGCTCACATATCACAAGCTTCGCGATGACATTGCCGACAGCCGCGGCTTTAAGCGCTTTGGCGCACGGCTTCTCTTGCCGGCGGCGAAGAGAATGAAAAAACGCGCACACTTTGATAAGAGTGCAGAGGAATATATAAAGTCGAAGCTTACAGAGCTGGCAGAGCTTGAAGCGGCGGGATGCGATTCTGTTGACCGCGCGGCGGAGCCGTTTGGTCAGCTTATGGCATATATCACATCATACGGCTTTGACAGGGAGAGCAATAGCTTCAAAATAGCTTCTGAAATAGGCCGCAGTATCGGTCGCTTTATATACATAGCGGACGCTGTGGACGATCTTGAAGACGATATCAAAAACGGTTCATACAACCCGTTTCGAATGATGTATAAGGACGGCAAGGACGGGCTTTCACGCGATATTGAGTCTGTTCGCTTTGCCATGACAATGGAGCTTACCCGGATTGAAGCGGCGGTGGGGCTTACCGATTTTGACGGTGTTTTTGAATACGGTGAAATTATAAAAAACATTATTTATCTTGGACTTGTTGAGTGCCGTGACAGGGTGCTCGGAAAATATATACAGGCGGGAACGCCTGATAACAGTATGGAGAAAAATAACGTATGAACGATCCTTACAAGGTGCTCGGCGTTGCACGGGATGCAACGGACGAGGAAATAAAAAAAGCATACAGAGAGCTTGCGAGAAAATATCATCCAGACAACTACGCCGGAAATCCTCTGTCCGATCTTGTTGAAGAGAAGATGAAGGAGATTAACGAGGCGTATGACCAGATTCAGCGCGAGCGTGCTTCCGGCTCATCCGGTGCGTCCGGCTCGGGATATTCTTCCGGCTCCTACAGCGACTTCGCGAAGGTGCGCGAGCTTATCAACAACAACTCATACGCCGATGCGGAGCTTATACTCGACGCGGTGAGCGAGTCGGGACGAAACGCGGAATGGAACTTCCTCAAGGGCTGTGTGCTTATAAAGCGCGGCTGGTTCTATGATGCACAGAAATATCTTGAAACCGCGTGCTATCTTGATCCCACAAACAGCGAGTACCGCACTGTACTTTCACGTGTAAAGCAAACGGCAAACGGATACGGGGGCGCGTACCGCACCTCGCAGTCAGGCGGTTCGTCGGCTTGCGATATCTGCTCGGGACTTATATGCGCTGACTGCCTTTGTGAGTGCTGCGGCGGAGATCTCATTTCCTGCTGTTAAGATAGGGTGATATCGTGAAGAATACAAAAAGACTCGCTCTTGCGGCAATACTTGCGGCGCTCAGCGTTGTGGTGCTCCTGATTGGCTCGATAATAACCGTGCTTGACATGACAGCCGTGGCGATAGCGTCCATACTTATAATGGTAGCGGTCATCGAGATCGGCGGCGCGTATCCGTATCTTATATGGGTGGTTGTCAGCGTGCTGTCGCTTTTGCTGCTGCCCGATAAGTTCGGTGCTGTACTCTACACGGTGTTCGGCGGAATTTATCCCATATTCAAGGCAATGTTTGAGCGGCTTCACTATGCTGTTTCGTGGGTGCTTAAGTTCAGCTGCTTTAATGTTATGCTGATCCTCATGATAATCGTGGCAAACTTTGTGATGCATCTGCCGGATACGGGGCTCGGCTTTACGCCGCTCGTTTTCGGGGTCTGCAACTTCACTTTCCTTGTGTACGATCTTGCCGTGACACAGCTTATAACGCTGTATATTATAAAGCTTCGCAAGATGCTCGGACTCAAAAACTATTTTAAATGAGCCGAAAATTATATCCAAGCTGTAAATTTGCGAAAAACTATTGCAAAATTCAAAATAATCTGTTATAATGTATTACTGTCGGGAATCCGACAAACTTATTAACAAGCTATAAAATAAGGCCATACCAGCCGGGGAAATAGCGGTGCCTTGTACCTGCAATCCGCTACAGCAGGGGTGGAATCCGAAAATAAGGGCTGTTTCTGTGTGGTCTGCACGACGGGTCTTATACGTTGACGGATGGGTCTCGCGCGATCGGAGCCTGTGAACCATGTCAGGTGGGGAACCAAGCAGCATTAAGCGGTCACTCCGATGTGCCGCGAGGTTACCTGTCCCGAGTATATTCCGGCGTTCACGCACATAGAGGCATCTCGAGTTTTTGGTGTATGGTCTTATTTTATAGCTTGTTTTATTTTGCTTAGAGGGGACGTGTGAGCTTGCATCAGGCGCTTTATCGAAAATGGCGTCCGCGGACATTTGCCGATGTTTGCGGTCAGGATCATATAACGGCTATACTGCGGTATTCCGTGGAATCGGGCAAGACCTCGCACGCTTATCTGTTTACGGGTTCACGCGGTACGGGAAAGACTACCTGCGCAAAGATACTTGCCAAGGCTGTTAACTGCGAGGCTCCCGAAAACGGAAATCCTTGCGGCAAGTGTCCGTCCTGCATCGCCGCAGACAAAGCGGGATGCATTGATATCGTGGAAATGGACGCCGCGTCAAACAACGGCGTTGACGATATCCGACAAATCCGCGATGAGGTGGAATATCTCCCGGCGGAGCTTAAGAAAAAGGTTTACATCATCGATGAGGTGCACATGCTCTCGCAAAGTGCATTTAATGCACTTTTAAAAACGCTTGAAGAGCCGCCGCCTCACGTTATGTTCATCCTTGCAACGACAGAAATTCAAAAAATCCCGGCAACCATACTCTCGCGCTGTCAGAGATACGATTTTCGACGCATAGCGAGTGAAGTCATTGCCGAGCGGCTTGAGCATATAGCTAAAGCCGAGAATATTACACTTGACCACGAAGCGGCGTTCATGCTGGCGCATCTTGCGCAGGGCGGCATGCGCGATGCTATATCGCTTCTCGAGCTTTGCGCGGGCGATGACAGACCTGTCAGCGCAGAGGTGGTTGAACAGATCGCCGGAACAAGCGGACGCGATATTATCATAAAGCTGCTTTCTGCGGTGTGCGAAAAGGATTTTGACACGGTCTTTTCGGAAATTGCGAAGCTGTTTGTTTCAAGTAAGGACCTTGCAGTTGTGTGGCAGGACATTATCGCGTTCTACCGCGATATGCTGGTTGTTAAAACAACGAAAAACTGCCGCGAATATCTCGATCTGTCCGACAGACAGTATGCACAGCTCATGGAAATTGCCGGCAGATTTGCCGTGGAAACCATTATCTATCACACAAAGCTTCTCGACGAAGCGCTTGTGTCCATGCGTATGTCAAACGCATCCAAGCGCCTTATTGCGGAAATGACACTCGTGCGTATGTGCGACGAGAGGTTTGCATCCACAAACGAAGCGCTTGCTTCGCGTATCACCGCGCTCGAGGATAAATTAAAGTCCGGCGCATACCGTTCGGCTCCGACAGAAGCCCCTGCGGCACCTGCTGAAGCGAAAAATGACACGCCGGCAGAGCTTAAACCTGCGCAAGGCGTTCAAAGCGATGACGAAGTGGTGGAAACTCCGGTGAAGAAGCAGTACCGTCAGCTCCCGTATTTCGCGGAGTTTACACAAAAATGCTGTGAGCGAAACGCGATGCCCGGAAGCTTACTCCGAGAATCGTGCAAGGGCTTTACCGTGAACACGGACGATCTTATACACATAAGAACAGCAAACCGAATGGCGCTTACCGTGATTACCAACAGTTTTGGGGAAGTGCTTGAGATACTCAACACGTTTGAGGACGGACGGCTCAGTGCAAATTCGGTCAAGCTTGAGTATGCCCCCGAGAAAAAAGAAGACAAAAATACGGCGCTTGATGAGCTTACGGCTTCTTCCGGCGCAGAAAATTAAACCTGAAAGGATATAAGACAATGAAAGCACGTTTACCGAAGGGAATGGGCGGCGGCCCCCAGAATATGAACGCAATGATCAGACAGGCGCAGAAGATGCAGGAGGATATGGCAAACCTCCAGGCAGAGCTTGACGAAAAGGAATATGAAGTAAGTGTCGGCGGCGGTGTTATCACCGTGAAGATCACCGGTACAAAGGAAATCAAGAATATTGATCTTAAGCCCGAGATCGTTGATCCCGACGATATCGAAACTCTGTCCGATCTTCTTGTTGCCGCTGTTAACGAGGCTATCAAGAAGGTTGAGGATACTAACGCTACCGAAATGCAGAAGATCACGGGTGACCTCGGCGTTCCCGGTCTGTTTTAAGTAATATGGCGGAATATATTCTTCCGCTTGAAAAGCTCATCGAGCAGTTCAGACGTCTTCCCGGAATCGGCAAGAAGACTGCGGTAAGACTTGCGTTCTCCGTACTCGATTTCACAAACGAGGAAGCCGAAGCCTTTGCAAGTGCGGTGCTCGGCGCAAAGAGCGAGGTTAAATTCTGCTCCGTGTGCCAGAATATCTCGGACGGAGATGTTTGCTCGGTCTGCAAGGACGAGGGGCGTGACCGTTCGGTCATCTGCGTTGTTGAAGACGCGAAGGCTGTGATATCGCTTGAAAAGGTAAAGGAGTTCGGGGGCGTGTATCATGTGCTCCACGGAGTTATTTCGCCCATGGCGCAGATCGGTCCCGACAAACTTCGCATACGCGAGCTTATGGCGCGTCTTTCGGACGGTACGGTGAAGGAAATTATAATCGCCACCAATCCCACTGTGGAGGGCGAGGCGACTGCCATGTACTTAACCAAGCTTATAAAACCGCTTGGAATAAAGGTTTCAAGACTTGCTTACGGTATTCCCGTGGGCGGAGATCTTGAGTATGCGGACGAGGTCACGCTCATGCGTGCACTCGAGGGCCGTAGGTCAATGTGAACAAATTTTGATAATTTTTCTATAACTATTGACAAACCGCGCAAAATAATATATAATAAATAAGTTAGCACTTCCAAATGCCAAAAACGGAGGTAGTAAAATGGCGATAGATATGCGTACTCTTCTCTCCGGAGAAGTAACAAAACTGCCGCTTGACTACAGCTTTTCTTTAACAGAGGGTGACTTCGGATTTGATACAGAAGTGAACGGCGTAGTTTTTACAACACCTGCCACTGTTCGCGGCGAGATCGTGAACATGGGCGGATACATCGGACTTTCTGCCACGGTAAGCGTTGGGTACAACGCTGAGTGTGCGAGATGTCTGAAGCCGCTGTCAAGAAGCTTTGAGGTTGAGTTTGAGCGCACCGTGGTAAACCGCGGCGAACTTGTCAACACCGCAGATGATGAGGCTGATGACTACATTCAGATAGTTGACGGTATGCTGGAGCTTGATGCTGTGGCGGCTGAACAGCTTATGATGGAGTTCCCGATGAAAGAGGTATGCTCCGAGGATTGCAAGGGGCTGTGTCCGAAGTGCGGCAAGGATCTGAATGGGGGCGAATGTAACTGCCCGAAAAAAGAAATTGATCCAAGACTCGCAATTTTGCAAAAACTACTTGAAAAATAAAAATAATTGATGTATAATAGAAAGTGTTATACAGTTAAGGAGGTGTCGTGAAATGGCAGTACCGAAGAAGAAAGTCTCCAGCGCGAGACGTGATAAGAGAAGATCTAACGTATGGAAGCTCGAAATGCCGGGTATGGTAAAGTGCCCCAAGTGCGGTGAGTACAATCTCGCACACAGAGTTTGCAGAGCTTGCGGAACCTACAAGGGTGCCCAGGTTATCAACGTTGACTAATGAAGAAGCACCTGCCGAAATGGCAGGTGCTTTTTTGTTGTGTAGCGAAAACCACCAGCTAAGCTGGTGGTCCCGTATAGGCTTTTGCCGATGAACAATCCCGGGTGCTGTGGAAGGCCCCCTTGTGCCAAGGGAGCTGTCACCGAAGGTGACTGAGGGATTGTTTTATCGAAAGACAAAGTTTACAATCCCTCCGTCACGGCAAGCCGTGCCACCTCCCTTTACACAAGGGAGGCTAAGGTTACTTGCCGCGTCTGTGGCAGTAGGGCAGGCTTGCACGTGTCGGACAATTCAAAGGGCGTTAGCCCTGCCAGTATCGCGCCCTTACAGGGCGGAGCAAACCACCGGCTAAGCCGGTGGTCATGATTGTTGTGTAGCGAAACCGACTTGGCTTGAGCAACTACAGTATATGCCATCACTTGACAATCAAATCGGGGCATGTTATACTAATATCAGAGCAGAATTATTTTCGAAAGGAATTGTTTTAATGAAAAAGAATGCTTGTATTACAGCTCTCACGTTTATACTTCTGATCGCGCTTGTAATCTGCACTTCCTGTTCGACGCTCAGTGAACCTGACAATACGACAAATATCTATAAAATGACTCCCGCAATGTGTAAGACTATGTTTTCCTGCACCCCGCAGGAGTTTTGTGATTCAAACGGAGCCAAGACCTTGGTTAAAAATAATTTTTTGTCCGCTGTCATGGATGAAAACGGGAATTTAATTCTCGAGCTTTCCGATGAACAAAAGGAGTACTGGCTGGCGCGTTCTTTACATATGCAAGTGTTTTATACGATGCTCAGCCATAGAGACGGGGAACCACCTCATCCGTTTATTAGTGGATTAACCGACTCTTTGCGAGTGATGCTGGAAGAACAAATTAAATCTTCCAAACGTGATATGATGGGCAAGATTTTCATTGACGGCGCAGCTGAGTGCAACTTTGATATAGCAGAAGATTATTCCAAAATAACTGTACCTCATAATGGAGATATCTTCAATATTACAGTGATGACTCCCGCCTGCATACATATGCAGCTTATAAGTGGAGTAGATTCAAATGATATACGTGTTGAAATCGTGTATCTTGATGAAAACGGCTCTGTGAAATCCACAGATGTGTGGGCTTCATCTAACTTCGAGTAATTGCAACATCGTATTGTTTTATCGCAGACTTCCTTTGTATTCAAACAAGAATAGGAGCGGCTTTTAAAGCCGCTCCCGTTTATTTTTACTGTTCAAAATTGTTTTCAAATGTTTCCTCATCGGTTGTGTCCTTTTCCGCAACGCCTGCGGGGACATATTCCGTTAAGGTGATAGTGATGTCCGCATACTTTCCGGCGCGCACTACCTTTACTATTACGGTGTCGCCAACCTTGCGGTCGCGTATGGCCGCTTTGATGTCGCTGCTGTAGGTGATTTCGGTTCCGTCGATCGCTACGATGCGGTCGCCCACCTCAAATGCGTCGTGTATTGAGCCGGTGACATATATGCCGAGCGCACTCACGCCATAACGCATAGCATCCCACGAGTCCTTGATGTCAACATAGTTGATGCCGATCATTACTCTGCCGCGAACGTAGCCGTAGTTGACAAGCTCGCTTACAACGGTGGATGCGGATGTTATCGGAATTGCAAATCCGATTCCCTCAACGGAAACTCCCGAGGAGGATGTGGTGGATTTTGCGTTTACGATGCCGATAAGCTCACCGTACATATTGAAAAGTCCGCCGCCGGAGTTGCCGGGGTTTACCTCTGCGTTGGTCTGGATAAGTGTCATGCTGACACCGTCTATCATAACCTCGCGCGAGAGTGCGCTGATAATTCCGTTTGTAACCGTACCGCCGAGGTTGCCCAGGGGATTGCCGACTGCGATTACCTCTTCGCCCACGCTGAGCTCATCGCTGTTTCCGATAAGTGCGAAGGGAAGATCTGTGGCGTCGATTTTTATAACGGCTATATCAGTGTCCGCATCGGTACCGAGAACCTTTGCGGTGTAAGATGTTCCGTCTTTGGTAGTTACCTTAATGGTGTTGGCTCCGCTGACAACGTGATTGTTGGTAACGATCATACCGTCACTGCTTATAATTACGCCGCTTCCTGCACCGGATGTGACGTAGTTGCCGCCCCAGATATAGGAGTCGGTGACGATCGATTCGGTGGTGATCTCAACAACGGTGGGAGATACGGTCTCGGCTACCTGATCGTATGTGCCGGGGGCTTTGTTGGGGTTTTCAAACGACTGAACTATTATTGAAGGATTGCTGTTTGAGCCTTGCGACGGTGGAACTATCGGGTTTCCGCTTGCCGAGAGCATCGTGGATGCGAGATAGGTTCCGCCGAAAGCCGCTCCGAATGAGAAGAGCATACAGATAGCGACAGCCAGTGCCACACTGCCAACGCCAAGGCGTGCACGGGGTGTTTGCTGTTTTTTCTGTGCGGTGTAGGTTGTTTGCTGTTGGGGGGCGATATAGACTTTCTGCTGCGGCTCCGCGTTTTGAACGGGCGCTTCTTCTGCTTTAGGTGTTGTATTTTCGGGAGTTTGTTGTGGGTCTTGGAAATTGTAATCCATAATGTATTCCTCCTGTACTGTTTATTATTGTACCGCTTTTACGGTGGGATTTGTGTACTTACGGGTATATTATAATTTACCAATGTGACGGTTATATGAAGATAGGCAAAAAAGTTTCAAAAAATTTTTGTTGGATTTTAAAAAAGCCAACCTTTATGTGATATAATGAGTCTATAAGTCAGATGTGCACATTTTGCGAAATATTTAAGGGTAAACCCTCACCCGACATTCACCCAGAACGATATCCCTATTGAGTGCGCTGTGTACGCACCGCACCAAGCGAGTCTTTCTTCGAGCGCAGGAGAGCGCCTCCGGCGCAAGCAAGGAAAGCGGGAGGAGCCCGAGGAGGGTGTAAAACCTGCGCAGCTGGTTGTACATCCTCCTTGGAATTACGCATCCCTCGGCGCTCTCCAGAGCGCCGACCATGTGCGGCGCATCGCCATGCGCGTAAGGAGGACGCGAGGAGGATAGACAACCTACGGTTTTCTACCCTCCTCGGACTCCACCCGTTTTCCCTTGGCGCCCGGACCGCGCTCAAAAAAGATTCGCGCTGTAAAGCGGTACCGTAAGACACCGCCCCCGCGTTTCTTTCACTGGCTTGCGCCCGACTCGCGCTCGAAGAAAGACTCGCTTTGTAAAGCGGTTATCAAAAGAGATGCGCTCCACTTTGGGAGCGGTATACAGAAAATTTTAAGATATTCTGCCAGCCCTCTTGCAAGAGGGCTGAAAATATGATATCATATAACTGACTAAATTATAAACGAGGTTTCACTATGAAAAACTGTTTTTATCCTGCAGATATTCTTCTGCCGAAATTCGCTCTTGACAAAGAGGCTATGAAAAAGTGGTCGTGCATCGCGTGCGACCAATATACATCCGAGCCGGAATATTGGGACGGCGCCGAGAAGGTTGTCGGCGATGCTTCCTCAACGCTTCGCATCACGCTCCCTGAAGTATTTTTGTCCGAAACCGAAGCGCGTATACCCAAAATTAACGCTACTATGAAAGATTACGCAAAGGACATCCTCGTAGAGCGCAAGTCTGCGATGATATATCTCGAGCGCACACAGAATAACGGCAACATCCGCCGCGGTCTTGTAGGCGCACTTGATCTTGAGTGCTACGACTACACAAAGGGCGCGAAGTCGCTCGTACGTGCCACCGAGGGTACAGTTCTCGAGCGTATTCCGCCGCGTGTTAAGATTCGCGAGGGCGCAAGCGTGGAGCTTCCGCATATTATGATACTTATCGACGACCCGAACCGCACCGTTATCGAGCCTATCATTGATAAGGCAAGTGCTTTTGAAACCGCATACGATTTCGACCTTATGCAAAACGGCGGTCACAGCCTTGGCAAGTTCCTGCCAGCTGACGAAATTGCGCGCGTGAATACTGCACTCGAGGCTCTTTACGACACCGCCGCGGCAAGCGAGGGTAGTGATGCTCCGCTCGTGTTCGCTGTAGGCGACGGAAACCACTCACTTGCATCCGCGAAGGCGTTCTGGGAGAAGATAAAGCCCACACTCACCGAAGCAGAGCGCGCGGTGCATCCTGCGAGATATGCGCTTTGCGAAATTGTAAATATCCACGACAGTGCGCTCGAATTTGAGCCTATCTACCGCGTGCTGTTCGGCGTTGATGCGAAGGCGTTCATGGATGACTTTGCCGCTTACGTAAAATCGCTTCCCGAAAGCGATATCGCGCCCCAGAGCTTTGAATATGTCACCGCAGACGGTTCCGGCGAGATTACGGTTGACAACCCCACCTCGCTTTTGCCGGTCGGCACACTCCAGAGCTTCATCGACGGCTACATAAAGGCTCACGCAGGCGTTGAGGTTGACTATATCCACGGCGTTGACTCCACAAAGAAGCTGGCATCGGGCAAAAACGCTATCGGCTTTATCTTCAAAGGTATGGAGAAGTCCGAGCTGTTCCCGACAGTTGTACGCGACGGAGCGCTTCCCAGAAAGACATTCTCAATGGGCGAGGCGGACGACAAGCGCTTCTACCTTGAAGCAAGAAAAATTACACTCGGAGAATAACTGAAAAAATTACACTTGGAGAACAACTATGCTTTCAAAATTTATACCTTTTGAATTTGACACATGCGAGCCGGAAGAAGTCGGCATCAGCAGTACAGACATTGCCGCATTTGAAGCGGAGATAAGAGAAACCAACGTAAGACAC
Organism: Candidatus Flemingiibacterium sp.; assembly: GCA_045636265.1. Lineage (GTDB taxonomy): Bacteria > Bacillota > Clostridia > Oscillospirales > CAG-272 > Flemingiibacterium. Next base: position 14,861 of record JAZTXD010000109.1, read on the forward strand.
CACGGCTATATGCTCTATAAGGACGGCAAGCTTGTTGGGGCATCAGCCGGTGCACCGTACCGCATCACAGATAAGCGTCACGTTTATTCCGAGAGCAAATCGTGGACGAGTACTGCAATCGGAATTGCCGTTGATGAGGGACTGTTAACTGTCGAGGACAGCGTGATTTCATTTTTTCCGGATGAGCTTCCCGAAACGGTAAGCGAAAACCTTGCAAAGATGAAGGTGAAGCACCTTCTTTCCATGAACACCGGTCACCGAAGAGATGTGTTTGACGATATTGTAAACGCCAAGCAGGACTGGGCGAAGGCGTTTTTGGCGGTTAATGTTGAGTATGAGCCGGGAAGCTACTTCTGCTATAACACCGCGGCTACATACATGCTCTCGGCTATTATCACAAAGCTCACCGGCATGCGTATGCTTGACTACCTGCGTCCCAGACTCTTTAATCCGCTTGGCATAAAGGATGTTATGTGGTGCGAGTCGCCTGAGGGCATCGACTACGGCGGCTGGGGAATCCGCGTTTCCATGGAAGACAACCTGAAGCTCGGCATCCTCTACCTTAACAAAGGCGTATGGAATGGCAAGCGTATAATTTCCGAAGAATGGGTAAAAGAGGCAACATCCAAAAAGTCCGACACGAGCATATGGCAGGAGCCGGACTGGCACTGCGGCTACGGCTATCAGATATGGATGAATGAAAACGGCGGATTTCGCTTTGACGGCGCATACGGTCAGTACACGCTCATCTCGCCCGAGAAAAACTGCATCATGGTGCTCATTTCCGAGCTTAACGGAATTGTTGCCGGCGCAGTTCAGGGATGCCTCGACCTTTACTGGAAGCATATATACAACAATATTTCTGACATTCCTGTGGAAAAAAAGCCGCACGGCGACACCTCTGTGCGTGCGGTACTCCCGTTCCCGAAGGGAGATGCGGCTGTAAGTGCGCGAAAGGTGAAGCTTGAAGAAAATGCGTTTGGCATAACCGAGCTTGACGTAGCCCCTGCCGAGGGTGGCATGATACTCAAGATTTTCGGTCAGTACAGACATGCCACAGAGATTGCCTGCGGATTTGGTGAATGGGAATACACCCGTGTGGACCACTGTCCGATACGCCCGTATCCGAACCGACTTGACGACGGTCTTGTGGGACTTCCGATAGAGTTTGCGGCATCGTATGCGGCAGAGGACGGAAAGCTTACAGTGGCGCTTGTATTCATTTCATCTCCCCACGGAATGACGCTTACTATCACGGACACCGAGGTAACAATATCACCGACACTGGAAACCGAGCCGACGGTTGTCAAAATCATATAATGTAAATTTTGTGAAAAGTCTATTGACAAAACGAAGTTTTTGAGATATCATATAATCGTAAAATATTTAACAAATAAAGGAGATAATTATTATGACAAACGTAAACATCAAGCTCTCCTCTATCGAGGATGTACGCAACTTTGTAAATATAGTTTCCAAATACAGCATGGATATCGACCTTATGTCCGGCAGATATGTTGTTGACGCAAAGTCGATCATGGGTATTTTCTCTCTTGATCTTCTTCAGCCTATCGCGCTCACCGCTCATTGCGCCGCTGGCACAGATCACTGTGCTGACTGCGACGCGCTCCTCGAAGAGATCAAGCCCTATATTATCTGAGTTGAATAGTGAAACCGCCGCACAAAAAGTGCGGCGGTTTTTTGTCGGTATACCCCTGTAGTGTTGACACTACCGTGGAGGTATGGTATAATATATGCATACCGCCACAGAGAGGAGGAACGCCGTATGAAACGCCTGACAATCGGAATAATCGCGCATGTCGATTCCGGCAAAACCACGCTGTCCGAAGCTATACTTTATAAAACCGGTATACTTCATAAGCTCGGAAGCGTGAATAAAGGAAGCTCGCATCTTGATACAAACGCTATCGAGCGTGACCGCGGAATCACCATATTCTCAAGCGGTGCCGCATTTGTGCATGACGGCGTGCAGTTCACCCTCCTCGATACGCCGGGACACGTGGATTTCTCCCCCGAAACCGAGCGCGTTCTGCGCGTTATAGACTGCGCGGTGCTCGTTATAAGCGGCACGGACGGCGTGCAGAGCCACACGGCAACGCTGTGGCGACTGCTTCATATGTACAACATTCCCACAGTGATATTTGTAAATAAGATGGATATTACCGCGCTCTCTCACCGCGATATTATGGACGAGCTTAAATATAAGCTCTCCGACGGATGCGCGGATTTCTGCGCCATGACGCTTGACTCCTTCCGCGATGAGCTTGCAATGTGCGACGAGCGCATTATGGAAAGCGTTATAAGCGGCGAGGAGATACGCGACGGTGACATACAAAACGCAGTTTCCGAGCGCAGAATATTCCCATGCTTCTTCGGCTCGGCACTTAAGGGCGACGGGGTCAATCTTCTGCTTGGCGGACTCACAAAATATGTGAAATGCCCCGAATATCCGGAGGCGTTCGGTGCGAAGGTCTATAAAATAACCGAGGACAAAGCGGACAAGCTCGTCCACATAAAAGTAACGGGCGGCATGCTTAAAGTTAAGGACACCGTATCCGGCACGCTTCCCGACGGCACGCCGTTTTCCGAAAAGGTTAACAGTATACGCATATATTCAGGCGAAAAATATACCACCGCAAACGAGGTTGAAGCCGGAACAGTATGTGCGATCACCGGCATATCTTCGGCTTATGCGGGTCAGGGACTCGGTTTCGAGCGCGACTGCAGAGCGGCACATCTTGAGCCGGTGCTATCCTACCGCGTGGTACTGCCAAGTGGCGTTGACGCGCACACGGCGCTGGCGAAGTTCCGCCGACTTGAATCGGAGGAGCCGTCGCTGAATATCACATATAACGAGCGAAGCTCGGAAATATATTTCGGCATTATGGGCGAGGTCCAGCTTGAGGTGCTCTCACGTATTATCGCGGAGCGATTTGGTATGGACGTCACATTTGCCGACGGAAGCATACAGTATAAGGAAACCGTGAAAGGTGCCGTCGTAGGCGTGGGACACTATGAGCCGCTCCGACACTACGCGGAGGTTCAGCTTCTCATCGAGCCGCTTGAGCGCGGCGAGGGTGTGCGTTTCCTTGTTGACCCCGAGTGTCAGACAGAGGGGCATTACAAGCGGCTGATACTCTCGCATCTTTACGAGAAAACACATATCGGCGCACTCACCGGCTCGCCGATAAGCGACGTGAAAATAACGCTTATCGCGGCGCGTGCACACGCCAAGCATACCGAGGGCGGCGACTTCAGAGAGGCAACATGGCGTGCGGTAAGACAGGGACTGCGCTCTGCCGAGGGCGTGCTTCTCGAGCCGTGGTACGATTTCAGACTCGAGGTTCCGACGGAGAACGTGGGACGCGCCATGACGGATATTACGCAGATGGGCGGAAGACTCACCGATCCCGAGGTAATGCCGGAATATACGGTGCTCACGGGAAGCGCTCCCGTATCAAAGCTTCGCGGATATCACAGAGAGCTTATCTCCTACACCAAGGGCAGCGGCAAGCTTTATACAACGCTTCGCGGCTATGAAGAGTGTGCCGATACAGAGACGGTCATTGCCGCTATCGGTTACGATGCCGACCGTGATGTTGAAAACACGGCTGACTCCATATTCTGCGCACACGGAGCGGGATTTGCGGTTAAGTGGGACGAGGTGCATGACTACAAGCACATCGACAGCGGCATTGAGTTTGATGATGAAGAGCCGCAGCAAAACGAGAGCCGTGCCGAGCGATACATGCGCACAGTAGCGGACAGCGATGAGCTGATGCGCATATTCGAGCGCACATACGGCCCGATAAAAATGAAAAAGTTCAATGAACCGAAGGCGAAAATGGCTGTCCCCACAGTAAAAAGAAAGCCGCCGTCAGGGAAAAGCCCATACAGCGGTCCTGAATATCTGCTGGTTGACGGGTACAATATCATTCACGCGTGGGACGACCTTCGCACGCTGTCGGAAATGGGACTTGACATAGCAAGAAACGCGCTTATCGACCGCCTTTGCAATTACACGGGATTTCGCGGCTGCAAGGTGATACTCGTTTTCGATGCGTATAAGGTCAAGCGAAATCATGGCGACTCGGAGGTTATAAACGGAATTACCGTTGTGTACACCAAGGAAGCGGAAACGGCGGATACGTATATCGAGCGTGTGTCGCACGAGCTGGCGAAGGACCACCGTGTCCGCGTTGCCACGTCGGATGCCCAGGAGCAGCTGATAATCCTCGGCAACGGAGCGATAAGAGTGTCCGCAAGCGGACTTCGCGCGGAGCTTCTCGAAATCGAACGGCAGATACGCGATTTAATAAACAGATAAAAAAGAGTTGATACGAAAACCGTATCAACTCTTTTTGTATTCGGGAATTATTATTCGAGACCTGCAACTGCTTCGTTGAATTCCTCAAGCTCGGCAATAGCCGCTTCCTCATACTTTTCAAGGAAGGAGGAGTATCCGGTCATTGTCTTGGTTGCAATTGCGTTGGGAAGATTCCAGAACTGCATCATGTTCTTGTGGAAGCCGAAGTAGTTCATACCTGCGTCGAATACGCTTGCATCGTATATCAGCTCGAGCATTTCACGGGACTCGGGGTCACGGGAGAGCTTTTCGCCGAGCATAATGTCATAGAATGCCGGAAGAACCTCATCTGCGGAGAGAGCTGCGTAGAGCTCCATTACTTCGCCGATCATTTCATGATCCTCTGCTACCAGCGGAACGCAGGTGAGTCCGCCCCAGTTGACGGAATAGTATTCGTCCTGATTTTCGTCAAACTTCGGATAGGGAAGGATACCGAACTCAATCTCGGAGTTGCGGAACTTGCTGAGACTGGAAATTGCCTCGAGCGAGAAGAGCGAACGTCCTGTACCAAGATTAAGGGACTCCTCGGGGGTGTGACCGTTAAGACCGAGGTCTGCTGCCCAGGAGTAGTGGTAGGTCGAGGGAGCGTCGAAGAGCTTCTGGAGCTTATCAACAACATCGTATACTTTCTGATTGTTGAAGTTGAAGGAGAAGAAGCCCTCCTCATCCTTGGTAACGAGGGTAAGACCGCTTGCATATGAGAATGCGGTGAGCATGTGGTCGCCGGAAGCGCCGAAGCCGTAGGTGTCCTTTACATCCCAGATGTCATCACCGTTGTCAAGAAGAACTGCGCTGCTCATCTCGAGCATCTTGTCAATGGTCCATTTGCCCTCGTGTACGAGGTCGTAGGGATTTTCAAGATTGTTTGCATCGATCATTCCCTTGTTGAAAAGAACAACGTACATATCAGGAATTACATAATCCGAAACAGCATAGAACTGCTTGCCGTCAACCTCAAGGTTGTCGTTTGAGGTTTGATCCCACCATTCGTTCTCAAAATCAATGGAGCTTACGGTGTTAAGGTCGAGAAGAAGACCGTCGGTGATCATTATTGCAGTGTGAGTAATGCAGTGAGTGAGTACCATCTGGTAGAGGTTATCACCGGTCATTGCCATTTGCTGCAATGCGGGATAAAGAGCACCAAGACCGCTGTTGCCGTCGTTGTTTACGAGCTCGTAGCTAATATCAACGCCGAGGTGCTCCTCGATTTTGAGCTCGCGGTTGAAAAGAGCAACGTCCATTGCCTCGCCGGTGTTTTCTTCGGTGAAGAAGTATGTGATGTAGTCGCTGGAAAAGTCGGGATAGAGGACAACGAAATCCTTGCCGTAATCTTTCTTTTCGATGCCGGCATAGCCCTCGTTAACGACGGTATCGGTACCGGTCGTGTCTTTGGTGTCATCGGTTTTGTCGCCGTTGCCGCCGCACGCTGCGAGAGAAATGAGCATGCCTGCGAGCAAAAACAGTGATAAAATGCGTTTTTTCATAGTGTTTCTCCTTTATTTACACATTAGCGTACAGTATAATTATATCAAAATTGTACGATTAATTCAATGGGTGATATAGACAAAATTTGTATGACATATTTGTGCAAATGATAACTCTCTTATTTTTGCTTAAAAATTACTGTTCGAGTTCTGCAACTGCGTTGTTAAAGTTTTCGATTTCGGTAATAGCCGCTTCCTCATATCTTGCAAGGAAGGACGAATAACCGTTAAAGCTGCTGCTTGCGATAGCAGCACCGAGATTCCAGAACTGCATCATATACGTTTTGGAGCCGAAATAGTTCATGCCGGCATCGAATAGACTTGCATCGTATATTATTTCGAGCATTTCACGGGACTCGGGGTCGCGGGAGAGCTTCTCGCCGAGCATGATATCATAGAACGCCGGGAGAACTTCATCGGCAGAAAGATAGCCGTAAAGCTCCATCACTTCACCGATCATTTCCTTATCCTCGGCAGTTGCGGGAACTGCGGTGAGTCCGCCCCAGTCAAGGGAGTAGTATTCTTCCTGGCTTTCGTCATACTTGGGGTAAGGAAGTATTCCAAAATTAACCTCGGAATTGCGGAATCTGGAGAGCATGGATATCTGATCAAGCGCGAACAGTGAGCGTCCCGTGCCGATGTTGAGTGACTCGTCTGAGGTGTGACCGTACAGCTCCATGTCTGCCGGCCAGGGGTAATGGAATGTGGACGCGCTGTCAAAGAGAACCTCAAGCTTTCCCACAACGTCGTATACTCTGGGATTGTTGAAGTTAAACGAGAAGAATCCGTTTTCATCCTTGTTGGTAAGAGTAAGACCGCAGGAGTAGGAGAATGCGGTGAGGAAGTGGTCACCGGGGGAAGCAAATCCGTAGGTATCGTTTATATCCCAAACGCCGTCGCCGTTGTCAAGGAGCACCTGCTCGCTGAGCTCGAGCATCTTGTCAAGAGTCCATTTGCCGTCGCGAACAAGCTGATACGGGTCTTCAAGGCTGTTCTTTTCTACAAGGTCTTTGTTGAAAAGAACAACATACACTTCGGGGATGTTGTAGTCAGAAACCGCATAGAACTGCTTGCCGTCAATTTCCAGACTGTCATTGGCTCCGTGGTTCCACCATTCGTTATCAAAGTTGATTGTGGAAACGTCGTTAAGGTCGGCGAGGAGGCCTTCGGTAATCATTGTCGATGCATCCTGGATGCAGTGAGTAAGAATCATCTGATAGAGATTATCGCCGGTCATTGCCATCTGCTGGAGGGAGGGATAAATTGCGCCGACGTTGCTGTTGCCGTTATGGTTTGCGAGCTGATATGTAATGTCGATTCCGAGATGCTCCTCGATCTTGAGCTCACGGTTGTAGAGCGCAACGTCAAGTGCCTCGCCGGTGTTTTCTTCGGTAAAGAAGAATGTGATATACTGTGACGCAAAGTCAGGATACAGAATCACGAAATCCTTGCCGTAGTTTTTCTGTTCGATGCCGGCGTATGAGTCTGCTTCGGTAGTGTCGGGTGCGGTTGTGTCCGTGGTGTCATCGCCGCTGTCGCCGTTGCCGCCGCATGCCGCAAGGGAAAGGAGCATAGCGCCGAGCAAAAGCAATGATAAAATACGCTTTTTCATAGTATTTCTCCTTCGTTATATAGAATTGGTTACAGTATAATTGTAGCAAAACTGTAGGATCATTGCAACGAAGAATGTTGACCTGTTTTAGCACAATCCTGACATTATACGCTCGAAAAGTATCAATAAAACGAATATGGGAGGCGCTTTAGCCTCCCATATATGTCTTTATAAGGAAATTAACTCTTTCTGAACTTGTTCCACGGCTTTACCGTGAGTATGCAGATAACTGCGCCGAGCGCTGCGATAATAAGCCACACGGCTATAGTAAAGCTCCAGCCCTTTGCACCGGATATTACGGCAACAAAGTATGCGGACAGCGCGCTTCCCACATATGTGAAGGCGTTTACAACGCCCGATACGGTCGAGATCTTGCCGTACTTTGCAAAATATTTCGGAACGCGCGAGATGAGCATTAAGTTAACGCCGTGCATACAGCCGGTGATGATTCCGAGAAGGATGACGGACACTATCGGACTTGTGCCAAGCAGTGCGATGAGAATTCCCGAGCACAAAGCGGCGCATGCGAAGAATACAAACGATGTTACAAGCTCGTTCTTTATCTTATCCTCGAGCATGGAGGAAAGATTGTAGCAGATAATGGTGAATATCGGCAGAACGACTCCCGAAAGTATCGCGGAGGACGGGGAAAGTCCGGAGCTGTCTGCTATAAGTGAGGGGAGCCACTGCGAAACGCCGTCACGGAGCAGTCCCTGAAGTACTATCGCAAAAGCAATAGGTACCATTACGAGAATAGCGAAGACTCCGATGCGGTTCTTCACCGGCGCGGCGTCAGAAGCGGATTCGGGACTTCCCACTTTGCTGTCAACATTCTTTTTAGGCGCGAGGAAGAGCCAGAGAACCGTCATGACGACCGCCACAGCGGCGCAGATGTAGAAGAGAGCGCGCCAGCTCCAAACAGCCGAGCAAAGTGCCGCGAGCAGATATACAAGTATCGTCGCCGTCTGCGCACCGGTGGATACCCAGATGCAGGCGCGGTTGTAGTTTTCTTCGCTTAGATTGTAAACCATGATGCGGACAAGCGGTGGCCAGAATAGCGCCTGGGCAAAGCCGTTCACGCCCCACAGCACCACCATTGCGCCGGAATTTGGCATAAACGGCATCATAATGTTGCAAACTGCGGTTACGGTCATTCCGACTGTGAGCAACAGCCGCGGATGCACTCTGTCGCCGATAAAGCCGCTGATGAGCTGACCGATTCCGTATGTAAAAAACGCCGCCGTGCTGACAAGTCCGAGGCTTTCGCGAAGAGTGCCCGTTTCGGCACAAACCGCTTCGATAACGGCGGCAAAATTATATCTTGTGAGATAGCTTGTGAAATAAACAGCCGTGCAGAGCAGCATGAAGATGACTGTGCGGCGGCCGAGTTTGGTGTGTGACATGGGTTTGCCTCCAAATGCGTAGGATCAAAATTCCAAATAAGAGTATAACACAGCACGGGGTGAATGTCAATATTGATTTTTTCTGTGCGCCACGAAAAATTGGGGACTTTTTTACATTTTATCGTTGAAACCACTTGATTTATTAACAAAATGGATATATAATATAAAGTGAGGTTTTCTCATCATGAGAAACCGAACATTGATAAATCATGCTTTTCGGAGGTATATTACCGTGAATAAAATAAAAAAAGCAGTCATCCCCGCAGCGGGCCT
>JAZTXD010000110.1:0-1711 GCA_045636265.1 Candidatus Flemingiibacterium sp.
TAACGTCTATATCCGACAGTTCCAAAATACTGCGATCCAACAGCTCACAAAACAACTGTTGGTTTGTAGTCATCATATCAACCATAAAATCTCTCCTGAATTATATTATATTTACCATCCGTAGCGCATCTTCAAGAACCACATGGCGAGTTTTCGTTCCGAATCCGCCATAAAAATACGAGCGGGACTGAAGAAGTTCAAATTGCTGAATGTGATGTTAGGCGAGGGCAATTCTCCTTATATACGACACAAGGTATGTTTATATTATACCACAAAAGCCGTCAACTTGCAACCTTTCCGCAAACAAAGCAAAAAGCCGATCCATCCTCAAACGGTGGATCGGCTTTTTGTTTAAAAAAGAGCGCCATCCAAAAGGGATGGCACTCAATCAGAGCTATTACGGCAAGTAGGGGAACTGCACCTCGCGTTCGGGCTGACCGAAATTGGGTGTGCCGTCCGCATCAAACGTTACGGGCGCGATCCAGACAGATCTGCCCGACCAGCCCGTACCCGAAACCAAGTTGCCGTGATATATCATCCAGACGCTTCCGTCGGGGGCTGTGCAGAAAGAATTGTGTCCGGGGCCGTAGCACACGTTAAAACGTTTTTTAAACACGGCTCGGTTGGTTTTTTCCCAGGAATCGGCATTCATAGGATCGTCTCCCGTCAGCGTCAGCATACCAAGGCAATAGTAATCCGTCCAGCTGCCGGACGCGGAATATACCAAGAAGGTCTTTCCCTGATGCTGCAGTACGGCAGGTCCCTCATTGACGTAGGGCTGACCTTCCTTTTCCCAATACAGTTCGGGAACGGAGATGCAAACGCGCTCGGAATCAATGGTGCAAGGGTCGCTCATATGGGCAATATAGAGATTTTGCGCCACGTTCTCGTTCCCTTCCCAGCCTGACCAAATAAAGTACATCTCGCCGTTCAGCTGTAAAACAGTACCGTCGATCGCCCATTTATTTGAGGGATCGGTGATCTGCCCCACCATTTCGAAGGGAGCAGTAGGATCCCCCGACGTGCCGCGAAGAACGTACATACGGTGGTTTTCGTTATTTCCGTCATCGGCGGCAACGTAAATATACCACTCACCGTTAATATAGTGCAGCTCGGGTGCCCAATAATTCAAGGAATACATAGTACCCTCGGGCGGTAAGTAGACCAAAGTTGCATCATACAGCGAAAGCTCTGCTATCGAAGATACTTTTCTCACCCAAATAGCATTGTAACCGATAAAGCAATAGTAATATTCGCCTTCATGCTCCACGACCCAAGGGTCGCCGCCCATATCGTGAATGGGATTTTTCACGGTTTTATACATGTATTCCGAAGTTGTTTCCTCCTCTGTAGTAATCTCGACGGTAGTTTCGATGGGGATTTCGGTGGATTGATCTGTCATAGCTGCCTCGGTTGTCGTTTCTTCGTCAAGCACAGGATCCTTATCGGCGCACCCTGCAAGCATAGCGGAGATCATAAGCACGCAAAGGATCAAAGCAAAGCATCTCTTTATCATTTTTACCTCCTAAACCAACAACTTATTTACTGATATCTCGAATCCCAGACTCTTACCTTATAAAAATGTCCGGTTTCAGACTTAATAACGTCGGCTTCCGCTTTATCGTTTCTCAGCAGGAAGATCGACTGACCCGTCCGGGTCTTGAACGTGCCGTCGGGAGAGATAAACACCGCACAGCCGTCGTCAAAGTTT
>JAZTXD010000111.1:0-16591 GCA_045636265.1 Candidatus Flemingiibacterium sp.
CATATTCAAGAGCTTCAAGCGCCTCTTTATTATCGCCTGCAAGCTCTCTTGCCTCATCAAACACCTCGTCATTACCGTAAAGCAGCGGAAGCTTGCGGATAACGTCGTTCTGCAGATTCCTGTCGAACATGTTGAGCGAAACGAAATTCTTCGCTTCAACAAAACTGCGAACACTCATCGCTTCCTCGTCGGACAGCTCCATTTTTGAGATAAGCGCGTTGAAGTATCCAACATGACCTATCTCAAGCTTGAAGGAAAGTCCGAGCGTTTTGAGAGCTTCGAGCGCTGTTGTGATAGCAAGAAGGTCGCCCTTCATACCGCCGGCACCGATAAGCTCGATGCCGCTCTGCAGAACCTCGTTGCGCATACCCGAATAGTCGCTGTTTACGCGGTAGATATGCTGATCGTAGTAAAGCTTCTGCGGAAGCGGAGAATTTTTAAGCTTTGTTGCCACAACACGCGCAATCGGTGTGGTGTTATCGGGACGGATTACAAGAAGACGTCCTGTGTTGTCGGTAAGCTTATACATATTCTCCTGCAGAAGTGAGCGGTTCACATCGCAGAACATATCATAATTCTCAACAGCCGGAGTGCATATACGCGAGAAACCCGCGCCCTCGTAAACGCTGTTGAAGCTTTCAACTATTGTATCATAGAGATTTGCTTCACCGTAAAGCAGATCTCGTGTTCCCTCGGGAATTGTTTTGTTAAGATTTGTCATACTGCTTGCCCACATGGGCGTCCTTTCTGTATTTTCAAGCGCATTTACTTTAGTATAGTAATATGATATCACAATAAAGCAAATCTGTCAATCGGCAATATTACCTATAAAAGTATCATACGCTGAAAGTTTTTGACATTTTAGAAAAATGAGAGCTGATTTGTTTCGTTAAGACCGCCAAGAGCGCCGTTTTTGCGAAGAAGGTCGATAACCGCCTTGGAAAGTCCGGCTTTCATCTGAAGCTCCTCAATTGAAAGAAGATTTTCTCTGTCACGAACCTCAACTATCTTCTCTGCCGCCTTTTCACCAAGACCGCCGAGTGCCGTGAACGGCATGCGAATCTTGCCGTCCTCGGGCTTGAATGCAAACGCATCCGATTTAAAGAGGTCAACCGGCAGGAATTTGAGGCCTCTCGCATACATTTCGGTCACCATCTGGAATGTATCCACAGTTTCCTTTTCTTTTTGGGTAGCCTCGGTTCCCTTCTTGCGAATCTCTTCCATTACTGCCTTTATTCCGGCTCTTCCGCTCATTGCAATCTCCGCGTCAAAGCCGCCGGGGGCAACACTCAAAAATGCCGCATAAAATTCAAGCGGATAGTATATCTTGTACCAGCCAAGGCGTATCGCCGACATAACGTATGCCGCCGCATGCGCTTTGGGGAACATGTACTTGATCTTCTTGCAGGATTTGATATACCAATCCGGAACGCCGTGAGCAATCATCGACTCCTCATATTCCGGCTTGAGTCCCTTACCCTTTCGCACGTCCTCCATTATCTTGAACGCCTGAGCGTTCTCAAGTCCGTACTGCTGGATAAGTACAAGCATGATACCGTCACGCGTACCGATAACCTGCGAAATGTCGCAAATACCGTCTTTGATAAGGTCCTGCGCGTTTCCGAGCCACACGTCCGTGCCGTGTGTAAGACCGGAGATCTGCATGAGGTCCGCGAAGTTCTTCGGTTTTGCGTCAACAAGCACCGACTGAATGAAGCGTGTGCCCATTTCGGGAAGTCCGAGCGTTCCGAGCGGACAGCCAACATCCTCCGGCGTGATGCCGAGCGGTTCCGTGCCCTCAAACAGACGGTAAACCGCGCGGTCGTTCATCTTTACGTCCATTACCGAAGTATTAGTGTATTTTTCCAGCCACTTATACTTGGTCGGAATATCGTGTCCGAGCTCGTCAAGCTTAAGTATGGTATCGTGGAGATATGTAAACGCAAAGTGCGTTGTAACTATATCGGAGTTTGGGTCATCCGCAGGATGCTGTACCGGTGTGAAGTCGTAAACATCGTATTCGCGCGGCACAACTATGATGCCGCCGGGATGCTGTCCCGTTGTACGCTTAACGCCAACGCACGTGTTTACAAGACGGTCAATCTCGGCCTTGTTAAGCTTTTTCTGCTTTTCTTCAAGGAACTTTACAACATATCCGTATGCGGTCTTTGCGGCGAGAGTACCGAGCGTTCCGGCGCGGAACACGTTTTCCGAGCCGAAAAGTTCTTCGGTGTATTTGTGCACGCGTCCCTGAACCTCGCCCGAGAAATTAAGGTCGATATCGGGTGACTTATCGCCAAAGAAGCCGAGGAAGGTTTCAAACGGAATATCGTGTCCGTCGCCCGTTAATGGTGTACCGCACTTCGGGCAGTTTTTATCCGGCAAGTCAAAGCCGGAGCCGACGGAGCTGTCGGTTATGAACTCCGAATACTGGCACTTCGTGCAGTAATAGTGCGCCGGAAGCGGATTAACCTCGGAAATGCCCGACATCGACGCAACAAGCGATGAACCAACGGAGCCACGGGAGCCGACGAGGTAGCCTTGTTCTTCGCTGTACTGAACAAGCTTCTGCGCGATCATGTAAAGCACTGCGAAGCCGTGCTTTATGATTGATGTAAGCTCCTTATCAAGTCTTGCGCGCACTATTTCGGGAATAGGATCGCCGTAAAGACGTTTCGCCTTGTCCCAACAGCGCTGCTGCAATTCTTCCTCTGCGCCCTCGAGGTTCGGCGTATACGTTCCGTCCGGGATAGGCTGAACATCTTCGATCATATCGGCAATAAGGTTGGTGTTGGCAACCACCACCTCATACGCCGCTTCCTTGCCGAGATATTCAAATTCGGCAAGCATTTCGTCCGTAGTGCGGAAATAGATTCCGACATCGCGGTCGGCGTCGGAATACTTCTGTCCGGCGAGCAGGATTTTACGTGTAATTTCGTCATCCTTTTCAGCAAAGTGCGCGTCGCACGTTGCACAAACGGGCTTACCAAGCTTCTTGCCAAGCTCGTATATACGCTTGTTTATGGCGATAAGCTCACTGTCATCCTTAACCATCTCTTTTTCGATCATAAAACGGTTATTGCACAGCGGCTGGATCTCGAGATAATCGTAGAAGCTTGCTATGTCCTCAATTTCCTTTTCGGACTTATTTGAAAGTATCGCCTGATAAAGCTCTCCCGCCTCACACGCCGAGCCGATTATAAGTCCCTCTCGGTTAGCCTCGATAAGCGTTTTGGGAGTACGCGGATTTCGGCGGTAATAGTTTAAGTAGCTCTCGGAAATTATGCGGTAAAGGTTTTTGAGTCCGACCTTGTTCTTTACAAGAAGTATCTGATGATATGAGCGAAGCTTCAAGGGGTCAGACTTTTCGCTCATGAGCGAGTGCATTTCCTGAAGATTGGATGCCCCCTCCTCGCGAATCTTCTTAAACAGACATACAAGTATCTTCGCGAGCACCTCCGCGTCATCGCAGGCACGGTGATGGTTGAATTCCCCGAGATTGAAATATTTAGCTAGAATATCAAGCTTGTGTCGGTTAAGATCGGGGTTTACATAGCGCGACATAGCAACGGTATCCATGTAAGGATTGGTAAACTCTATACGATAGTCATGCGCCACCTTTCGTATGAACGAAACGTCGAAAGAAGCGTTGTGCGCCACGAGTATACGCTTACCGGCAAATTCAAGGAAGCTGCGTACCGCGCTCTCGTTATCGGGCGCATCGGCAACCATATCGTCTGTGATACCGGTAAGCTCGGTTATATTTTCGGGGATATGCTCGCCCGGATTTGAGAATGTGCTAAAGCGGTCAACAACCTCGCCGCCGCGCATAAGCACAGCACCGATTTCGGTTATGCCGCACGACTGCGGGGACAAACCGGTGGTTTCTATATCGAAAACGCAGTATTCCCCATCAAAATCAGTCAGCATGTATTCGTCAAGGTTGTCACCGAAGAGAACACGTGCGGTGTCGTCAACGAAATAGTTTTCGATTCCGTAGATTACCTTCATTCCGAGCTTCTTTGCCGCTGACATGGCAAGCGGATACGCCTGAACGTTACCGTGGTCGGTTATCGCAACTGCTTTGTGACCGAAGCTGTGAGCAAGCTTCACAAGGTCAGCCGGTGCAATAACGGCGTCCATTTGCGACATCTGCGTGTGGCAGTGAAGCTCAACGCGCTTATTTTCGGCGTCGTCCGTGCGATATTTCTGCGAGATCTTCGCAACCGCCGTGGGAACAATCATAACCTCGTTGTCAAACGTGTCAATCTTCGCATAGCCGCGAATAGCAACTGTCATGCCGTCCTTGATATTAGTGAGATACGGCTCAAGCTGTTCCTTGGTCTGTGTGAGCTTAACAAAAATGGATGAATCCTTGTCCGTTATGGCAAACTGAAGCACAAGTCTGTCACTGCGGCGGATTTCCTTTAACTCAAAGCCGAACGTTTCGCCGAGTATAACTATATTTTTCTTCGGTCCGTCAATGTTTCGTATCGGAATGGGATTTTCAATCAAAAATTCATCGCCGATGATATATTCGGGTGCTGAAATATCAAAGCGCTTTCCGCCAATATGCCATACATTGCCGTCAAGCTCATATTTTACATCGTATGTATTCATAGTGGCAATCCTCTCAAAGTTTTTAAACCTGTCTTCCTCTTCACTCGGTGCCTCGGAAGCCTGCTTTGTTATTGCGCCGCGCTCAAAATCTCTCTGCTGTTGGCGCGCGATCTTCTCCATTTCGGCAATCTGTGCCGAGATTTCCGGCATGGTTTCATGATATCCCTCTTCTTGCGACAGCTCAACCTCAAAGCGAAGTCCAAACTCCATGAAGATGATATTTGATATTATCTCATTGGTTTTTGCAGAGTAAAGGAGCTCAATTCCGCCGTTGTTGAACGATACCTTTACCTGGATCTTGTTATCATTTACCGAGAAATCGTATTCGTTAAAAAATCCGCGTGAAACCGCACCGATTCGGTTCAGCTCGAGCATGACCTCGGGCAGATAGTGGGGACTCCAGAGTTCTTTTGAATATTTCGGCAGGATGCGAACGACCGAAAGATCATATACGGCACGTATATCCTCCTCGATCTGATAAAGCTCCTGCTTTTTAATAATCCTCGGGAATGATGCCGTAACCTCAACAACGCGTCTTTCCTTATCAACGCGCGAAACAACATCCGCCGCGCTGTCAAGTATAGCCTTTTGCGCACCGGTCTGCTCATATCTTGAAAATATTTTTTCAAACTTGTTCATTACGTATCCCCATTTTTTAAATCACATTTTGTTTATTTCTTCGCGGAGAATTTCGAGTATATCCTCCTGTGGATATTTGCCGACAGTTACGCCTTTTTTGAAAAGAAGCGCTTCCCCATCGCCGCCGGCGATTCCTATATCAGCCTCGCGTGCCTCGCCGGGACCATTAACAGCACATCCCATGAGCGCGACCTTGAGTTTTCGTGATGGCGTAAGCGTCGGGAGAATTTCCTCCTCAAAGCGTGTTACAAGGTCGATAAGACCTATCTTTGTGCGTCCGCACGTCGGGCAGGACACCACATTTATAAGACTGCTCGTCCCAAGTCCGAGCGCCGAGAGAAGCGCCTTGCCCTCTTTTACCTCGAGCAGTGGGTCTGCGGTAAGCGACACTCGTATAGTATCGCCGATTCCGTCAGAGAGGAGCGAACCGATACCTATTGCGGATTTGAGCGTACCCATGTGTGCGCTTCCCGCCTCGGTTACGCCGATGTGAAGCGGATAGTCAAATCTCTCGTGGAGTATTCTGTTTGCGCCGATCATGGTTTTAACGTCAGAGGATTTAATTGATATTATGATGTCGTCAAAGCTTAAATCCTCGAGTATATGCACGTGCTCTGCGGCGCTTTCGGCAAGAGCTTCTGCCGTGGGTGCGCCGTATTTTTCAAGTATCTCTCGCTTCAGCGAGCCGCCGTTCACACCGATTCTTATCGGAATTTTTCTGTCCTTACAAGCAGCAACGACCTCGGCTACCTTTGACTTTGAGCCAATGTTGCCGGGGTTGATGCGGATTTTATGAACTCCCGCCGCACAGCACGCGAGAGCAATTTTATAGTCGAAATGTATATCCGCCACAATCGGCACGGATATGTCAGAGGCGACAAGGCGACGGACAGTGTCCGCCGCTTCAATATCGGGTACAGCCAGACGCACAATATCGCATCCGACCGATTCAAGTGCCTTTGTCTGCGCGTATACGGCGCCAAAGTCATGCGTGTCAACGTTAAGCATCGACTGCACCGTAATAGGTGCGCCGCCGCCCACAGTAACGGCACCCACGTTTACTCTTTTTGTTGTTTTCATAATCCTATCACACAATCAGTTTAAAAATATCCTTAAAAGTTACCACAAGCATCAAAAGAAGCAGCAGGACAATTCCCACAAAGTGAATATATCCCTCAACCTCGGGCTTCAGCGGCTTGCGTCTTATAAGCTCGATAATCTGGAAAACCAGTCTTCCTCCGTCAAGTGCCGGAAACGGCAATAGGTTGAAGACTCCGAGATTCATCGCGATAACCACCACAAGATAGAAGAAGCTCGATGCACCGGTCTTCGCAGCATCGCTCACCGCAGTGGCAACGCCAACAGGACCCGATACAGCCTCAAATCCGTATCTTCCGCCGATAAGGTCGATAAGCGACTCCCATATCATTTTAACCGTTGATGCAGAGCGAAGTAGCGTATGCTTTAAAATGTTCATAACATTCTTTTCTTCGATTGCAACCTTAAAATCAGGCACGCCGAACATAACGCCATCTGCCGTAATCGTCGGGAATGTCACATCCTCAAGTAAGATGACCTCGCCGTCTCGCCTTACCATGATATCTATTGGCTTTGTGGCATCATGCATTATCTCATACGAAAGCTCATCCGCAATGCGGACGCGGTCGCCGTCAACCACAATAATTTCATCGCCAATCATGAGTCCCGAATTTGCGCTTATGTTATCCTCGGTAAACTGCGCAACCGTAGTTCCGGCGAGTGCCGGCGAGAATGAAACGATGAAGGTCATTATAATAATTCCTGTGAGAATATTCATCACCGAGCCTGCGGCTGTGATGATAATTCTCTGCCACACCGGCTTCTTGGTAAGCGCGTTTTCGTCGTCACTCTCTTCATCCTCGCCCACCATTGCCACAAATCCGCCTATGGGAAGTGCACGAAGCGAGTAGACGATACCGGTCTTATTCGATTTTTTTGAAATGAGTTTCGGCCCCATTCCGATAGCAAATTCTTTTATGGCTACGTTAAATTTTCTCGCAGTCAGATAGTGCCCGAGCTCATGCACAAGAGCCAAAAAGGAGATTGTGAGCACTGTTAAAAGAATGTACCAAATATTCATGCTAAAACCTCACCTTGGGTGAATTTGCGGGAGTATCGCGCATCAGATTTTGGCGATTATCTCACCGGCGGCAGCTTTCGCAGCAGTTGCCGCAATGTACACATCATCAAGCGACTTAAGCTTCAAATCCGCGCACTTTTTGAGAGTTGCACTGACAACCTCATAAATCTGTCCGAAGCCGATTTCTTTGTTTAAGAATGCCTCAACAGCCACTTCATCCGCCGCCACAAGAACAGCAGGTGTTACGCCGCCAATCTTTATCGCGTCGTATGCAAGCGCGAGAAGCGGAAATGCCTCAAAATCGGGTTTGTAGAATGTGAGTTTACCGAGGGAAGCCAAATCAAGCTTGCCCATTATCCCCGGTACGCGCTCGGGATAAGTCATCGCATACTGCGCACAAAGCCTCATATCGGGAAGCGACATCTGCGCAATAACAGCATTATCATTATATTCTACCATCGAATGTATTATACTCTCGCGGTGAATGACCACATCCACCTGCTCCGGCTTCACGCCAAACAGGTGAACCGCTTCGATAACCTCAAAGCCTTTGTTCATGAGAGTTGCCGAGTCAATGGTTATCTTCGGCCCCATTTTCCATGTGGGGTGAGCCAGAGCCATTTCAGGGGTAATATCCTTCATCTGCTCGGCGCTCATTCCGAAGAAAGGTCCGCCCGATGCCGTTAAAAGTATGCGGCTGATATCGTTGCCCTCACGTCCGAGCAAGCACTGGAATATAGCGCTGTGCTCGCTGTCAACGGGGATGATACGTGCACCGTTCTCGCGAGCGGTACGCATAACGGTTTCGCCCGCCATGACAATGCTCTCTTTATTCGCAAGACCCACTGCCTTGCCGGCGGAAAGTGCGCACATTGTAGGCTCAAGCCCGGCGCTTCCACCAACAGAGTTAAAAATAACATCGGCACTTTCACACGCCGCCGCTTCAAGCAAAGCCGCATGTCCGCCGACAACCGAAATGTCCGTGTCAGCAAGGAGCACCTTCAGCTCCTTTGCGGCGTTTTCGTCTTCCATAACGCAAAGCCTCGGCTTCACTTTGCGTGCCTGCGACTCCATTTTCTTATAGTCACGCGATGCCGCGAGTATCTCAACATGTACGCCAAGATTGAGCGCCACGTCAACTGTCTGCTGTCCCACGGAGCCGGTGGAACCTAAAATCACTATCTTCTTATCCATAATCATTTAAAAAGCGCAAAGATGTCGGGGTGTGAGCACACCATCATAAGGAACGGCGCTATTGCTAATATAGAGTCAAATCGGTCCATAACGCCGCCGTGTCCCGGGAAGAGCTTGCCGTAATCTTTTATTCCGTACTGGCGCTTGATAAGCGACGCGATAAGGTCGCCGAATATGGAAACCACAGCAATAACAAGTCCCGTTATAGCAAGCTGAATATACTGCGGTTCAGCCGCATTTGTTGCACCGGCAATAACACCGCACACAACAAACGCCACTCCGCCGAAAAATACACCGCCTATCGCGCCTTCAACAGTTTTCTTGGGGCTTACGTCCGGAATAAGCTTGTGCTTACCAAACGCTCTGCCGCAGAAATATCCGGCACCGTCTGGAACCCAAGCACCAACGAAAACAAGTGCAAACATCCATATGCCGATGCTTTCGATATCACGGAGCAGAATCATACTCGAAAATCCCACCGTGATGTAAAGTGTTGTAACAGCGGTGAGCATCATGTCCGATATGGATTTTGTTCCTTTTGAAACAACTGCAATCGCCATCAGATAAAAGATATAAATAAATGCAATAGCGGCAAAAATCGAGAGCACATACGAGCTGCGTTCCGATGCGGCAACTCCGTATCTCGCTGCAAATGTAACAGCCGCCGCAACTAAAATCGACGGAATCGACACAGAAAGCTTGTTTCTGACACCAATGCATCCGAGCATTTCAAAAACGCCTATCGCAGCGAAAAGCGAGATCACGATGGGCAAAACAACAGTGTGCGAAAACAGCAGCACAACAATAACAATCGGTAAACCTACAACGGTAGTTAAAATTCTCTGTTTCATAGAAAACTCCATTGCCAAATCACACAACTGCGCCGTATCGGCGAGTGCGTGAGTAGTATGCGGTCACTGCCGCATCAACATCGTCACCGGAAAAGTCCGGCCACAGTGTTTCTGAAAAATAGAACTCTGAATATGCAGACTGCCACATCAAGAAGTTAGAAAGGCGAAGCTCTCCGGCTGAACGGACAATTAAATCGGGATCGTCCTGACCGGCTGTATACAGTTCCCGTCCGATATCCTCTTCTGTGAACTCGGTAACACCCTTTGCGGCAAGTCTGTTTACCGCATTTACGATTTCCGCGCGTCCGCCGTAATTTATCGCGATATTGAGCTTGTATTTATTCGAAGCGGAATCACGCTCAAGGCGCTCCATAAGCTCACGCAGATCATCAGACAGCGGGGACTTATCACCGAGAAATGTGACACGAACATTCTTTTCGGTCATCTCGCGGATACCTTTTTTCAGGTAGGTTTTGAGCAGTGTCATAATGGCGCTCACTTCATGCTTGGGGCGGCTCCAGTTTTCCGTGGAAAAAGCGTATACAGTTACTGTATCAATACCACCACGGTAGCAGTATTCCGCCACCTCGGTGAAGGTTTTTGCGCCTTCAACGTGACCTGCTTCTCTCGGAAGTCCGCGTTTCTTCGCCCACCGGCCGTTTCCGTCCATGATAAACGCAATATGCGAGAGCTTCTTTTTACCGCTCTCAAGATCGTGAATAATCATCTATATAACCATAGCTTTCACTTTGTGAAAGTTTCCTCTTTAAACTAAAAAGGGGCGCCGTGATCGCACGGCACCCCGATCACAAAAGCTTATATTTCCATAAGCTCCTTATTCTTACGTGCGGTGATAGTATCTACATTTGCGACATACTTGTCGGTGAGGTCCTGAATGGACTTATCAGATGCCTTGAGTTCGTCCTCGGTCATCTCGCCGTCCTTCTTCATCTTCTTGGAAGCATCGTTAGCATCGCGGCGGATGTTTCTGATTGCAACCTTTGCATCGTCGCCCATCTTTGCTACCTTCTTGGTAAGCTCCTTACGTCTTTCCTCGGTAAGCTGGGGGAATGTGATGCGCAGTGTCTTACCGTCGTTTGCAGGGGTGATGCCAAGGTCAGATGCGAGAATTGCCTTCTCCATATTCTTGAGAGTAGTGGAATCCCAAGGAGTGATAAGGATTGTGCGTGCATCGGTAACCTTTACTTCTGCCATCTGATTGAGCTTTGTGGGAGAGCCGTAGTAGTCAACCTCTATTTTGTCAAGAAGACCGGGGTTAGCACGACCGGCTCTGATATCAGCGAGCTGTGCCTCATAGGAAGCAATAGATTTCTGCATTTTTTCTTCATAAGCTTTGCAATCGAGTTTCATAGTGATAATCCTTTCAGAAATTATTTGTAGTATCAGTTTTTAATTATTCATCAACAACGATAGTGCCGTCAACATCGCCGACTATCGCGTTGTAGATATTTTCGGGATCCTTAAGCTCAAAGACAAATGTCTTGATGTGGTTTTCGTTTCCGAAAGATGCCGCGGTGGAGTCCATAGCCTTGAGATCCTTTGCGAGGATCTCCTTGTAGGAAACTTCCTTGTAACGTGTAGCGGCAGGGTCTTTTCTGGGATCGGCGGTGTAGATACCGTCAATGTTCTTGCCCATAAGTATAACATCGGCACCAACCTCAGCAGCTCTTACAGCAGCAGCGGTATCGGTTGAAATAAACGGAATACCAAGTCCGCCGCCAAGGATAACAACTCTGCCCTTTTCAAGGTGCGCTACCGCACGGTTGCGGATGTACGGCTCAGCGTACTGCTTCATCTCGACGGCTGTGAGCACGCGCGTTTCGATGCCGTTCTGTTCAAAGAAATCCTGAAGACCGAGTGCATTTATCGTGGTTGCGAGCATACCCATGTGGTCGGCACGGGTTCTGTCCATGTTTGTTCCCTGACGACCGCGCCAGATATTTCCGGCACCAACGATGATGCATATCTGTGTGCCAATCTCAACGCATCTTTTTACAACCTTAGCAACTCTGTCGAGCATATCGTAATCGAGTATCGGATACTCACCCTTTGCGGCAAGCTCACGACGCTTTTCCTCGGATGGAGCAAGTGCCTCTCCGGATAATTTTAAGAGTACACGCTTAAACTTCGGCTGTGCTTTTTCACTCATACTGTTACACCGTCCTTTGATATGTGTGGAAGATAGCTTCCTTAAATAATATTATACCCTATTTCGCACAATTTGTAAATAGATATTCAGAAAATTTTACGCTTGTTACGATATTTTTCTTGATTTCTCCGCAAGATTAACAAGGCGTTAATAAATCGCCTTCCGACCAAATAAAAAATCCTGTCACAACGAGTGTGACAGGATTTGAAATTTTGCAAAATTACTGACCAGCGGTGAGCTTTGCAACCTCTTCAGCAAGGTTGTCTTCTCTCTTCTGGAGGCCTTCGCCCTTTTCGTACTTAACAAAGCTTACGAGCTTGATGCCCTTGTTTACGGAAGCCATGTACTTAGCAACAGACATGGAGTCATCCTTAACGTAAGCCTGCTCTGCAAGGCAGTTGTTCTCGTAGAACTTGCCGAGCTTACCCATTACGATGCCTTCCTTAACCTTCTCGGGCTTTGCAGCCATAGCGGGATCGTTAGCCATCTGGTTAAGAAGAACTTCCTTCTCCTCGTCAAGAGCAGACTGGGGAACATCGGACTTGTTAGCATAGGTTGCGTTCATTGCAGCAGCCTGAAGTGCTACGTTGTGTGCGCACTCAACGAATGCAGCATCGTCAGCAGCGATACCGTCAAGCTCAAACTTAACGATAACACCGGTGGAACCGCCACCGTGTACGTAGGTGGAAACAGCGCCTTCAACGATTACGAAACGGCGAATGGTGAGCTTTTCTCCGATAACGAAGATCTGCTCCTTAAGAGCTGCGTCAACAGTCTGACCGTTAAGGTCGCATGCCATGAGAGCATCAACGTCAGCAGGCTTGTTTGCGATAATGGTTTCGAGAAGCTGGTCAACAAATGCCTGGAACTTTTCGTTCTTAGCAACGAAGTCAGATTCAGAGTTAACCTCGATCATTGCAGCGAGGTTGCCCTTCTGCATGATCTTAACGATACCCTCAGCTGCGATTCTGTCAGCCTTTTTAGCTGCAACCGCAAGGCCGCGCTCACGCAGAACCTTGATAGCCTCGTCAATATTACCTTCAGCTTCAACGAGTGCCTTCTTGCACTCCATCATGCCGCAACCGGTCTTAGCGCGGAGAGCGGCAACGTCTTTTGCGGAAATGTTAGCCATTTTTATTCTCCTTTAATTTGTAGAATTATTCAGCGTCTGCAGCCTCTTCTGCTACTTCTTCAGCAGCAGTGTCAGCGAGCTGCTCGCCCTGCTTGCCCTCGAGAATAGCATCTGCGAGAACAGAGGAGATGAGCTTGATTGCGCGGATAGCGTCATCGTTACCGGGGATGATGTAGTCAGCGTCATCGGGATCGCAGTTGGTATCAACGATAGCAACTACCGGGATGCCGAGCTTCTTAGCCTCGAGAACAGCGATGTGCTCCTTGCGGGGGTCAACGATGAATACAGCGTCGGGAAGGCGCTCCATGGTCTTGATACCGCCGTAGTTGCGCTCGAGATCGTTCATTTCCTTGAGAAGACCTGCAACTTCCTTCTTGGGAAGGAGATCGAAGGTGCCGTCAGCCTGCATCTTTTCGAGAGCGAGAAGACGGTTGATGGACTTCTTGATGGTCTTGAAGTTGGTGAGCATACCACCGGGCCATCTCTCGTTTACATAGTACATACCGGAGCGATCAGCCTCTTCCTTGATAGCGTCAGCTGCCTGCTTCTTTGTACCAACGAAGAGTACAGTACCCTTCTCGGTTGCAACGTCGCGGATGAAAGCATAAGCTTCATCGAACTTCTTAACGGTCTTCTGCAGGTCGATGATGTAGATACCGTTTCTTTCAGTGAAGATGTACTCAGCCATCTTCGGGTTCCATCTTCTTGTGTGGTGACCGAAATGTACACCGGCTTCAAGAAGCTGCTTAATGGTGATAACAGACATTTTTATGTCCTCCTTTAGTTTTTTCCACCACCTACGCATATTCGGGAAACTCCCCTTTCGGAGAGAACTTCCGACCTCACGCGGTGTGTGTTATCGCGGCTGTATTTTTTTGTATCAATGGCGCCGCAGTCATTGACCGATATATTATACCACAATATTATATATATTGCAATAGCGTTTACAAATATTTTACAAATAATGATATTGGGAGTGACCGCGGCAGCAACGGACAGTACTCATCATTTCACCAATAGTATTCCGTCCCCACCTTAAATTTCATAATCGTCGGTGCCGGAAGCGCTTTGCACTTCATTTCGATTATGCTTAGCATTTTATCCACCGAGTATCGCTTTCGCACAATCCGTCATCCTCATATAAAATCAGAGCATCACCAAAAATATGGGACGGAAAATCCCGTCCCTTTAATAAAAATGTTTTTCTTCAGCATCCGCATTTCTTATCTGAGCACCGCTCGGAAATCGCCTCGATTCTGCGCACAAGAATTATGTCGCTTCCGATTTTTTCGATATCGCACCAAAGTATGCGCACAGGCTCACATTTTGCAAATGAAAACAGCTTCCCCGCCGACGGCACTAACAGCGATATAACCCGTCCACAGTCAAGATCTATCTCCACATCCGACACAAAACCAAGACGGCACCCGTCGCAAATGTTCACGACCTCCTTGTTTTTAAGCTCCGATAAACTGCATATACGCAAAAAAATCACCTCTGCTGCAAAATATGCAAAAGAAGTGATTTTTATTCTTATAAGCCTATTTCATTCGTGATGAACCCGTCCCATTTTTTCTTCATTTCATCGGAAAGCTCGCAGTGCGGTCTGCCCTCATCAATGAGGAAAGTTACATTATGACTCGGGCGCATTGCATCAACAAATTTCTTCGAGTGCAGATCTATATTCACAGACTCGTCATTACCGCAATGGATAATGTAATACGGAATATTCGGCATTGACTGTGCAAGGTGAAGCGGTGTATAACGCTTCAGAACCTCATCGAGTGTTCCCTCCTCCGCGCCGAAGGCGCTGTAAAGCGTGCGCGGCAGGTCGAAGCGCTCCGTGTAATGATACGGCATATCACATACCGGACAGTTTGCAACACAAGCCTTCGGTGTGCGGCGTGCGTAATGTGAATAAACGAGCGCGCACTCGCCACCCATGCTGTGACCGCTTGAAATAATAGGGGTGTTGTCGGGCAAATTATAATGGTCGAACAGCACGTCGATTATCTCGTCAGTCGTGTCAATTGCACGGCGGTTCATCCAGTTCCACGGGTTATTGTAAGGGTAAACAAACAGAACGCCCTGCTCTCCCCATTTCGCGCCGTCCTTGTGATCTACTTTGTAGTACATCACCTGTCCGCCAAGACCTTCAAAAAATATCACAATGCCCTTGATGTCGCCCTTTATATGATTTGTGTTAACGTATGCGAAATACTTGAGATTTTCAAAAGTTATTATCTTTTCCATGGTTTTGCCCCCGTGTTATCTAAAAACAAATCTCGATGCGATCTCGTCAAATCTTGAATGCTCTACCATACGAAAAAGCTTCGCCGTAACGTCAACGAAATTGTCAATGCTCCAGCCGTGCACGGCGAGATATGCCTCGGTGACATATCTGTGAAGCGCACGAAGCGCAGTCAGCGCGGCAAGCTCATCCTGCATCGTTGAATCCTTGAACGAACGCGGAAATGCTTTATAAAACACGTGATTTACAAACATCTTTTCAAGGTACACATCCATTTTCGGCGCATCCTCAAGACAAAATCGCGCTATGTCCGAATTTTCGGCATGATATCCCGAAACCTCATCTTCCACATCTGAAAGTGCGGCACTTGTGCGAAGCAGCTTCTCGTAAAGCTCTGCGGCAATATCCTGGGGCATTGTATAATACGGTAGTACAGCACCGAATTTATCCGCCAGAGCCTTCATGCGCTCATCTATTGAGAGGGTTCGGTCAGACAGTATTTCAAAAGCGGTATTTCTGATTTCCTTATACTCACCCACCGGAATATCAGCCGCCGCAGGAGTGTCGAACTCCTCGTCGAAAACTTCAATTTCCGCACTAACAAAGCGCACAGGCGCATCGTCGCGGTACAGAAGCTCCAGCGTATATTCACAGCTCGTGGATGTACAGCACTCGTGTATTGGTGACACTCTTATGCAGCGCGGATATCTGCGGCATATCTCCGGGATTGCCCCCTCGCCGTGCTCGCGGTGCAGAAGACAAAGTCCCTCGTCCGTCTGAATCGGGCATCTGCCAAGCCAGTTGTAGGAAATCATGGCAAAGCGCTCGGGAGTGGGCGCAGGATTTGATGCAGGTTTAAATGCAATGTCAAGCCGTCTGCGAAGTTCAGGCGATGCTTCTGTATTCATAACGCGGAAATAGTCGTCCTGTGAGAGCGTGATGCCCCATTTTTGACAGCAGGTGGTGCGGCACTCACCGCACTTGCATGCGAAATCGGCATAATACTCGGGAAACAAAAACTCGTGCTTATATGGCATAAATAGGTTTGCCCTCTTTCTTGAAAGTTTGTTTGATGTACAACTAATTATATCACATCAACGGCCACTTCGCAATACCCCTAAAATAAAAACTTTATACTCGGTGCAATTTTGCATCATTCCACTTGCATAACACCAAAATGCTCGGTGAATATACTATAATATATGGGTACACTTCCCCATTTTGTCGGTCAAATCGCCAATTTGCTTATTTTTTGAGATTTTTTCATCAAACCTCTTGCATTTTTTCTTAATATATGATACAATATTGATTGTTTGAATAGCAATTTATGCAATTTATTTTTTTTAAAACTGCATTTTTTATGAAGGAGCACGTCATGCAATATACATCCATGTCCCGCGCCGAGCTTGAAGCGCAGAAAGCAGCTCTCACCCAAGAGTACAACAAAGTAAAAGCACTCGGACTTTCGCTTGATATGTCCCGCGGCAAGCCCTGCCGTGAGCAGCTTGATATAACGGACGAAATGCTTACAACGATCAACACCAGCGCTCTTGCGTACACAGAAAGCGGTGTTGATGCGCGCAACTACGGCGGCATTGACGGAATCCCGGAAGCG
>JAZTXD010000112.1:0-7142 GCA_045636265.1 Candidatus Flemingiibacterium sp.
CCATGCGCAGTTCCGCCGTGTGAACCCGATAAAGTATATGGACGATATCACTATCGTTGACGGCATCAACGGCTCGGGAAACTACGTTGGCACATACATGCTGTGGGGCTCAAAAAACAACGGCTGGTGGGGCGAAGGTGAAATCAAGATGTTCATCGACGGCGACACCGACTTCCCCACAATTTGCGGAACGGGCACCGAGGATTATTTCTGCGGCGCATACTGCTTCTTAAAGGGAAGCGATTACGTACCGTACACCACTCCCTACGCAGGATTTTACGCGTTGTCTCACGACCACTACTCAAAGAGCCAGCAATTTTTCTCGCTCTACCGCTGGCACATCACCGACCCCATTCACTTCGACTCCGACTTAAAGGTGACAATGCAGGCACTCGGCTGGCGCAGCGAAAACAGATTCCTGCCCCTGCAGGATGACGTAAGCTCCGTGGCTTACTTCTACCTTGACAAGCCTTTCTGTTATAGGAAGGAGCTTCCGAGCAAAAACGAGCTTGAGATTATTTGAGGTGTTCACACACAAACATACAAAAGCCAAATAATAACTCCTCCCTTTTCCTATGCGCTATCTGCAATGAGGGCAGTGTGAACGCGCATACCAGCGCGAATCTTTTTTGAGCGCAGTGGAGCGCCTCCGGCGCAAAGCAAGGAAAGAGGGAGGAGCCCGAGGAGGGAGGAAAACCTACGCAGTTGGTTGTCCTCCCTCCTTGGTATTACGCTTCCCCCGGCGGCAAAGCCACCGACAGAAAACAAAAAAGTGGTTATCTCACCGATAACCACTTTCTATTTTTACTTGCTGTAGCTGTAACCCATCTCAAGAGCTTTCTTGTTCTTCTCAATAAGAGCCGCCTTGGTTGCGGGGATGCCTGCAACCATGTGCTCGAGGAATGCATCATACTCGAAAAGACCTGTAAGCTTCAGAAGATAGCCGAGAACGATAACGTTTGCCATACCGGTAAGTCCTGCATCGGATGCCATTGCGGTTGCGGGGATGCCGTAAACCTCAATGTCAGCTCTGTCGGAGGTCTTGTCGATAAGGGAAGAATCGTAAATGAGCTTGCCGCCGGCAATCACCTTGGGTTCAAACTTCTCAAAAGAGGGAAGATTGAGCGCGATGAGGATGTCGGGAGTTACAACAACGGGAGAACCGATCTCCTCGTCGGAAACGATAACCGAGCAGTTAGCCGCACCGCCGCGCATTTCGGGACCGTAGGAGGGGAGCCAGGAAACCTGAAGCTCGCTGTCCATTGCCATTTTAGCGATAGCCTTGCCTGCGAAAAGGATACCCTGTCCGCCAAAGCCTGCAAGAAGAATGTTGGTAGTCATTATTCTGTTACCTCCTTGGTGGAAGTGGGGTTAAGGTCCTTAACGTCGGAATCTTTGTATACGCCGAGCGGATAGAAGGGGATCATATCGGTCTTTACCCACTCGAGAGCTGCTTCGGGAGTCATACCCCAGTTGGTCGGGCAGGTGGAGAGAACCTCAACAATGGAGAGTCCCTTCTTGTCGATCTGGTTCTGGAATGCCTTCTTTATTGCCGCCTTTGCCTTCTTGATGTTGGGAACTGTGTTTACCGCAACGCGCTCTGCGTAGCCAACGCCGTCAAGGGTGGAGAGCATTTCGCAGACTCTGATGGGCGAGCCCTGAATTCTGCGGTCGCGTCCGTAGGGAGATGTGGTGGTGACCTGACCGGGCATGGTGGTAGGAGCCATCTGACCGCCGGTCATACCGTAGATACAGTTGTTGATGAAGATAATGGTGATGTTCTCGCCTCTTGCGCCAACGTGAACTGTTTCAGCGGTACCGATAGCGGCGAGGTCGCCGTCGCCCTGATATGTAAATACGATGTTGTCGGGATGTGTGCGCTTAACACCGGTAGCAACTGCCGGAGCACGTCCGTGAGCCGCTTCGATCATGTCGCACTCGAAGTAGTTGTAAGCGAAAACGGAGCATCCTACGGGAGCGACACCAACGGTCTTGCCGCAGAGATCAAGCTCGTCGAGAACCTCGGCAACGAGTCTGTGAACGATGCCGTGTGTACAGCCCGGGCAATAGTGGAAGGGCACGGGCGAGAGGGATTTGGGTTTATCAAAAACTACCATTTCGGTTTACCTCCTGATTAAAGGGTTGCGGCGAGCTTCTCGATCTCTGCGAGAACCTCGTCGGGTGAGGGGATCATACCGCCCGTGCGTCCGAAGAAGGAAACGGGCTTCTTGCAATCGGTTGCAACCTTAACGTCGTCAACCATCTGTCCCATGTTAAGCTCGCAAACGAGGAAGTGCTTGGTCTTGTCAGCAAGCGCGCCAAGCTGCTTCTTGGGGTACGGCCAGAGAGTGATGGGACGGAACAGACCTACCTTGATGCCCTTTGCACGTGCAGCGGCAATAGCGGTCTTGCAGATACGCGCGGTGATACCGTAAGCAACAATAACGATGTCGGCATCGTCGCACTTGTATTCTTCGTATTTAACTTCCTTCTCTGCAATCTCGTCGTACTTCTTGAAGCGAGCGAGTACAGAATTCTCAAGCTCAACGGGATCGATAAGCAGGGAGTTTACAATGTTCTTCTTTCTCTTGCCCTCGGTGCCGTTGCACGCCCATTTCTTTTCGGGGATCTCGCGCTTGGTGCCAAGCTCGAAGTCAACGGGCTCCATCATCTGACCGAGTGCGCCGTCCGCAAGGATCATAGCGGGCATTCTGTAGATGTCGGCAAGGTCAAAGGCTTCGCTTGTGAGCTGTGCCATTTCCTGAACAGAGGAGGGAGCGAGTACGAGAACGTGCTCGTCACCGTGACCGTTAGCCTTGGTTGCCTGGTAGTAGTCCTGCTGAGAGGGCTGAATACCGCCAAGACCGGGGCCGCCGCGCTGTACGTTTACGATAACGCAGGGAAGGTCGCATCCTACGAGATAGGAGATACCCTCGCTCTTAAGGGAGATTCCGGGGGAAGAGGACGAGGTAAGGCAACGTGTGCCGGCTGCAGCCGCACCCATGATCATGTTGATTGCGGAAACCTCGGACTCTGCCTGAAGACAAAGACCGCCAACCTTGGGCATACGCTTTGCCATGTATTCGGAAATTTCGGTTTGAGGTGTTATCGGGTAGCCGAAGAAGTGAAGACAGCCGGATTTGATAGCTGCCTCAGCGATAGCCTCGTTACCCTTCATAAGTACTTTCTTTGCCATTTTTACTCTCCTTCGATATACGATTATACGTCTTTTTCTACCTTGATAACGACATCGGGGCACATGGTTGCGCACATAGCGCAGGCAATGCACTTTTCGATATCGGTTACGTGTGCGGGATGATAGCCCTTTTTGTTGAGCTTGTCCGCGTCGAGCGCGAGAATCTTTTTCGGACATGCGAGAACGCACAGTCCGCAGCCCTTACAAAGGTCTTCGTTGAATGTTACTCTGTTCATTGTATATCCTCCATTTTTGATTTTGTTAAAATATTTGCTTTGTGGCGTTTTCGATGTAGAACACGTTCTCCTTGCCGCCAAGGTCATCCCCGAGCGATTTGAGAGCGGCAGTACATAAAATCGGAAGCGCACATTTTTTGCTTATTTCATCACACCACTCTGCGGTGTCTGTGATATCCTCTGCGGTGGTTTCCGCGCCGAGGTTTGAGCAGTTTACAATGCCGGTTGCAGTAAGCCTCGACAGATATTCTATCTCGCGAAGCAGCATCACGGCATCGTCCGGCTCTTCTGTGAGCGGACGGTATTTGTTGACAACATAGAGAAGGTCATACTCGCCCTCTTTGAAGAAGCGGTTGTACATTCCAAGAGCAACCGCGCCGTTGTCGCCGCCAGCGTCGATTATCGTTACTGTATCGGCGCCGTTTGCCTGCGACTCGATCGCACCCATGACTGCCGGCGGCAGAGAGGGAACGTCAACGTTTGTGTTTGCGAAATTGGGATTTATGCATTTAACGCCGAGAGCTTCAAGCTCGGCGGTGTTGTCTGCCGCACGGAAATACGGGTTTACAATATCGAGATCGATAAGCGTTACCGCCTTCCCCTCGGATGCCTTCGCTTTAGCGAGATTCACGGCAAAATTTGTTTTACCCGAGCCGAAATGGCCGCAGACGACTATAAGATTCTTCAGCTTCTTTAGCATATTTGCACCTACTTAATACGGTGATTTGACAGCTTACATTATATTATAGCATATAACGCGCTAAAAGAAAAGAACATTTTTGAAAATTTATTCAAGTTTTTTTCTTGTAATATTGTACATTTTTTACAGCGGATATTTGGTACAATTTATTTGGTTAATTTTTTGTGAATAGTTTGAAATTATAAAGATTTTATGATACAATATATATTGGGTATTTGATTTTTTACTGCATTATCCCCCAAACTCACTTCAAGAAGGAAAAGTAACGGCTTTATGGAATATTTACAGTTTGCGCTGTCTCATTTGTGGAGTATTGCTTCCACAATGGGCATAGTTGATATTATCGACATCACTATAGTCGCATTTGTTTTCTACTACATCTATAAATTCATACGCGAGCGCAGAGCAAGCAAGCTTGCTGCCGGTATACTTATACTCATTCTTGCAATGGCTCTTGCCGATATGCTTGATATGCATGTGCTCAGGTTCTTACTGACGAATGTCTTTCAGGTCGGTCTTATTGCCATTATTATCGTATTCCAGCCGGAAATGCGCTCTGCACTTGAAAAAGTTGGCGGAGAGCCGCTAAAGAGCCTTCGTAACATAGGCGAGGGTAAAAGTTCTGGATCCGATCAGACGCTTTCCATGATTAATGAAGTGACCGAGGCTGTGTGCAACATGTCACTTGATAAAACCGGTGCGCTTATTGTTATCGAACGTTCGACAAAGCTCGGCGACATAATAAAGAGCGGTACCGTAATAAACGCTAATGCAAACGCATTCCTCATCCGCAACATATTTTTTAATAAAGCGCCGCTTCACGACGGAGCTATGATAATTCGCGACGGCCGCGTGTGGTCTGCCGGATGCTTCCTGCCACTGTCAACCAACGACGATATAATCAAGGACCTCGGAACCCGTCACCGTGCCGCTATCGGTATGAGTGAAAACAGTGATGCAGTTATAATCATCGTGTCCGAGGAAACAGGCGTGATTTCTGTGGCGATGGAAGGCAAATTAAGACGCAACTATAGCTTTAACACCCTCAAAAAACTGCTTGTATCGCTGCTTGTCGCAGACGACAGCGCGGCTGCCAAGGGAAAAGCAGGTTTCTCGCGCTTCACAAAAAAAGACAACAGGAATGCAAAAACCGATAAAGAAGTCTGAGAGGAAAATGTAAAATGGAAAATGACGAAAACAAGACTGCGCTTGGTGGCGTGAATTTACAGCCCGACTCCCAGACGGAAAGCGGAGATAATACAAAAAACAAAAAATCTCACAATGTTATAGCGAAGGTGCTTTGCGCTCTCGCGGCGGTTGTTTTGTGGTTTTATGTTGTCGGCACCGACACCGCAATCGAGGAGAAAAAATTCTCGGATGTGTCTGTTGAGATAAGGGGGCTTGAAACTCTCGAGGGCGAATACGGACTGTCGATTATCGGCGGATACGATCACACTGTTGATTTTACTATCAGCGGCCCCAATTCCGAGATAAGCCGCATTACCTACGACAGCCTTATTGTGTATGCGGACGTGTCGGATGTAACCGGTGCGGGCGAACATTCGCTTGAAATTGAGATATCGCTTCCAAACGGCGTTTCGGTAAGCTCGCGCTCATCAAACTTCATTCAGGTGTATGTTGATAAGAGAACATCCGTGGCAGTGCCCGTTGAGGTCAGAATCCCCGACGTAACAATAGAGAAAGACTATATAATGGGAACCCCTCAGCCGAGCATTGAAATCGTCAATGTGTCCGGTCCTGCGGCTGAACTTGAAAAAATAGCGCATGCCGAGGTTTCGCTTGACCTTGGCAGAATATCGAAATCGCTTACGGCCATAGGAAAGCTTGTGCTTATAGATAAGAACGGCGTGGAGATCACAAATCAGTATATCCGCCTTCAGACCGGCGAGGTGTCTGTTAAGATTCCCGTGTACACCTATAAGGATGTGCCGCTTACTGTTGACTACAAATACGGATATTACAATGCTTCAAACGTTAATATAACGGTAAAACCGGCATCCATACGCATAAAAGGCGAGCCTGATGTGCTTGACGGAATAGAAAGTATTGTGATTGCACAGCTCGATGAAAAGAGCATCATTGAAGATTCAACTCTCACCACAGCTATAATGCTCCCGGATGACGTGGAAAATGTAAACGGTATCCGCACAGCGGAAATAGCAATAAAGCACACGGGTACAACAACACGTGAGATCGTTGTGTCAAATATTTCGGTAATCAACCCCGGAAATCTCGACTATGAGCTTGAGTCACCGGAGATAACCGTAAAATTCCGCGGCAAGGGCGGAATGCTCTCGTTGCTTAATCAGAATAATGTCACAGCCACTATAGATCTTGGATATCTTAACAACACATACGGAGTTGTATCCGTTCCCGTTACTGTGAATGTGTCCTCTACACTTGCGGGGAATGTTTACGAGATCGGCGAATACAAAATGAACGTTACGATTAAATAATAATGAAAAAACAGATAATTGTCAAAAATATAAAACTGCCGCTGACCGCGCCGCTTGAAGATGCATATCTTGCGGCGAGGCGGCGGCTGTCGCTTGCTGACTGCGAGTATATCGGCGCGGCGCTTCACAAGCGTTCGGTTGACGCGAGAAAACGCGGCGGTGATTTGCCGAGCTTTGTTGTGTCTGTGTGCGTTGAATGTGACATCGGTCACAAGAAGCTTGAGCGTATTTTGCGCCTCGGAAACGATGTTTCCGTTGTCGAAAAAGCGGCTATGGAAATCGAATACGGAAATGAGCGGCTTCATTCACGTCCCGTTATTGTCGGCTTTGGACCTGCCGGAATGTTCGCGGCGCTTTTGCTTGCAGAGAACGGATATGCTCCGATCGTTATTGAACGCGGCGCGGATGTTAAAACGAGAAGCCGTGCGGTTGAGGTGTTTATAAATACAGGAAAGCTTGATACCAGGACTAATATTCAGTTCGGTGCAGGCGGTGCGGGCACATTTTCCGACGGAAAGCTCGTCACGAGAATA
>JAZTXD010000113.1:0-17371 GCA_045636265.1 Candidatus Flemingiibacterium sp.
TACGAGCCGGCGTTTTTTGCTGTTGCTTATATTTTCTCGGTGCGCTGTTTTATAGCAAGGACTGTTATGTATGTGCCCATAAATATGACACCGAATATAATCGGATTGAGAAGAAGTCCGAGCAAGGCGGAGTTGGTTACGGCATATGCGCCGCTGTCCATGGGGAACGCGCGTTCAAGCAGTGTGCGGCTTTGTACTACATATCCCTGCAAGGCGACAGAGACGGTGAGCGGAAGCTGAAAAACAGTATAGAGTGCGGTTTTTAAAAGGTGCTCTTTAAGGTAGTTTTGCTTATAGTGGTCAAGAATTTTAAAATCGGGGGATTTGATAAGCTGCTTGAATTCGTTCTGAACTTCACCTCTGGAACGCTCGGTGAATGCGTAAAAAATCGAAAAGATGATAATTATTGCAAACTGATAGAAGAGATGTATTCTCTCTGCAGCTGAAAACTCCTCATAATAGATAGCGGTGTTTACCTGACCGGATAAGAAAAGTGCAAATACTCCAGCCGCTATGATTCGGAAAAGGACAATTATTCCTGCCCAATGTACGAGTTTTTTGAACATTTTTTGTGTCATGGTGTGCCTCCTGTGTTTGGTTTGCGCTTTCGCGATTTTTTGCTCCCTATACTTATATTCTACAGCATACGTATCTCAAAGTCAATGGAGAGTTCGTTTATAATACTATACTCTTGGTTGAATAGTGTGCCTTCTTTTTTGGATTTAAACGAGCCTTGATTTGATTACAGAATGATTGCATACGGGACAGCTGTTTTTTTCGGGGGCTATACGTACTCCGCAAATTGGACATATCTGTGTGCCGTCAACCGGGGGAACGGCATAAATTATGTGGTTCGTGCCCTTGAGGTGACAGATGATGTCGCCGACTTTGAATTGAAGTTTCTTTTTAGGAATTGTGTGTACCGAGATTTCTTCACCGTTTTTCACTATCATGTGAGTAGTGCAGTGTGCGTCGTACACATATGCACGCTTTGCGATGGGATTGACAGTCTTTACAGTTTTGTGTTCAATTTCGATAATTTTGCCGCACCACGATTTTTCGGTCAGCATTTTTGGAATACCGAGCATAAAGAAGGGAATAAGCATAAGTATCAACCAGATTATGCATGAATTCACCGCATTAAGACGCGATGCAAAATATTCATACATAAACGTTAGCTCCAAAAGTGAAACAGCACACGCACAAAACAGACAAATTATTATTTTTTTGCGGCGCTTTTTTTGAACGGTTTCAAGTATGTCGGAATTGGCTCTGGGAATCGTGGGTTCCATGATTGCTCCTTTTAATCAAATACGTTTCGTTCTATCCAACCGTTTAAAAAACTGTATCCTGCCACGTGAAAGGCGAAAGCGGTTTCGCCGTCGCCAATGATGAAGTTAGTTTCGCGCTCTGTGTCGTATACCAACATTTCTGATGGGTTTGATGTGAATAAAATCAGCTTCAGCGACTTTGCATCAGCAGGGAATGAAAATCTTTTTTTGCGGCGTTTAGTACGAACTTCTCCGCCCATAACGGGGGTGACTCTTTTCCCTCTATACTGTATTGGGCTATTATAGCGGATCAGCTCGATCAAACTGTCGGACACAAATCTGACCGAGGTCTTTTTCTTAAGGGGAATAATCTTTACAAGAACATCCTTGCTTTTGAAGCTCATTTTTATATCGGCGCCTTTAAGCGGGAAAAACAGCAGTAAAAATAAAGGATGTAGCTTTGATATGCGCCCACGATAGTGGCGGCTTAGCTTGCGGCATGCCCTGTACAAGGATATAAGTCTGGAATATTTATAAAGGATCCAAGCAAGAACACATGAGCATACAAACACCCAAAACATTTCGGAAACCTCTCCTTTGCATATCAAATCTTATAACGATGAAACCTATTGATACTATTATATCATCAAATGACCGCTTTGTCAAGGCTTGCAACCGCAAAACCGTAATTTCGCCATATCGCACATATCGGAAAACAAAATTTAGTGAAAGTGACGATTGAATAAAGGTGCGAAAAAGTGTATAATAAGGTATAATTAAATCTTTGGAGATATATATATGAGTGTTGTAATAGGTATAGATGTTGGCGGAAGCACGACAAAAATTGTCGGCTTCGATAAAGCTGACGGTAAAAATAAACTTATTGAGCCGCTTTTCGTAAGAGCGACAGACCCTATAACCGCGCTGTACGGCGCGTTCGGAAAGTTCACAGACCAGAATAATATTGAGCTTTCCGACATAGAGGTTGTAAAAGTGACGGGCGTTGGTTCGGAGAAGGTGACAAAGGCGATTTACGGGCTTAACTGCGTTAACGTGCCGGAGTTTGACTGCATCGGACTTGGTGGACTTTACCTGTCCGGACTTGACGAGGCTATTGTTGTAAGCCTTGGAACGGGTACCGCGCTTATCCACGCGCGCCGCGGTGAGGCTATGGAATATCTCGGCGGTACCGGCGTTGGCGGCGGTACGCTTATCGGACTTTCGGAAAAAATGCTCGGACTCAGTGACATCGTGCACATCCAGGAGCTTGCCGAGGAGGGCGACCTTAACAATATCGACTGGCGTATCCGTCATATAGGCAAAAAAGACCTTCTTCCGGGCGCACCGGATATGCTGACAGCATCCAATTTCGGTAATGTAAGTGAAATCGCTTCAAAAGCCGATGTGGCACTTGGTATTGTCAATATGGTGTTTGAAACCATTGCAATGGTTTCGCGCTTTGCGGCGAAATCCTACGGACTTCGCGATATTGTACTTACCGGAAACCTTACCACGCTGAAGCAGGCGCCGGCAATTTTTGCAGGTCTTAACGCCATGTTCGATCTCAACTTTATGATTCCCGAAAATTCACAGTTCGGAACGGTTATCGGCGCGGCACTTAAAAAATGAACGAAATTTTAGCATCAAAAAAGCTCTATATCTTCGACCAGGACGGAACCATATACCTTGGCGGAAATGTTTTTGGGTGCGCGGTGAAGTTTATAGAATATCTTCGCGCGAGTGGAAAGCGTGTGCTGTTTTTTACGAATAACGCTTCGCATAACCCGAAGTTCTATTTTGACAAGCTTACTCGGCTCGGATTTTCTCCGTCGAGAGAGGAGATACTCACCGCCGGTGATGTTACCGTTGAATTTCTGAAAAGACACAGAGCCGGAAAAAGTGTGTATCTTGTAGGTACACCAGAACTTGAGGAGCAATTTCGTGAAAGCGGAATTGCGCTTGCCGCATCCACTGATGCGAGTGCTCACATAGTGGTTACCAGCTTTGACACCACACTGACATACGAAAAGCTTGAAGCGGCATGCCGTTTTATCCGCGGCGGGGCAGAGTATCTGTGCACGCACCCGGACTTCAACTGTCCGACAGCGGACGGATTTATTCCTGACAGCGGAGCTATTGCCGCACTTGTAACGGCGTCTACCGGTGTGAGTCCGACATATCTCGGCAAACCGTACGCAACGACGGTCGACATGATCTGCGAGGTCACCGGTGTTGACAAGTCGGACATGTGCATTTTCGGCGACCGCTTGTACACGGATATAGCGCTCGGTAAACGTCACGGAGTAACATCTGTGCTCGTACTCTCGGGTGAAACCAAGATGTCAGACGTTGACGCCTCTGACGAAAAAGACCGCCCCGATTTTGTTTTCGCGGACCTCGGAGCAGTTATGGATGATGAATAATATTAAAATGGCTCACCTTTTTGAGGTGAGCCATTTTTTTCGTGATAACGGACCGTCGGGGACGCCGGTCCCTACAGTAGAATATCATCCTACTTCTCATTATCTTTTATCATATCTATAATAGAATATGTAAGATATTTTGCGGCGGTTTTGGCTTCTTCAAGCGAATTGGCGGCTGAGCCTATCTCAATAAGAAGCGAACCTTTTGTGAACTGCTCATTGAAGGATGCGGTGCGTATATTTATCGGGCGCGCGAATCTCGTGTAGCTTAATGTGAGTCGGTGCTGAAGATGCGTTGCCACGGTCATGTTGTCCTCCCAGTCGGGATGATCTGCGCCTGCTTCGTTTGTGCCGACAAGAAGCATCACCTGCGCGGCTATCTCACCGTTTATCACTGTGATTGGACGGATGAGATCGCCGTTTGTTCTCACAATAGCATCGCGGTGAACGTCAAAAACGTACTTTATTGACGGATATTTCTTCAGATATTTCTGTATGGTGTCTGCGGCAAGATTGTATGAGCGCGTGTATGACTCGAGGTCGTGCATCGTTTCACAGTGAATTGTGGGTATGCCGGCGCCGTTCAGCAAATCTGACATGACTTTACCTACAGCGATCATGTTTTTCGATGTATCCGAGCTTCTCTGTACAGCGGATGCCGGTGTTGAAACTGCACCGCTTGGGGAATATGCTTCGGTGCCGTGCGTGTGTATTATGAGCACAAGCGGTTCGCTTTGACTGTAGTCATCAAGTGAGGCTTTGATCGGGTATTCCCGTGTCAGAAATTCAGTTGTGTCGATTTTATATCCGGTGGTGTTTGACAGGAGAATTTCTCCGATTTTACTGTTCAGCGTAAGATCGTACGGAAAAAGCGCAAGCTCGCCGTTTGGAACAAGTGAGCGATCGAAATCGTAGATGTTGGTTGCTTCATCAACACTCTGATTTCCCTGATTTGGAGCTGTCGGCTCACCAATGGGGTTTGGGGGGGAGTCCTTGCCCTCACTCTCGGATGTGCTTGGCGTGTACGGCTCGGTCAAGCCTGTGTTCTCCTCGCCTTCGTCAAAATACAGCGCATCGCTTCCGAAAAAAGAGGCAGACATAAGAAGCTGTACGGTGCTCTCTCTATCTGGCAGGGTGATTTTTTCGGGGAAATAAAAGCATTTTCTGGCGGTTTGTGTGGGGGACCATTCTGCGGCGGTGCTGACGGCTGACTTTAAAATCAAAAGTGTCAGAACGAGTGCGCCAAGCATGGCTAAAAGTGTCGAAAAAGCCTTTCCTAACAGGGAAAATGTGCCTCTGTATTCTTTTTTGCGGATTATCTGATTTTGCATGTTACGTCTGTCCTTTTTGTTGATCGTACGGCTTGCCTTTGAGAAATTATATGCGCGATGACGGAAAGTTATGCTACATTCCGCCGAATGCGAGGGTAAGAGATCTTGCCGTGAGCCTTGACAACTCTCTTATAATTGTATCCGTTTCCTTTGGGGTTACAAAAAAACCTCGGCGGTTTTCAAGCACCTCACAAAGACGCGGATCGGGATTTTCTATTCCGGCGGCATCAAGCGCATCGAACACAAGCGATGCCGAATCCACAACTGTGGGGATACCGAATGCAATAACCGGAACGCCGAGCGTTTCTTTGGTGACACCCTTGCGGTGGTTGCCGATGCCCGAGCCGGGAACTATCCCCGTGGAACCGAGCTGTACAGTGGTTGCAAGTCTGTCGGTCGAGCGTGCGCAAAGCGAGTCTATCGCTATTACAAGGGCGGGGGATATCTCACGGC
The DNA here is from genome assembly GCA_045636265.1 of Candidatus Flemingiibacterium sp. Classification (GTDB taxonomy): domain Bacteria; phylum Bacillota; class Clostridia; order Oscillospirales; family CAG-272; genus Flemingiibacterium. Next base: position 5,479 of record JAZTXD010000113.1, read on the forward strand.
ATACGCCGCGTATCATCTCTGCGGTTTCAACGCCGGTCTGGCCGAGCACACCGGGCGCAACGGCGGATATTTCGCGTCCGCCGAGCAGCGTGAAAAGCTTGGTGTTAAAGGTCTTCAGATGCCGTGTTACGGTGATGAGTCCCACCGCCTCGTCGCCGAGTGCATCGGCCGTTATGCGGCGATTGCCGAGGCCTGCCACGAGTACGTGCTCTGGCATTTGTCCGCACAGCTCGTTTGCAAGTAGTTTCAGCTGCTTGGATATTGTTTCGGCGGCGCTCTCAAAATCCTCGTCAGGCGCGAGCCATATTTTCCCGATGTCAAGAGTGATATATTTTCCTCTCGGCTTTCCGAGACGCTGTGCTGCAGCCTCACTCAGGATTTCCACCGAGCTCACAGTTATCTTTCCGTGAACCTCACGCTTTTCTTCTACATCGCGCGCATTGCTTATGTCAAGCTCTGCCGCAAGGTCAGTTCTTGCCTCAATGTTTATGGCTCTCACTCCTTTGGAATGCATATTTCTGTGATTATCATTGCCGCGATTTTTTGCAAAAATACGCAAAAGAAAAAAACTGTGACAGTTTATTTACTGTTTGTACACAAGTGGTCTGATTGCCTTGGGCAAATGATACAAAACGGTATATCCAGGATTGTGCAATAGTATTAAACTTTAAATATTTTGCAATTTAGTCATTGATTATTTTAGGATTTAATGGTATAATAATATAAGTAATGCCCAGTAGTATGTTTACTGCTGTGCCATACGCTGCTTATGCAGGCTTTAACTCGGAGGAGGAACCAAAAAAATTATGAAGAAACTTATCTCAATGCTGCTTTTAGTGGCAATGTCCGTTACTCTTCTCGCTTCTTGCGGATCAACACTCGAGGGCGATGAAAAGGGTTCTATTATTAACCTTTACATAGCAAGTGAAATCAACGATTTCGACCCTGCACTTGCTTACACTGACGATGCCAGTGTAAAGCTGCTCGGTCTTCTTTATGAAGGACTTACCAGAATAAACGAAAAGGGAAAAGTTGAAAACGCTCTCATGAAGAGCTATAAGATCATCGAAAATCCCGAAAAGAACGAATACCGCATGGAAATCACCATCAAGGCTACCAAGTGGAGTGATGGCCGTGAGGTTGCCGCTGATGACATCGTGTATGCTTGGAAGCGTATCCTTGATCCCGAGTTCTCCTGCGCGGCGTCTTCTCTTCTCTTTGACATAAAGAATGCCCGCGACGTTAAGGCGGGTGACATTTCTATCGATGACCTTGGTATTGCCGCTGTTGATACAGACGTGGTCGAGGTTCAGTTTGAAACAAAGATAGACTACGACCGCTTCTTTGAAAACCTTGCATGCCTTGCACTTGTTCCGCTTCGTGAGGATATCGTTGCAAGATATGACAACTTTGCGGCTAACGTAGCTACTATGTGCTTCAACGGCCCGTTTGCAGTAAAGGGTATGGATCCCGGCAAGGAGCTTATCATTGAGCGCAATGTTTACTACTACCGTGATACTGATAACGAAGATGCACTTGATAAGTATGTACTCCCGTACAGATTTGTTGTAAACTACAAGGCTGATGAGGAAGAGAATACCGCCATGTTTGAAAACGGCGAGATCTTCTATCTCGGTGAAATCGGACTTTCCAAGCGTGCCGACTACGCAAAGAAGGCTGAAATTTCCGATCTTCTCTCAACACACAGCGTTATCTTCAACACCGAACACAGAGTTCTTAAGTATAAGGATAACAGAGTTGCGCTTTCAAAGGCGATTGACAGAGAGGCTCTTGTAAATCTTGTAACTTATGCCGAAGCGGCTACCGGTCTTATCCCCGGAACCGTGTACGACAAGAAGGTCGGCGACAGCTTCCGTGCTAACGGCGGTGACCTTATCTCCGCTACCGCAGATGTTGCAGGCGCGAAAGCTCTTGCTTCCAAAGCAGGTAAGTTCAATCTTATCTGCCGTGACAACGCCCTTGAAGTGGCTGTTGCAGAGTATCTCAAGGAGGCTTGGGCTGAAATCGGATTTACCGTTACGGTTAAGCCTCTTGATTATGATGATTACAGAAAAGCATATGAAAACGGCGACTACGATGCAATCACCGTAGACTATCAGTGCCTTTCCACCGATTCCTTCGGAGCACTCTCCGTATTCGCTCCGTCTTTCTCCGGTAACGGCATAGACATTCAGAATGACAACTACGATGCTGTACCTTATATCCCCGGATATGACAGCGATGCTTACAATGAGCTTATCGAGGCGGCTTATGCCGAAACTGACAGAGCTGCTCGCTCCGAGTATCTGCACGATGCGGAAGAGCTTCTCATGGAAGATATGCCCATCCTTCCTCTCTTCTTCAATAAGGATGCATATGTTTACAATGATAAGGTGCTCTCCAAGATCGGTGACACATACTACGGCTACAGAAACTTCGACAGACTTACAATGAAGAACTGGAGAGATTATCTCCCTGCAGCTGAAGAAGAATAAACGCTGAAAGCTAAAGACAATGGGCAGATGCCGTCAGGTGTTTGCCCATTTTCGCCTCAAAAAACTTTTATAAAACAAGGAGTTCCGACATGCACGCACCGCTTAAAGAGAAAAACGATATCAAAATTTTTATTTTGTATCTGCTCAAGAATATAAACTATCCCCTTGATTTCAATACTATAAGCGATATCGTTGTGCAGGATGAGTTTGTCAGCTATTTCGATTTCGCGGAGTGCTTTGCGGAGCTGCTTGATAATGAAATAGTTGAGATGGTGCATCTTGAGCCGGACGAAGCGATAGTGCGCGGCGCGGGTGATACGCGAGAGTATTTCAAGATAGCGGAGAAGGGTATCATAGTCGTTGAGCAGCTTCACAGTAATCTGCTTAATATGATTAAGGAGAAGAGCCTTAAAAGCGCTATGCGTCTTCTTTCTTTTAAGCAGAACGGCTCTGAAATAAAGAGCTCCCATTCCGAGCGTGAGGATGGAAAATTTGACCTTCACTGCGAAATAATCGAGAACCGTCAGCCGATTATGAAGCTTGATCTTGTGGTTGAAAGCCGTGAACTGCTTGCTCAGATGGAAGCTAATTTCAATGAACAGCCGGAAATAACCTACCGTGGAATCATATCGCTTTTGACGGGGGATATCAACTACCTCATTGACTGATTTCACACAGATTGTGCAGATGCAACAAAAATAATTTATATGTGTAGTGCATAATATCGTGCTTTTTTGTCTGTATATGTAAAAATGATTGTCATAACAGACAAAAAAAGCTTGTTGAAATGTACATAATGAATAATATGCATCAATAGTTGAAAAATATTTTGTGAAAACTATTGACATTATCCAAAAAAGTGGTATAATAGATATAGTTGGTGAATTATCAGCGTACAATTTGTAAATAATTTATAACATATGCCCGAATAGCTTAACGAGAGCGTTGATTGTATTATTACTGCAAAGGTGTCGGTGCAAATCCGTCGAGGGCAAAATTCTATTTTTTCTACACAAGCGAGGTATTTCAAAATGTATCAGGACGAAAAATTGATCTGTAAGGATTGCGGCGAGGAATTTATCTTTACTGCCGGCGAGCAGGAATTCTATGCTGAGAAGGGCTTCCAGAATAAGCCCCAGAGATGCAAGGCTTGCCGTGACGCAAGAAAGAACGCCGGAAAGCCCCAGAGAGAGCTTTTCACCACTACCTGTGCAAGATGCGGTAAGGAAGCTAAGGTTCCTTTCCAGCCCAGCAACGACAGACCGGTATATTGCAGCGAGTGCTACGCTGAAATGAAGCAGCAGTAATTGCGCGGATTATCGTAAAAATCGGAGATGTGAAAGCATCTCCTTTTTTTATTTCACAAATATCCTAAAAAATAGTTTAATTTTTTAAAAAAATATCTGAAAAAGGTATGTACAAATCGCTAAAAGTATGTTATAATATAATATATTATATACAATAGGGTAGTTGTGCCCACTTGTATTTCACAGAATTGTTTCAAGCGAAGGTAATTATGTATAAGAAAAACAACTCCGATTTCGGGAAGAAAAGCTATAATAAAAACAAACCGGACTATAAGAAACGCGAAAAGCCTGTGAATTCCTTCTTCGAGGATGAGGCTGACGGTGAAGCGGTTTCAAATGCGGTGAGCGGCAGAAATGCGGTGCTTGAGCTTCTCAAATCCGGTCGCTCGGTTGATAAGCTTTTTGTAAGACGCGGAGACCGCGAGGGTTCAATCACTCTTATAGTTGCCGAGGCGATTAAGCGCGGCATACCGGTGATTGAAGTTGAGAAAACCAAGATAGATGTACTCGGCGCAGGAACCAACCATCAGGGCGTTGTTGCCATGGCTGCTGCGAAAGAGTATGTCACAATAGATGAGATTCTGGAAATTGCCGCACAGAGAGGCGAGAAGCCGCTTATCGTTATTGCGGATGAGATCGCTGACCCGCACAATCTCGGTGCGATCATACGCTGTGCCGAGGGTGCCGGTGCTCACGGACTTATAATTCCCAAACGCCGTTCAACCGGACTTACTGCTGTGGTTGAAAAAACGTCCGCCGGTGCGCTTGAACATCTTGCTATAGCTAAAGTGCCGAATATTGCGGCGGCTATTGATGAGCTTAAGGAAAAAGGCGTGTGGGTATACGGCGCCGAGGCTGACGGCTCATCGTACTATGAAACAAAGTTTGACAGCGCAACCGCGATTGTGGTTGGAAGCGAGGGTAACGGAATATCCCGTCTGGTCAGAGAGAAGTGCGATTTTATAATATCCATACCGATGTACGGTAAGGTTAATTCGTTTAACGTATCGTGTGCCACTGCCGTTATTCTTTGTGAAGCGGCAAGACAAATTCACGGAAAATGATAACTGTTAGGAAAGGAACGACAAAATGCGCGATGAGAAAAATTCATTAGGCAAAAAGTCGGGGGCGGATATCAGCGCCGATGACCTTCTTGCTCGTCTTAAGCTTAGCTTTGATGACGCAGGCGAAACTAAAAAAGAGCGTCCCGATTCCAGTGCAAAGCAATATGATAAGTCGCTTATGATAGATGACGATGTTTACCGTGAGGCAGAGAAACGTCTGCATACATCCGAGGCTGTTACAGCACTTGACGATTCCGATCTCGATATCGATGAGCTTATCGATATGTACATAACAAAGCCGCGAGCGGAGCGCGAGGCGCTTGCCGCAGAGGAAGATCTGCCGCCGGTTGACGAAAACGGCGACAATATCGTACATGAGCTTGACGTCGAGGATGCAATCGCATCGCTTGATGAGGTTGACGGGAGCGAAGCGCTTGCCGAAGTCGATGCGGTATCCTCTGACAGTGAAGCTGAACTCTTTGACACTGATGATGAGGTTGCCGATGTGTACGCCGAGGATGCTGCTTCCGCGCTCGATGCGGAAATAACCGATATGGAAGTGCAGACTGAGGATGTATCCGAGGAGCTTTTCGATGAGCCGGAGCTTGACGAAGAGTGGACGGAGCCTGATGCAATCGAAGAGCTCGAGCTTATCGACGGAGCGGTTCCGGAAGCCTTTGACGATATTGGTGCACCGGTTGATGAAGCTGTTCTCAATGGTGATATCACGGATAATGTTGACTCTGTAATTAACGAAGAGTTCACATTTGACGAGGATGTCGACATGAAACTTGCGGAGCCGGTTAATGAGAGCGCGTTGATAGCTGCTGACTTTGAAGAGGACTTTGCCTCGGACGATGTTGCTACTGCGGTGTTCGATATTTCGCAGATAAAGCATATGACAGACGAGAGCGATGATCTTGACAGTGTGATTGATGCGGCGTTTGCGCAGTCTGCAACTGAAGTATTCACCCCGGTAAGCGAAGCAGATCTTGAAAGTCTGGGTGCAGAGCAGGATGACACACGTGTTTACGGTCAGCCGGACGGCGAAGAAATAGACCAGACTGACCTTCATATAATGCTTGCGTTTGGCATGGAAGATCAGCTCAAAGAAACCGTCGGTGAAGAAAAAGCGACGGAGATTGAGGATGACATAATCCAAAAGCATCAGGAGACTTCGCAGATAAACGCGGTTAAAGAGAAGATAGAGTATATCACGCGCGACCAGAATGATGGCATAATGAATGATTATGAATCAAAATATAAGTCACTGCTTATCAGAATGGCTGCGGCTGTGGCGCTTCTCTTGTGTACATTCTTTATTGAAAACTTCTCGCTGTTCGGTCTTGCACTTCCCGAATTTATGAGACCTACATCATATCCGATTGTATATGCAATGATTGATTTACAGCTTGTTGTGTTTAGCGGCGTTCTTGTGTATAAGCAGATCCTTGACGGCTCCATGGCTGTTTTGAAGAAAAAGACATTGCCGGAAACAATAACGGCGGCAATGCTGATACTGTCGGTTATATACACGTTTGTAGCGGCATTTACCGCACCTGTAGAAGGGTTTGCACTGTATAATCTCCCGGTGATTCTCACGGTATTGCTTGCGCTTGTTTATGAGTTTATGAATCTCAAACGCGAGGTGTACAGCTTTAATATCGTTTCTTCTAACAACAAAAAGTTTGTTATAACACCTGTATCGGATGCGACGGAGTCGCTTGAACGCGAAGTCTTTAACGACTATGTGTCAAATGAGGCTCAGATAATCCGTGCAGGGAAGACCGAGTTTGTGGACGGATTCTTTGAGAGAAGTGCATGGACAAAGATTTCCAAGCCGATAGTTGGCATTATGCTTTCAATTGTTGGCGCGGCGGCACTGGTGTTTGCTCTGTTGGCAGCTTTTAGTGGCAAAGGCGTATACGGAGCATTTACGATGGCATTCCTTACTTTAACACTCAGCGCTCCTCTTGCGCTACTTATTGTTTTTGCGTATCCTTTCTACAAAGCATCAAAAGATGCTTTTGCAAATGACAGCGCCATAATCGGTGAGTGTTCGCTCAATGAATACTCCGGTTCGGCGGTAATTTCCTTTGAAGATAAGGAAGTGTTCCCGTCGAGAGGCGTCAAGGTTACGAGCATTAAGGTGTTCGGACAGAACCGCATTGACGAGATAATCTACAATGTTGCAAGCTCGTTTATAAAGGTTGGCGGACCTCTTGCGGATGTGTTCAGCCAGGCAACACATGATATGGGATATTCCGAGGATGTGGAGCTTGTTGAGGTTGACGATGACGGCTTTACCGTAACTGTGGACGGGGAATTGGTTTACATCGGTAAGGCATCCTACATGGAAAAGAAGGACTACGAGCCGCCGTATGACAGTGAAGGACGCAAGCAGGAACAAAATTCCTCTATCGGAGTTCTGTTTATTGCATTCAGAGGTCAGCTCGCGGCGAAGATATATGTGACCTACACCATTGACAGAGAGTTTGAGAAGATACTCGGTCAGCTTTATAAGACCGGTATGTGTGTCGGAATCAAGTCGTTTGATCCTAACATTGACGATCTCTTGCTTTCCAAGAAGATAAGAGCGATCAAGTATCCGGTTAAGGTTATCCGCGCGAAGAATGTTGAGGATATTCCTCATACGTTTGAGCGTTGTGAGAGTGGAGTGGTGTCAAGACGTTCCGTTAAGTCGCTGCTTCGCACGGTTGCACTTTGCGAGCGTGTAAGCTCTGTTATAAAAACAGACATTGCTGTCGGAATACTTTCGATGATAATCGGTGCTGTGGTTATGGTGTTTATACACGCATTCGGACTTTCCGGTGCGTTCCCGTCGCTTTACGCGCTGCTTTATCAACTGTTCTGGCTGATACCTGTCGCCGTAATTTCAAAACTTTTGGTTTAAACGGTATGGGATGCCGCAGAACGCGGCATCCCGTTTATTTTATGTAAAGGATACTACTATCATGGAAAAACTCACACCCAAGGCCACCGCCGAGCGCTTACTCAAGCGCGTGCTCAAGCCCGGACGTTACACCGGCGGCGAATACGGTCAGATTATTAAAGATAAGAAAAATGTGCGAGCGCGTTTCGCGTTCTGCTTCCCGGATACCTATGAGATAGGCATGTCAAATCTCGGACTGCGTATACTGTACGGCGCGATAAATGCGTATGACGATCTCTGGTGCGAGAGAGCGTACACTCCGTGGACGGATATGGAAGAACAGCTTCGCAAATATAATATTCCGCTGTATGCTCACGAGAGTGGAGATGCGCTGTCTGACTTTGATTTTGTCGGATTTACGCTTCAGTATGAGCTGTGCTACACCAATGTGCTCAACACCCTTGACCTTGCGGGAATTCCGCTTCTCGCGAGTGAGCGTAGCGAGGATATGCCGATAGTTATAGGCGGCGGCCCCTGCTCTTATAATGCGGAGCCTATCGCGGACTTCTTTGACATTTTCTCTATCGGAGAGGGCGAAGAGGCACTGCCGCAGATAATGCACCTCTATGCCGACATGAAAGAATCGGGAGCTTATACGAGAGCTGCGTTCCTTCATGAAGCGGCAAAGCTTGACGGATTTTATGTTCCGTCACTTTACGAGGTGTCATATAACGAGGACGGAACTATAAAAGAATACAAGCCGATTTATGACGATATCCCCACAAAGATTACCAAGCGCATCATTAAAGATATGGATACGGCATATTTCCCGGATAAGTTTGTAATGCCGTATATTGAAACTGTACACGATCGAATTATGCTTGAAGTGTACCGCGGATGTCTCCGCGGATGCCGCTTCTGCCAGGCTGGAATGGTATATCGCCCGATTCGCGAAAAGTCGGTTGAGGTGCTCGACCGTCAGGCGAGAGCGCTCCGCGAGAGTACCGGTTACGATGAAATATCGCTCTCCTCACTCTCGATAAGTGACTATTCGGATATCGAGGGGCTTTGCGACACGCTTCTTAAATGGACGGATGCGGCGAAGGTTAATCTCTCGCTCCCGTCGATGCGCCTTGATATGTTCACCAAGGAGCTTATGGATAAAATATCGAGCGTGCGTGCGTCCGGACTCACGTTTGCGCCCGAGGCTGGAACACAGCGACTTCGCGATGCTATTAATAAAAATGTAACCGAAGAAGATCTGATGAGTGCGTGCAGAGTTGCATTTGAAGCCGGTAAGAATCAGGTGAAGCTGTACTTCATGATCGGTCTGCCTACCGAAACGGACGAAGACATTGCCGGAATTGCCGAGCTTGCAAAGCGCGTTGTTGACACGTATTACGATGTTATGCGCGGAGTTAAGGGCAGAAAAGCTCCGACTGTAACAATAAGCGTAGCCTGCTTTATCCCGAAGCCGTTTACGGCATTTCAGTGGGAAGCGCAGAATACGCTTGAGGAACTCGACCGCAAACAGCGTTTGCTTCGCTCCAAGATAAACGATCCCAAAGTCAAGTATAATTATCACGATGCACAGGTTTCGCTTATCGAAGCCGTATTCGCGCGCGGCGACAGACGCCTTGCCCCGGCGATACTTGAAGCGCACCGCCGCGGTATGAAGTTTGACGCGTGGGAAGAATTCTTTAACTATGATAATTGGATGAAAGTTTTCTCCGACTGCGGTATTGATCCTGCATATTACTCAAGCCGTGAGATCGGCGAGGGGGAGGTCCTGCCGTGGGATGTTATCGACTGTGGCGTTAATAAGGAGTTTATGCTTCGTGAGCGCCATAACGCATACGATGCGGTAACTAATAAAAACTGCGCCGAAAAGTGTACGGCTTGCGGCGCGAATAAGCTTGGAGGTGAGCGCACATGGTGCAGCCGATGCAAATAAGAGCGAAATTTTATAAGGTCGGAAGTCTTCAATATATATCGCATCTCGACCTTGTGAGAACCATGACACGCTCTCTTATCCGTGCGGGGGTGCCTGCGTGGTATTCGCAGGGCTTCAATCCGCGCCTTAAAATTACGTTCTCGCTTCCGCTTTCAATCGGAACGCAGAGCGAATGTGAGTTTTTCGATATAAAACTCATTGATGATATGCCGCTTGACGAAGTCAAACGCCGTGTTAACGAAACTCTTACCGACGAGCTACAGATAACCGACGTTTATCAGAGCGACAAGAAATTCGGCGATATTGCATGGGCGGATTACGAAATAAAAATGACATCTCCCAAGCTCAACCCGCAGATTGCCGCGAGAATGTGCGATCTGTACTCGTTCCCCCTGCGACTTATGAAACGCTCGAAGTCCGGGGATAAGATTGTAAATATTACGCCTTTTATCAAACTCAAATCCTGCATTTACAATAACGGCTCGATAACTGTACGTGCACTTCTGTCTGCGGACAGCGAGAATTATCTCAATCCCGAGTATGTTGTTAAGGGGCTTGAGCAGAAGGTCGGCATTACTTTTGACGATCCGTTCAGCGAATACTATACAATAGTTCGCAAAGAGGTGTACCTTGCGGATGAGGTAACACCGTTCCGTTAAAAAATATATTCAAACGAAAAACGCTGACCGCTTCCGATGTAGTCGAGCGCATTTATGATTATTTCAAGCTGTGCGCCAAAGTCGGCTGGAGAATCGATATAGTGCTTCAGTGAATCTATGGCGTTCTCGACGCGGTCTATTTCGCTGTGATGCGTTGTAAGAGAAATAATATTACGGCAGTGCTCCCAACGGCTGATGAGCTCATCGACCAGCACGGGAGCACTGTTATCTTTTAACCTTTCACATACTGTCAGCAATTCATCCATGCGGTTGCCTACATATATCATATTACATATTGTAAGAAAAACGATGAATGAGAGAATAACGGCGGCTATTATTAACGAGCGCATGATTTTTTGATAATACCTTCCTTCCCGAGATCGTCTACCGTAAACAGAAACACATCCTCAAGCTCGACCTTGTGATGCTTCAGCCGCGATTTCAGCCAGTTGCGGTCGTGCCCGAGCAGTCCCAGGTCATATTCGCTTATTTGACCGTCCACAATAATTGCATGTGCAATTCCCGATTCGGGAACAGTGACACTTAAATCTGCGCAAGTGGGCGGGGCTTCGGAACGCTTGGAGATTACCGAAAGCTGACCGTTTTGCTCGAGTATTGCGTAATCAACCTGCTCGATGTCGGAAATGCCCTTGATGCGAAGCTGACTTAAAAGCTCCTCGACGCTTATGCGCACATGTGCCACTTCGCCTATGTCAAGCTCGCCGTGCCGTATCAGAACGCTCGGCTTGCCGTCGAAAATCGGTTTGAGGGCTGGAAGCTTTGTTACTGTGTAGGAAATTATAACCTCGAGCGAGAGAAGAACCGCGACGGGGATTACTGCATACAAAATCGGAATCTGATTGTCGGTTATCGGCTGGGATGCAAGCTCGGAGAGGAGAATTGTGGTAATAAGCTCGGATAATTGCAGCTGTCCGATCTGGCGCTTGCCCATAAGCCGCATTGTACCGATTAATAATATATAAATTAAGATAATACGTATTAAAATATTGAACATATTGACACCTCACACAACAGTATTTACTACGATGCGGTATTTATGCACATTTGTGCTAAATATGCAGAAAAATTAAAAAAGGTGTTGACAAAAGAAAAATGGTATGCTATAATATAAAAGCTGTCGCAAGAGTGGCGCAAACATCGAAGCCTGCGGGACCTTGAAAAAGATTTTGAAAAAAGTTTTAGAAAAGGTATTGACAAAGACGGAGAGATGTGATATAATAATCGAGTCGCCTGAGAAGGGGACAGCGAAAGAGACAATGGTCCTTGAAAATTGAACAACAAGAGAAAGAAAGTGTGAAGTACGAAGATGCTTGTTTAAGGACAAGCGCTAAGGAAACTATAGAACACGATAACAAATCTCGACAATTCTTTTGAAACACGAACAAAAGGTAAATTTAAGTAAAGAGCTAAAAACGATTAAGCTCTAAGAGATGGTATCAAGCAGCGAAAAACAGAGACGTGGGGAGGTCCCGTGTTAACCTGAGCTGATGCTTCGGCATT
>JAZTXD010000114.1:0-44356 GCA_045636265.1 Candidatus Flemingiibacterium sp.
AAGGGTTATAGTGGGCGACAAATGGGGCTACATCAATGAAAAGGGTGAAATCGTGATTGAGCCGCAGTTTGGCTATGCAGAGTACTTCGCCGACAGTGGTTTGGCGAGGGTTAAAGCGGACGACAAATATGGCTACATCAACGAGAAAGGCGAGTTTGTAATCGAGCCGCAGTTTGATTTTGCAGGTGCCTTCGCCGGCAACGGTTTGGCAATGGTTGAGGTAAACCGCAAAATCGGCTACATCAATGAAAAGGGCGAGATTGTAATCGAGCCGAAGTTTTACGAATAAAAAATATAAATCATCGGAGGAACAGCTAATGAAAGGGAAATCCACAGTACATACCGCAACTTTTCCGCTTCTAGTTGTAAATGCGGACCGCAAGTCGGGTTATATTAACATGAAAGGCGAGATTGTAATTAAGCCGCAGTTTGACTGGGCAGACGATTTCGCCGACAACGGCTTGGCAATGGTTCAAGTGGGCGGCAAATGGGGATACATTAACGAAAAGGGTGAATATGTGATCAAGCCGCAGTTTGATTGGGTGGATGGCTTCGCCGACAGTGGTTTGGCAAGGGTTATAGTGGGCGACAAATGGGGCTACATCAATGAAAAGGGTGAGATTGTAATTGAGCCGCAGTTTGGCTATGCAGAGTACTTCGCCGACAGTGGTTTGGCAAGGGTTAAAGTGGGCGACAAATACGGCTTCATCAACGAAAAGGGCGAAATCGTGATTGAGCCGCAGTTTGATTTTGCAGGTACCTTCGCCGACGACGGCTTGGCAATGGTTAAGGTGGACGGCAAATGGGGCTACATAAACGAAAAGGGCGAGATTGTAATTGAGCCACAGTTTGACGAGGCATGGGATTTCGCCGACAACGGCTTGGCAATGGTTCGGGTAGACGGCAAATGGGGATACATTGACGAAAAGGGCGAGATTGTAATTGAGCCACAGTTTGACGAGGCATACGACTTCGCTGACAATGGCTTGGCAATGGTTCGGGTAGACGGCAAATGGGGATACATTGACGAAAAAGGCGAGATTGTTGTCACACCACAGTTTGACGAGGCATGGGATTTCGCCGACAACGGCTTGGCAAGGGTTATGGCGAAACGCAAATACGGCTTTATCAACGAAAAGGGCGAGATTGTTGTCAAACCACAGTTTGACGAGGCATACGACTTCGCTGACAATGGCTTGGCAATGGTTCGGGTAGACGGCAAATGGGGATACATTGACGAAAAAGGCGAGTTTGTAATCGAGCCGCAGTTTGACCGGGCACACAATTTCACCTCCAACGGCTTGGCATGGGTTGATGTAAACTACAGAATCGGCTACATAAACGAAAAGGGTGAATTTGTGATTGAGCCGAAGTTTGATTTTATATCTGATTTCGCCGCCAACGGCTTGGCACAGATTTATGTAAACCGCAAAATCGGCTACATAAACGAAAAGGGCGAGATTGTTGTCACACCGAAGTTTTACGAATAAAGCATATAAATCATCGGAGGAACAAACAATGAAAAAGAAGTCTACAGTACATACCGCAACTTTTCCGCTTCCCGTTGTAAGTGCTAACGGCAAGTGGGGTTATGTTAACATGAAAGGTGCGGTTGTAATTAAGCCGCAGTTTGATTGGGCATGGAATTTCGTCGCCAACGGCTTGGCAAGGGTTGAGCTTGACGGCAAATGCGGCTATATCAACGAGAAAGGCGAGATAGTAATCGAGCCGCAGTTTGACTATGCAGACCATTTCGCCGATAAATGTTTGGCAATGGTTTGTGTAGACGACAAATACGGCTACATCAACGAAAAAGGCGAGATTGTGATCGAGCCGAAGTTGGACCATGTGTATGCCTTCGCCGGCAACGGCTTGGCAATGGTTTATGTAGACGGCAAATACGGCTACATCAATGAAAAGGGTGAGATTGTAATCGAGCCGAAGTTTTATGAATAAAGCATATAAATCATCGGAGGAACAAACAATGAAAGAGAAGTCTACAGCACATACCGCAACTTTTCCGCTTCCCGTTGTAAGTGCTAACGGCAAGAGGGGTTATGTTAACATAAACGGCGAGGTTGTAATCAAGCCGCAGTTTGACCATGCATACGAGTTCACCGGCAACGGCTTGGCAATGGTTTATGTAGACGGCAAATTTGGCTATATCAACGAGAAAGGCGAGATAGTTGTCACACCGCAGTTTAACCGCGCACACGACTTCGCCGACAACGGCTTGGCACAGGTTAAGGTAGACGGCAAATGGGGATACATTGACGAAAAGGGCGAGTGTGTAATCAAGCCGCAGTTTGACGATGCATACGATTTCGCCGCCAACGGTTTGGCAAGGGTTGAGGTAGACGAAAAATGGGGCTGCATCAACAAAAAGGGTGAATATGTCGTCACACCGCAGTTTGATGAAGTAGACTATTTCATCGATAACGGTTTAGCACTGGTTAAAGTGGGCGACAAATGGGGCTACATCAACGAAAAAGGTGAGGTTGCGATCAAGCCGAAGTTTGATTGTATATACGATTTCACTGACAACGGCTTGGCAATGGTTCGGGTAGACGGCAAATACGGCTACATCAATGAAAAGGGCGAAATCGTGCTTGAAGTGCAGTTTGACCGGATAGGCGATTTCGGCGACAACGGCTTGGCAATGGTTCGGGTAGATGGCAAATACGGCTACATAAACGAAAAAGGCGAGATTGTGATCGAGCCGAAGTTTGACCTTGTGTATGCCTTCGCCGACAACGGCCTGGCAATGGTTTATGTAGACGGAAAAATCGGCTACATCAATGAAAAGGGTGAGATTGTAATCGAGCCGAAGTTTTACGAATAAAGCACATGCACCGCGGCACTCACGCCGCGGTGCTGTTTTATATGCACTTGATGCAAAAAAATGCAATTGTTCACGAAAAAACCTTGATATTATTTAAATTTAATGATATACTATAAAGTAGGTAATTATGTCTACTCGGAGGCGCGTGTGGAAATCGTTATCTCAAAAGCCGAAAACGGTATCACCGTTAAAGAATGGCTTTACAAAAACAAAATATCTCACGCTCTTGTCACAAGACTTAAGCGTATCGAAGGCGGCATCACCGTAAACGGTGAGCACGCAACTGTGCGACGCGTACTGTGCGAGGGAGATGTCCTCACCCTTGCGGCAAATGACCGTCCCGAAGAACAGAATGAATCCCTTATCCCCACAAAAATGCCGCTTGACATAATTTACGAGGATGATGACATAATTGCCGTCAATAAACCGTATGATATGGCGACGCATCCGTCAATCGGCCACTTCGAGGATACACTTGCAAACGGACTCGCATACTATTTTTCATCGAAAAACATTCCCTTCATCTTCCGTGCTATCAACAGACTCGACCGCGACACAAGCGGCGTGGTGCTCGTTGCCAAAAATCAGATGAGTGCCGCACGTCTTGCCACAGAGATGCAGGCAGGGGAGATTAAGAAAACATATATCGCCGTGCTCGGAGGAGTTCTCTGCCCCGAGAGCGGCGAGATAGATAAGCCTATCAGACGAAAGCAGGCGAGCATAATAACCAGAGAAGCATGCGATATATCCGCGCCCGGCGCAAAAAATGCGCTTACATCGTATCAGACGCTTGCCGCCTGCAGTGGTGCATCCGTCGTTCGTGCCCGACCGCAAACGGGGCGGACACATCAGCTTCGCGTCCACTTTTCATACATGGGCGCTCCTATAGTCGGTGACGGAATGTACGGCACTGCCGAGACTTGTCCGAGTGAGCTTGACAAAATGATGACCCGTCACGCGCTCCATGCCGCATCGCTTGAATTTATGCTCGGCGGCAGACGCGTTTGCCTTGAGGCTGCGTTGCCCGAAGATATGGCGGCGCTTGTTCGGCATATTGAAAAATCGGAGGATAAGCGTTGAACCTGAAAAAGATAAAAGAATATATCCCCACCGGCGCACTTGTGCTCTTTTTTGTGGCATTGGCGACGCTGGCAGTACACATAATAAGCGAGTTTTCAAAGCCCTTTTCCGACTTTTTCAACAGATATGTCGGCTCGCTTGTGCGCGGAACGCTTGCCACAATAACAAGCATTTTGCCGTTTTCGCTCGCGGAAACGCTGATAATATTTATCCCCGTTCTGTGTGCGGTACTGATTATATTGTGCGTTAAGCGGACGAGGACGAGTATCAAGAGCGGTGTGCGTTATGTTGTTTCCATGGCGGCGGCGCTGTCGCTTATGTATTCGCTGTTTGTCTTCACCACCGCTGTGGGATATAACGGTACTGCGCTTTCCGATAAGCTGGGACTTGAAGCCTCCAAGGTCAGCATTGATGAGCTTCGCGTGAGTGCCGAATATATGATAGACAAAATGAATTCGGAGCTGTCCGAGGTTAACTATATCTACGGTGACGCTTCCGTGATGCCGTACTCGTTTGGGAGGATGAACACGCTTTTGCTTGACGCATACGGAAAGGCGGCAGATAAGTATCCGTTTTTGCCGCGGCTGTATTCACGCCTCAAGCCGGTTGCGCTGTCCGAGGCGATGTCATACACGCATATATCGGGTATGTTCACCTACTACACCGGTGAAGCCAACATCAATATAAGCTTCCCTGATTATACTCTACCGTTTACCGCGGCGCATGAGCTTGCGCATCAGAGAGGGATAATGCCCGAAAACGAGGCGAACTTCGTGGCGTTTCTTGTTTGCGCCGAGTCGGATGACCCGTATATACGCTACAGCGGATATCTTAACATGTATGAATATATAAACTCCGCGCTTCACTCGGCAGACTACGACACATTTGCACAGGTGTACGGTTCGCTTGACAACAGAGTTAAGGGCGAGATTGTGGCATACAACCGATTTTTTGAAAAATACCGCGAAAACACCGCCGCCGATGTTGCGGGGGTAATGAATGATACGTTCCTCAAATCCCAAGGGGTGAAAGAGGGGGAGAAGAGCTACGGAATGGTGGTCGACCTTGCCGTGGCCTATGTAAACGACATTTTGTCAGACTGATTATTCTGAAAGGAGCTTGGTGAGCTGTGAGAGCCGGAGCTGTTCGCATACTGTCCGCAATTTTCTGTTTTACGGTAATACTCGGTGCCGTGTGGTTCACGAGAGTGGAGCTCCACGGTGCGAATCCTGCTGCACTTCTTTTCTATAATGACCGCGTGTGGACGCAGAATTCGGCACTGCCTGCTGAGGAACTGCACAGCATTTATTATGCGCCGATTTCGCTGTTTGTGCAGCTTCCGAGCGTTGACGTGCGAATGAACAACACTCTGCAGACGTTCATTATAACCTACGGCGACAAATACCTTTCGTTTGACATCTCCTCAAACTTTGCCGCAAATCAGGATAAAGAGCGCATGTACCTGAAAACAACGGAATTCCATGATGAACGTTATGTTCCGGTTGAAGCGGTTTGTCAGTTGCTCGGACTTGTTTTTGATATGTATACCGATCCTACAACATCGAGTGTGGCTATACGTATATCGGACGGCTCACAAAAGCAGAGCCTGGAGAGTCTTGCCAAGAGTAAATACCCGGGATATTTCCCGGAAACCACACAGAAAGTTACCGAAGGTACAACGGCAAAACCGGACACAACCGAAAAGGATACCACTGAAAAGGACACAACCCCGGTGCTCTCCGACAGAATTATATACATCACGGTAGATGCCGCACCGGGAGCGTACACCGATGATATTTTATCGGTGCTTCGGGAATATGGTTACAAAGCAACATTTTTCATAGTTGGCGATGCGGCAAAAAATAATGCGGATGCTGTATCGGCAATCGCCTCCGGTGGACATGCCATCGCACTTCACGGTACGACTCTCAACAGTGCACAGCTTACAGATGCTGACGAGATACTTGCGGATATAGAAGCGCAGAACGAACTTCTTGAGAAAGTTATAAAGCAAAAATCCCACATAAGACGCGCGCCTGAAAATCTGGCGGATAACACGGCGGAGCTTTTGAGGACACAGGGATATATCCTCTGGGGCGCTGACGTAGCCGTTTCACCAAGCTCTTCTGTTTCGAGAGGTGCAAATCAGGCTATAAACGGTATATGGAACAACGAAATCTGTGTTCTTCGCTTTACTGAATCCAAAAACACCGCACAAACACTTGAGAGGGTACTACAGTTTATTTCACGTAACAAAAACTCATGCGAAGTCAGAATCTTATCGACTGCACTTGACAGTTGAATTCATAGTTTTAAAGAAAGGATGCCTTAGATAAGGCAGGGTGAATATCATGTCCGATACAGGCAACAAAAAGCGTATCCTTGTTGTGGAAGATGAGAGTAAAATTGCCATCACTGTTATCTATAATCTCCAGCGAGAGGGATACGTGTGTGAACTTGCAAGCGACGGAGAAGAGGGTCTCAAAAAGGCACTGACCGGCAACTTTGACCTTATTCTTCTTGACATAATGCTTCCCAAAATGAACGGCTTTGAGGTGTGCAAGCGCATACGCGAGAAGCTGGCAACGCCTATCATTTTCGCAACGGCGAAGGTGGAGGAAATAGACAAGATTATGGGACTTGACCTCGGAGCGGATGACTATGTTACAAAGCCATTTTCGCTCGGTGAGCTTATGGCGCGCATCAAGGCAAATATCCGACGCTCGAGAAGTGAGCTTGTGGGCGGCGCACAGAGTGATGACAGCTCGGTTATTACCATAAGGGATCTCGTTATCGACACCTCAAAATATGAGGTTACACGCTCCGGAAATCCGGTCGAGCTTACCAAAAAGGAATATGAGCTGCTCACCTTTATGGCAAAGAATATCGGCACTGTATACACACGTGAGCAGCTTCTGTCCGAGGTTTGGGGATACGACAGCTTCTATGGCGATACGTCAAGCGTTGACGTTACCGTGAGCCGACTTCGCACAAAGCTCGAAACCGATTCAAGCCGTCCCGAATACCTGCTCACAAAGCGCGGTATGGGCTACTATATCAAGTAAGCGATATGTATAACAGTCTGTATTTTAAAATCATTCTCATTTTAGTTATCTTTATGATAACCGTAATGTGCGTTATCGGTACGGTGCTTATCAACAACGTAAACAGCTTCTATATGAACGAGTTTACCGAGCAGATGAGCCAGAACCTTTCAGAGAACAGTACGCTTGCCGAAGAGCTGCGAGGGGCGCTGTCGGAGGATGATTTCTCATCGGAACAGCTTAAAATACTGAGTACCTACCGCGGTATCCTCGGTATTGACGATTACCGCAATTTCTATATTCTCGATGCGGACGGAGTGTTTCTTCAGGGCTCGGACTCGGAGCTTGGAAAAAATCTTCAGAAGACCAACAATCTTATCGCCGCAATGCGCGGTGAGCCTGACAATACACAGCCGCTCGGTGCGGATTATGCGGATTATGCCATAAAGCTTGAAAACGGCGACAGGGAATGCATCATCTACGTGCGCGACTCAATGGACGAGATGCAGAGATTTACCTGGATACTCTTCTCCATTATTCTTCAGGCACTCATGTTCGGTCTTGTTTTCGCGATAATACTCGCGTTCTTCCTCTCAAAAGCGATTACCGCGCCCATACAGAATATTACCAAGGGCGCAAAGCTTATCGCGGCGGGAGAATTCTCGCACGAGCTTGACATTCACGCAAACGACGAAATAGGCAAGCTTACCGAAACATTCAACCACATGAAGACCACCCTCAAGAACACTCTTGAGGAGGTTTCGGGCGAGCACAGAAAGCTCGAAACCGTGTTCACATACCTCAACGACGGCGTTATCGCCTTCACCGAGGACGGCCACGTGATGAACATAAACGAGAAGACAAAAGAGCTTCTCGGCACAGCTTACGGCGCAAATTTCAATTTCGCACGCTTCAAGGAGCTTTTCAAGATTGACTATAACCCGAGGTTCAACGTTGAATACGTTGACCGCGGTGTAGGAGATGACTCCGACGGATATGAGGTCAGCGACGTTATGTTCGGTGGCAGAGTTCTCGATATCAGCTTCGGTAATATAAACTACCGCGACGGAAACGTTACAAGAAACGGCACTCTTGCCGTTATCCACGATGAAACGGGACGATATGAGCTTGATAAGTCCCGCCGCGAGTTCGTTGCAAACGTGTCCCATGAGATGCGCACACCCTTAACGAGTATCAAGGGCGCGTGCGAAACCATTCTGTCTGATGATAAAATGGAACCCGAAATGCGCAGCTTCTTCCTTGGAATGGCTGTGGACGAATGTGACCGTATGACACGTATCGTATCCGACCTTCTCGTCCTCTCGCGCCTTGATAATAAGCGTACGCAGTGGGCGGTCGGCGAGGTGGATGCCGTGGGCATGCTCACGCACATTTTTGAAGTTATGAAGGTGGACGCGGCGGCACATTCGCACACGTTCAATTTCGACGTGCCCGGCGCGCTTCCCATCATAACTGCGGACAAGGAGAGAATCGAGCAGGTGCTTGTAAACATTCTCTCAAACGCTATAAAGTATACCCCCGACGGCGGCACGGTGACGCTCGCGGCACGTCAGGTGCGTGCGGGACTTTCTATAACCGTACACGACACGGGTATAGGTATCCCCGAAGAGGATATACCGCATATCTTCGAGCGATTCTACCGAGTGGAAAAATCGCGTACCAGCGAAACGGGTGGTACCGGTCTTGGTCTTGCCATTGCAAAAGAGATCGTGGAAGCCCACGGCGGAACCATATCCATTGACAGCGAACAGGGAATGGGGACGTTGGTTACCATAGTCCTGCCGCTTGAAACCAAGCTGAAAACGGTGGATTGATATGGAAAAGAAAAAACAAAGCCGACCGTCCATGCTTTTTGAGCATGTGAAAACCGGTGCTATGGCGGTGCTCCTTGTAAGCCTTATTACGCTTGTTGCTATATATATCGGCGGAATGAAGATTAGCGGTGACGCCGAGGAGAGTTATCTTGGCGAAAATTTCGACCGCCTTTGGAGTGCCCAGAGCGGAGAGGCGCCGGAAGGACTCGACGGGAGCAGACTCATCCCGGAGTTCATAGGATATAAGCAGGCGGCAAATCAGAAAGCGAGCGCGGCATTTGCCGATGCAAATGCGCTCGCGGCTCTTTATGATATCACATCTCCGTGCATACTGGAGCTTTTTGGCTCCGGCTCTGTTTGCAAAGCGCTTCCTGCATCTGACGGTGAGAATATGTTCAGCCTTGCATGCTACGGTGAGGAGTATGTGTATATCCGTTATCATGCGCCGATTCTGTATCAGCTTATCTATGCTTATGCGGTGGACAGACTCACTGTTTTTGAGGGGGATGTTGCCGCAGGCGATGGTGGCGCTGTGGGGGCATATATAAGTGAGCTTGTAATTGTTCCCGACAAGGATTTTGCCGCTCACCGCTTTGTTGCATATGCACATGACGGCGAGGGAAACTATTATGAATTTTCCCCAGGCGACAATGTTGTTTCGTCGGACTTCTATATTTCAAAGCTCGCAAGTGATGTTCAGAATATAAATACTGTGGAATACTATTTCGAGCGCTCTGAAAAATTCTCCGGTATCGAGCCGATAGTGTGTGAGGATGTTGAAACCTTTAAGCTCACACACTCTACTGCCACGCTGTCTGCGGATGAGAGTAACGCTTTACTCTCACTTTTCGGATACAATATTGACAAACTCAGCAGTTATTCCGATGAAAACGGATATGTGTATATCGACACGCACAGCCAGCTCCGCGTCAACGAGGGATATATATCCTTCTCTGCGGACGATGCCGCGGGTATATCAACATCGCTTCGCGGTATCAGAATGGATTCGCTTCTCGGATACACAAGCTCTGTCGCCTCGGGG
This sequence comes from Candidatus Flemingiibacterium sp., assembly GCA_045636265.1. Taxonomy (GTDB): domain Bacteria; phylum Bacillota; class Clostridia; order Oscillospirales; family CAG-272; genus Flemingiibacterium. Next base: position 9,844 of record JAZTXD010000114.1, read on the forward strand.
CTCTTTGACAAGCTGACGGCTGTGGATAATCTTATAAGAAAGCTTGAGGAGATATCCCCCATGCTTATAGGCTCCGATGGAAAGCTGTGCCTTGGGGATGTATACAGCGAAGGCGGACTTCTCGTTGTTGAATACTTTTTGACATATGACGGCGTGCGTGTCGGTACAGAGCCGTATTTTCGTGCTGTGCTGACCGATCAGACTGTCTGCGAGGTTTTTGTGCGTGCGTGGGACCTTGATGCCGATGAAGACACAGAGCTTACACCAAGCGCGAAGTATACCGTTGGGACGCTTTTGACACTTGGAGGGCTTGATGATAACATGCGTATTTCCCGTGTGAATCTGCGCTATGCTGACGGCATCGCAAAATGGAACGTGAATTTTGATTGAGTGAGGAGGACGCGCCATATGAACTGGTCTAATGTAAAAAATTTGCTTATCGCCATACTTGTAGCGGCGAATCTCTTCCTTGTGTTCAATATAGCGCGCCAGGATCGAACCCGGGGATATATTCCCGAGGCGGAGGCACAGGGGGCGGCAGAGCTGCTTTCCGAGAGGGGGCTGTCTGTTTCCAAAGACATTATTCCGCTGAAAAGGTTTGACGCGCCGGTGTATGAGAGCGTCTACAGCGATGAGTATTACACGCAAAGCGCCGAGCTTCTCACCAGTTCCAAGCGTGATATGCTGTATACCCTGCCCGGCGGCGGCATCAGCATTTCCACAAAAGACGGAAGCTTTGCTGAGTTTGATACGGAATTCGGATTCAGATACGCATCCGAGGCAATTTCGGATGCGGACGCATATACTAAAATTACAGTCGGTTCGTTTTCTTCGCCGGTAAATGAGCCTGTCGCAGCGCCACAGCTCAAAAATCTGTCGGACAAAGCCATAAACGCTCTTTCTTCACATCTGACCGATGATTCACCGCTCGGCGTGGTTATTACCGATGCATACACAGACGGTCAAATGACGTATCTGCTTGCACGTCAGCTGCTTGACGGATATGAGGTATACTCGCATTTTGCTGTGTGCGCATTTCTTGAAGGCGAGCTTGTTTATGCCCACGGAAGATGGTATTTCTTTGATGTGGGAGAGGATTACAGCGCGGAGCTTTGCGATCAGGTGAGCATACTGTTCACGGATTTGCAGACGTTAAAAGAGAACGGCGCGCAGTTGACAAGCGATGACGGTTCGCAGTCGGATGTCCCCGAGCAGAATCCCCAAAATGGCGAGGAATTGGAGCTTCCGGCAGTCACAGCGATCAAATCCTGCTATGCAACCTACTGGAATGCTGATAAAACGGCGCTGTATTTCATTCCTGCGTGGCAAATTGACCATAATAATTCACTTACAATAGTCTACAATGCGACAAATAGCACAATGTATGTGAAGAATTAATAAATATTACGATATTTTGTAAACTTTCTCTGAACACCCCTTCCATTTTAGATAAAAAAGTGATATAATATAGTGTAGTGATTATAAATATATTAATTATTTATGAACATCACGCTGGAAATGCATATTCCACGGTTCCGTCACGGCGGGCGGATACCGTTTATATATACCGCACAGTCATGCGGAAGTACATCATACGCCGGGAAACGAGATTGAGTTATGGAAAAGATCATCATTAACGGAGGCAGGCCCCTCCACGGTTCTATTGAGGTCAGCGGCTCCAAAAACGCCGCCCTCCCGATAATCCTTTCAACAATGGTGGTAGACGATGTCTGCGTCATAGAAAATGTACCGTCGATCAGCGATATTGCACTGTCGCTTGAAATACTCTCATCGGTGGGCTGCCGAATCAGAATGCTCTCCAGAAACACTGTGGAGATCGACTCCCGCGGTGCCAAGGGCGGAATATCCCCCTACGAGCTTGTCCGCAAGATGCGCGCCTCCTACTACCTTGTGGGTGCGGAGCTCGCGAGATTCGGTAAGGCATATGTCGGATTGCCCGGCGGATGCGATTTTGGCGTCCGTCCCATAGACCAGCATATTAAGGGCTTCAAGGCTCTCGGTGCGCAGATAAGCGTGGAGGGCGGATATATAGATGCAAAGAGCGAGGGACTTACCGGCTCCTCTATCTACTTCGACGTGGAAACCGTCGGCGGCACGATCAATGTGATGATTGCCGCTTCAAAGGCAAAAGGCACAACGGTTATCGAAAATGCCGCAAGAGAGCCCCACATAGTTGACCTTGCCAACTTCCTCAACACCTGCGGCGCAAACATCAGCGGCGCCGGTACGGACACAATAAAGATAAAGGGCGTGGATAAGCTCCACGGCTGCACATACGCAATAATCCCCGACATGATCGAAGCCGGCACATACATGTGTGCGGCGGCGGCAACCGGCGGTCACTTAAAGGTGACGAACATAATTCCCAAGCACATGGAATCCGTTAGCGCAAAGCTTGAGGAGATGGGCGTAAAGCTCATCGAAAACGATGATTCTATCGAAGTAATCAGCACGGGTAAGCTTAACCGTGTCAATGTAAAAACACTTCCTTATCCCGGATTCCCCACAGACATGAATCCGCAGTTCGGAGCGCTTCTCTGCCTTGCAGACGGAGTGTCGCTTCTTACTGAAAGCATTTTCAATAACCGCTTCCGCTACGTTGAAGAGCTTAAGCGCATGGGCGCTTCCATCAAGGTTGACGGAGCAACTGCAATAATCGAGGGCGGCGCACCGCTTTCGGGCGCTCCGGTAAAGGCGGTTGACCTTCGAGCAGGTGTTGCCATGATAATTGCCGGACTCAGCGTTAAGGGCGGCAGAACCGAAATCGAGGATATCCACTATATCGAGCGCGGTTACGACGACGTTGTCGGCAAGCTTCGTTCGGTCGGAGCGGATATCAAAAAGGTTATCGTACCCGATGCGGCACAGTTTGAAAAGGCAAACTAAAATCTGAATATAACGGGGTGTCCTTCGACACCCCTGATTTATTACTATGAACTTATATAACGATGAAACTCTGACCGATATAAACGACGGTCTTAAACTAATACAAAAAACGGACGGGCTTACGTTCGGTACGGACGCATATTTGCTTGCGGCGTATGTGCGCCGTCAGACGCGTGCCGTGGCGGTGGACCTTGGGAGCGGAACGGGTATTATACCGCTTCTCATGCTCTCGCGCGGCAAGGTGGCACAGGTGCACGCCGTGGAGCTTCAGCCTGACTTTGCCGAGCTTATCGGCCGCAATGCCGAGCTTAACGGGTACGCGGATAAGCTTTTGCCGATATGTGCGGATGTTCGCGAAATCAGTGCGGACATGCTCGGCGGCACTGTCGATGTTGTCCTGTCAAATCCGCCGTACATGAAGCCGTCCGGCAAGGCGAATGAAAGCGAACGCAAGAATATCGCACGGCACGAGGTTGCCGGCGGGATTGCGGACTTCTGCGGCGCGGCGGCAAAGATACTGAAGCACGGCGGACTCTTTTACGCTGTGTGGCGCCCGGACAGACTGACCGATCTTATCTGTGCAATGCGTGAAACCGGTCTTGAGCCAAAGCGTATGACGTTCGTTCATGCCAGGGCCGAGCTTGCACCGTGTCTTGTGCTGTGCGAGGCAAAAAAAGGCGCGGCGTCGGGAGTGTACGTAACGCCGCCGCTTATAATGTATTCGCGCGGCAGTGAATACACGGACACGCTTACAAAAATCTACGAAACGGGTGAATTCGATGAGCCTTACCAGAAACCCTGATGTATACTACGCCGACACCGGCGACGAAAAGAATAAAGTCAAAGGCGGCACGCTCTATCTTGTAACAACACCTATAGGAAATCTCGCGGACCTGTCCGAGAGAGCGAAAAAGGTGCTCTCGGAGGTTGACTTTGTTGCCGCAGAGGATACGCGAAACTCCGCGAAGCTGCTTGCCATTTTCGGAATAAAAAAGCCTATGGTGAGTTACTATGAGCACAACAAGCGTGAGCGCGGCGAGGAGATATGCGACCGTATCGCGGCAGGTGAATCCTGCGCGCTTGTGACCGATGCCGGTATGCCGGGAATAAGTGACCCAGGCGAGGACATCGTCCGTCTTTGTGCCGAACGTGGTATTCCCGTAACGGCGGTTCCGGGACCGTGTGCCGCGATGACGGCGCTGACGCTGTCGGGACTTTTCACGGGAAGATTTGCGTTCGAGGGATTTCTTTCGACAAACAAGGGTGAGCGGCGTGAACGCCTTGCGGAGCTGAAATGTGACACGCGGACGCTTATTTTCTACGAAGCGCCGCACAAATTAAAGGCGACTCTTGCGGATCTGTACGAAGCGTTCGGCGAGCGCAAAATATCGCTCTGCCGTGAGCTTACCAAGCTAAACGAGGAGATATGCCGCACAACGCTGTCGGCGGCGGTCGGGATGTACAGCGAGCACGAGCCGCGCGGCGAGTATGTGCTTATCGTCGAGGGTGCAAGCGGCGCACAGGTGCGCGCGGAAGCCTTCTGGGCTAGCATGAGTATTGAGGAGCACGTGGCGCATTATATAGAAGAGGGCAAAACGAAAATGGACGCGATCAAGGCATGCGCCAAGGATCGCGGCATCGCGAAAAATGAAGTTTATAAGATAATCAACACATAAAAAACACCGCCCAAAACGGGCGGTATCTTTATTGTAGGCGGCACCTGCGATGAGTGCAGTGCGCACACACTGCCCCAAAAAAATCACCCGTACACGTCGTGTACGGGTGAGATTTTATTTTAGAACAGATCGCTTGTGTCAGCGGAGCCTACAGAGTGCTTAACTCTGTCCTCAACCTCGGAGCGCTTCGCGTCATTGAAGCTGTCAAGCGTACCTACAAGGTAACCGGTGATACGGCGGATACGCTCAAACTTGCCCTTGCCGTCCGCCTCGGTTCTGTGGCAGCACGGGCACTCGTTTCCGATGATGCCGGTGTAGCCGCAGACAGGGTCACGGTCAACGGGATGGTTGATCGAACCGTAGCCAACGCCCGATTCCTTCATGCAGCGGATGATCTCCTCGAATGCATCAAGGTTTTCCATCGGGTCGCCGTCAAGCTCAACGTAGGTGATGTGACCTGCGTTGGTAAGCTCGTGGTAAGGAGCCTCAAGCTTGATCTTGTCTGCCGCGGAAATCGGATAGTGTACGGGGATATGGAAGGAGTTGGTGTAGTAATCGCGGTCGGTAACGCCCTCGATCTTACCGAACTTCTTCTTGTCTATGCGGACAAATCTTCCGGAAAGTCCCTCTGCGGGAGTACCGATAACGGTGAAGTTGAGTCCGTACTTCTTGCTTGTTTCGTCAGCGCGCTTTCTCATGAAGCCGATGATCTCAAGACCGAGATTCTGTGCGTCCGCGGATTCACCGTGATGCTTGCCAATCAGCGCCTTGAGGCACTCTGCAAGACCGATGAAGCCGACAGTGAGAGTACCGTGCTTTAATACCTCGCCAACCTTGTCGTCGATTCCGAGCTTGTCCGAACCGATCCAGATGCCCTGTCCCATGAGGAAGGGGTAGTTGCGTACAGTCTTCTCCGCCTGAATCTTGAAGCGGTCAAGAAGCTGATCGAATACGATCGTGATCTTGCGGTCAAGCTCCTCGAAGAACCAGTCTACGTTGCCCTTGGCGTTGATAGCGATTCTCGGGAGGTTGATAGATGTGAAGCTAAGGTTACCTCTGCCGGATACGATCTCGTTGTTCTTGTCGTAGTTATTTGCCATAACACGTGTACGGCAGCCCATGTATGCAACCTCGGTTTCAGGCTGACCGGGCTTGTAGTAACGCAGGTTGTACGGAGCGTCGATGAACGAGAAGTTCGGGAACAGACGCTTCGCGGATACGCGGCAAGCAAGCTTGAAGATATCGTAGTTGGGATCGCCGGGATTGTAGTTGATGCCTTCCTTAACCTTGAGGATCTGAATCGGGAAGATAGGTGTTTCACCGTTTCCAAGACCTGCCTCGGTTGCCAGAAGGATAGATCTCATAACAAGTCTGCCCTCGGCGGAGGTGTCAAGACCGTAGTTAAGTGAGCTGAACGGGATCTGCGCGCCTGCACGGGAGTGCATGGTGTTGAGATTGTGGATAAGCGCTTCCATTGCTTGGAATGTTGCGCGCTCTGTTTCCTTAACAGTATGATTGCGTGTGAAGTCAACAACACGCTGTGCCGCCTCATCACCGTACGCTGCAGCGATAACGTTCTTGATAGCCTCGGCAAACGCCTTGTCCTCTGCGAGAGTGGGAACACATCCGACCTCGTCGAGTATGCGCTCGGCAGCCATTTCGGCATCGGCATCGTTGCAGATAAGCTCGATTGCCTTTGCAAGATTTCTCTTGTAGGTCTTCTTGTATGTCTTTCTTACGCCGTCTGCCATGCCGTATTCAAAGTTCGGAATGGACTGACCGCCATGCTGATCGTTCTGGTTCGACTGAATAGCGATGCACGCAAGAGCCGCATAGCTTGCGATGTCATTCGGTGCACGAAGGAAGCCGTGACCGGTGGAGAAGCCGTTTTCAAACAGCTTTATAATATCAATCTGACAGCAGGTGGTGGTAAGGGTCAAGAAGTCCATGTCGTGAATATGGATATCGCCCTCGTTGTGCGCCTTTGCGTGAACGGGGTCGAGTATGTACATTTCATAGAACTGCTTTGCACCCTCGGAACCGTATTTGAGCATGGTACCCATTGCGGTGTCGCCGTTGATGTTTGCGTTCTCACGCTTGATATCGGAGTCCTTTGCCGCCTTGAAGGTGAGATCCTCATAGATACGCATGAGCTTGGTGTTCATTTCACGTACACGTGTACGCTCTGCGCGGTAAAGGATGTATTCCTTCGCGGTACGGGCATGTCCGCTGTTTACAAGCACCTTTTCGACAGTATCCTGAATGTGCTCGACAGTGGGGAGAATACCCTTTTCGTTGCAGTCTGCCTCGAGCTGCTCGGCAACCTTGCACGCAAGGTTCATTGCGGTTGAGTAGTCATGTCCGCCTACAGCCTCTGCCGCCTTGTAGATAGCCTGCGCTATTTTTTCAATATTAAACGGTGCCTCACGGCCGTCACGCTTGACAATTTTGGTTATCATAAAGCCTTCTCCTTAAATAAAATTGTATGTTATATCTGATATCCCACAGGGAAGAATCAAATTTTACGCTCACCGCTCATACCACAATATATAGTGTTGCTAAAACTTGCATACCACAGTATATAGTGGTTTGGGGGTGTGCAGTATCTATTATATAGTATTCTCTCCAAAAAGTCAACTGTCATTTTAACCGAGATTTCATGTGTTTTTTTGTCTATAATCATGGTATACCACATATGTGCTTATTTTGCCGGGTGCAGACAGTACAGCGCACATCATATTACAAGTTTTTCTACAAAATTCTTTTAAATATTTTTAGGAAAGCTATTGACAAATATGATGTGTTATGATATAATATCAATGTTCTGAAGAACGGCCTGTTGGTCAAGCGGCTAAGACGCCGCCCTCTCAAGGCGGAAACATGGGTTCGATTCCCGTACGGGTCACCAATCTTTTGGGCGGACAGCTTAAGCTGTCCGCTTTTTTCATAAAATTTCAAGGAGGAACACATGAGCGGTATTACGTATATTATTGTAGTATTTGGCATAATGGTTGCCAAGGGGCTCGGCCTTGTGCGCACTGTCATATTTGCTCCGGAATTCGAGCTTTCCGGTCTGACCGACATTTATTCTCAGGTATTCGGAATTGCAACATTCCTCTTTTCCTGCATCGGAACCGCACTTGCAACTCTTATCATAAAAAATCTTAATAAACCGGAAAACTCTCTGCCCTCGGCACAAAAGCAGTACGTTTCCCGCTTTATATGCAGAATATCCGTCATTGTGCTCTGCGCAACGGCGCTTATGTACCTCGGCACCGACATTATCATAAAGCTCATTCTTCCGGGACTCGACCCAAATCTCATGCCTGCGGCAAGAGAGATGATGTTCATTATGCTCCCGAGCGCACTTTTTATAATCGTTGCGTACATCATGGCAGGCGTGCTTCAAAACTGCAAGGCGTTCTTTATCACCTCTATAATGAGCCTTCCATACAATGTTATAATAATCGCATCTTTGCTCTTTACAAATCCAAATCTCTTTCAGGTGAGCTGGATAACCACGCTCGGCTGGGTGCTTCATGTCTTTGTACTCCTGCCCTCCTTCTACAAAAAAGGCTTCCGCTTTTTCTACCGCGACAAATCCCTTGCCGATAAATCCTCGGCAGGCAAGGACCTCGAGGTTCTTTACATCTTTATATCAAGCATCATGTTCCACATGTGCTTCCTCTTTGACAAGGCGGCTGTCAGCCACGACGCCGGAGTTGTTACAAGAATAAACTATGCTTCAACCCTCTTTATAACAATAGCCAGCATCTTTGTTGTCGCAATGAGCAACGTAAGCTTCCCCGGCATCAGTAAAAGCCACGAGCGCGGCGATAAGGAGGCGGTAAAGCGTATCACCCAGCAGCTCATCTGCCTGCTGCTTGCCATTATAGTCCCCTTTGTACTCGTTGCAGCTGTGTTTGGCACGGACATCATCGCTCTGCTCTATGAGCGCGGTGAATTTACGCACACAGACACGGTAGAAACCGCAGTCTTTTTCACAATATACACTTTCGGTGTGTTCGGCTACATCTGCCAGGAGCTTTTCAATAAGCTTTTGTATCTTGACTCGAGATATAAGATTCCCGTAATCGGAAGCGTTTCCATTATGGTTCTGAAGCCGATAATCAACATCTTTGCCGCGAAGTGGGGACTTACCGCAATCGCACTCAGCACAACGGTTCTTTTCACCGTATACGCCGCCGTTATTGCCGTCGCGATAACCAAGGTTACCGGAAACTATGCAACACCCGCATTCTGCAAGAATCTTCTCAAAATACTCGGTGCCGGTGCGGCGGCTCTCGCCGTTTGGTTTATCTTCCACACAACCGGATTTGATCCGATCGGCGGAAAATTCGGATTTATCCTGCCGCTCGGTGCATGCGGAGTTGTTTACGCGGCGATAATACTTGCAAGCGGACTCTTTAAATATCTGCTGCCGCGACGCTGGGAGGAGTAATATGATAAAACGCCGTATAATACTCGCGGTCATCTCACTTCTTCTTATCGCTGTATTTATCATCCCGGGTACTGTAGAGCGCATCCGCTTTGAGGAGAGCTCAAAGGTTTACACCGCCGCGATTGACCTGACGCGCATTTCCAAGTTCTTTACAATGGATGAGCTGCCGGAAATATTGCAGGGATATATCGATGCAGGTGCCACCACAGCGGTAATTCACGAATCTCACGGTTCATATCCGCGCATGCTTCTTGAAATCGCCAAGGATTCCGGCATCAACATCGCAATAACTCCCGATGCCACTATTATGGATGACGCCGATGCACAAAAGGTTATCGAGCGATACAACGTCAAATATATCGTGCTTCAGACAAGCACTCTGGTTCCCAAGGGAAACGTTAACCACAAAAGCTATCCGATACTTAGGCTTATCGAAAAATATAACCTGACGGTCGTAATCAACGAGCACATCCTTCAGCTCGGAAACGACCAGCCGCACGATTTCCTAAAGTATCTTGAGGCGGCAGACGGCAGACTTATCCGTGCATATCGCTCCTATTCGACAACGAATGTTGACGTTATGGATTATCCGGCTGTATACTATCAGATGTACATTTCGGTTTCTGACAGAAACACGCGATTTGTAAACCTGAAGCAGCTTGAAGACGAGGGCTTTACTGCCAGAGAGAACGCCGAGCGTACAATGGAAAACCTTCGCCTTCTTTGCGACAAGCTTGAGAGCAAAGGCTTCGTGAGCGAGGGCGTAAGCGACTACAAAGAGTATTCATCCTACTCTGAGCGCATACCGCTTATATCCGCGACAACGGCGGCGGCATCAGTTCTGATGCTTGCTCTGGCACTTGACTTGCTCTTTAAAAAAGGCTTTACAATTATCGGAATATTGGCGGCGGCAGGCGCATTCGGTGCCACATTTGTGATGCCGGAGTCGCTTCTCTCGCTGTATCCCTCGCTGTTCGCGGCATTTGCACCGTGCTTCTGTGTTGTTGTTTGCGCGGTGTATATACGAACAATGAAGGACAGGATGAAAACAGCACCGCTTATTGCCTCAACGGTAGCAATCATGATATCCGTTCTGGCAGCATCCGGAGCGGTAATCTCGGCGCTGCTCGGCGGCACGGACTATTTCCTCAATTTGGAGAACTTCCGCGGAGTTAAGATATCGCTTCTGGCACCTATGGGAGTTGCCGGACTGCTTTTAGTGGCAAGTATATACAAAAAGCGCACGCTGGGAGAGTATAAGCAGCTCATATTGGACCTCATTGCGAAAACCCGCTGGTATCACATTGCGCTGATCGTCCTCTTTGCCATAGCGGCAGTAATTTACGTTATCAGAAGCGGCAATGTGGCGAAGATATCCTTCCTTGAAACGAACATCCGCAACGGACTCACGGAAATCTTCACCGCACGTCCCCGAACCAAGGAGATAATCGCAAGCTGGCCGTGCCTTATGCTGTATATCTACTTTGCAAAAGCGGGACGCGCGCCGCTCATTCAGTTTATAACCGCTATAGGCGCATCCACGCTGTTCGCGTCGATCATCAACACGTTCTGTCACGTGTTCACCATGGTAGAAACCATGTACATGCGTGTGGCAGTCGGCATGCTGTTCGGCATACCCGTGGCGCTGGCGGCACTCGGCGTGTGTGTACTCGCGCTGAAGGTGTATGATAAGAAAATCGCAAAAGTGAAATAAGGAATATAAAAAGAACCGCAGATTTGGCGTGATACTCTTAACGGAGTATCACGCCAGTTTTATTCGCCTACGGCGAGTTGTATTGCTACGCAGTGATATTCGGCTTACGCCGAGTGATATTCGCTACGCGAGTTTTGTGGCGAATAAAATATCACTGAAGCTGTAAGGCTTCAATATCACTATTGCGATAGCAATAATATCACTCCGACGAAGTCGGAATATCACTCTTGCTTTCTCTGCAAATTTGTGTTATAATGGTGTTAACGAAAAGCCTCTCCCTTTGGGAGAGGTGGCGGCGAAGCCGACGGAGAGGGTTAGATTATGGAATGAAACGCCCTCTCACCCGCTATCGCGGGAGCTCTCCCACAGGGAGAGCCTTTGGATACGCGAAATCTTAGGGGTATGGGCTTTGCCCGAAGCATTTGTAATACAAATGCGAAACTTGCGCGATAAAATAAAACGATAAATAGGAATTTGACAAAGTACATCTACATATATCGGTGGTGGTTTGATGAAAAAAATTTTGAATGTCGTTGGAATAGTGTTAGGCATAATTGTGGGTGTGCCTATAACGATAGTTGTGTGTATTGGATATTTGTTTTTTGTTCCGTTTGACATCATTCGTTATCATAGAATGCCGTATTATAAAGATTTCAAAAATAAGTACTGCTTTTTTATTACATCCCGCGATGTTGTGAAAATTTATAATCGCATTGCAAAAGAGCAGTTGCCTATTGAATATATCAAAAACAATGATTTCGAATACTTTGTAAAAGATGGTCAAGTTCTTTTGTGTGGTTGGGGTTATGAAGGATTTGAACAAGTAGATGGCGAATGGTTTTTTATTTTGGATGGCGAATGTGATACAAAAATGCCAATGGAAGAAACAATCGGCAACGAGAAGAATTTATTAAAGACAGAACACAAGTGTCTGCCTGCAAAGTTCTTGATTTTTTATAATGATATTACCGATGCGGAAAAATTTGAACAGGCAAAAGAGTGCCCCTATTTTCATTGTGTTTTTTCTGCAGATGAAGACATATAACGAAATTGATAAATCAAGCTGACAAACAGCACACCAATTACAATTTATCTAACATAACAAAACAACCCCGACAGACTTTGAAGTCTGTCGGGGCTTATTCTTTGTTTTCTGTGGTTCAATTTTTATTATCCGCAGGAGCGTGTGTTCGGTGATTTCTCCGCTAAGGACAACTCCCTTTCTGCGGTTCTTTTTGTGTTGTGCTTTTATCTCGCCTTGGTTGCGATCTCAGTCAGAGCCTTGCCGACAAATTCGTCAATGCTCATTGTACCGAGGTCGCCTTCCTTGCGGGAACGTACCGCAACGGTGCCGGCTTCAACCTCGTTTGCGCCGATTACGAGCATATACGGGATCTTCTCAAGCTGTGCCGAGCGTATCTTGTAGCCGATCTTCTCATTGCGCTCGTCGAGGAATGTTCTGATTCCAGCCGCCTCAAGCTTTGCGTTGAGTGCTTCTGCGTACTCGTGCTGTTCGAAACCGATGGGGAGAATTGCGATCTGAGTGGGAGCAAGCCACAGCGGGAACGCGCCTGCGTACTTCTCGATAAGAAGCGCGAGGGTTCTCTCATAGCATCCGACAGAGGTTCTGTGGATGATGTACGGACGGCGCTTCTGACCGTCAACGTCGATATATTCCATGCCGAACTTTTCAGCGAGAAGCTGGTCGATCTGGATAGTGATAAGTGTGTCTTCCTTGCCGTGTACATTCTTTATCTGAATGTCGAGCTTGGGACCGTAGAACGCCGCTTCACCGATACCGATGCTGTACTGGATGCTGAGGTTGTCGAGGATCTTCTTCATCGCATCCTGTGCCTCTGCCCACTGCTCGTCAGTACCCTCATACTTATCGCGGTTATTCGGATCCCACTGCGAGAAGCGGTAGGAAACGTCCTCGCCAAGACCGATAGTATCGAGCATATATTTTGCAAGCTCAACGCATCCCTTGAACTCTTCCTCGAGCTGCTCGGGACGGAGAATTAAGTGTCCCTCGGAGATCGTGAACTGGCGTACGCGAATAAGGCCGTGCATCTCACCGCTGTCTTCGTTACGGAAGAGGGTGGATGTTTCGCCAAGACGCATGGGAAGGTCACGGTAGGAGCGCTGACGGTTTAAGAACACCTGATACTGGAAGGGGCAGGTCATAGGACGGAGTGCGAATACTTCCTTATCCTTTTCCTCGTCGCCGAGAACGAACATGCCTTCCTTGTAGTGGCCCCAGTGACCGGAGATCTTGTAGAGGTCGGACTTTGCCATGAGCGGAGTTTTGGTAAGCAGATAGCCGCGCTTCTGTTCCTCGTCCTCAACCCATCTCTGGAGAAGCTGAACTATTCTCGCGCCCTTGGGAAGCATGATCGGGAGGCCCTGACCGATAACGTCAACGGTGGTGAAGAGCTCAAGCTCACGTCCGAGCTTATTATGGTCACGCTTCTTCGCCTCCTCAACAGCTTCAAGATGTGCCTTGAGCATATCCTTTGCGGGGAATGCCACACCGTAGATACGCTGGAGCTGCTTGTTTGCCTGGTCGCCCTTCCAATAAGCGCCGGTGCACTGGATAAGCTTGAGTGCCTTTACAGCGCCGGTAGAGAAGATGTGCGGACCTGCGCAAAGGTCGGTAAACTCGCCCTGCTTGTAGAAGGAGATCTCCTCGCCCTCGGGAAGCTCTTCGATGAGCTGAACCTTATAGGGCTCGTCCTTCTCTGTCATAAGTTTGATTGCCTCATCGCGGGGGAGAGTGAAGCGTTCGATAAGGAGATTTTCCTTAACGATCTTCTGCATTTCCGCTTCAATATTTGCGAGGATTTCGGGGGTGAACGCAACCTCGCTGTCGATGTCATAGTAGAATCCGGTTTCGATAGCGGGACCGATAGTCAGCTTTGCCGCCGGATACAGGCGCTTTACAGCCTGTGCGAGAATATGAGATGCACTGTGCCAGAATACGTGCTTGCCGTCAACGTCCTCGAATGTGAGGATCTTCACATCAGCGTCGGAGGAAAGCTCATAGGAGAGCGCAACAATGTTGCCGTTAACGCTTGCCGCAAGGGAGGAGCGATCGGTGAGATTCTGCGCCTTTGCCGCTTCGTAAACGGTGATCGGTGCATCGAATTCTATAGCGTCGATGCCGTCAAACTTGATTTTGAACATAGTAAAATACCATTCCTTTCGTTTGCCCGAGGATACAAAAACACCCCGGGGCATAATAATAAAATCATACCCTCGGGGTGAGATAATTCCCACGGTTCCACCCGATTTTTTCACTCTGTACTGCGGCACATACCGCATGACCGATAACGGCGTCACCCGTCACGCCATTTCCTGCGTGAAGCCTTGACACGGTGTGTCCAAACGGCGGTTAGTTGCGTACCTTACAAAGCAGGACACTCACAGCACTGTGTCCCTCTCTGGAGCTTTGCCCGAGCAGCGTTTCCGTTCAGCTATACTATTATTATACACTGAGCTTTTCACTTTGTCAAGTGGATTTTTTATTTTTGGCGCTTTACGCACCCCTCGGCGCGAAGCGCCGATCATGTACAGTGCATCGCCGTGCGCGTATAGGATGCGCAAAAGGAGGAGGACAACCTGCGGTTTTCTCTCCCCAAGAGTTCGCCGAGGGCGAACTCTGAAACCCTCACTTTTCCCTTGCGCCCGGTTCGCGCTCAAAAAAGATTCGCGCTGTGAAGCGGTACCGCAAGACACCGCTCCACTTTAGCCTTCCCCTGGGGGAAGGTGGCGCGAAGCGCCGGATGAGGGTTCTGCGGTGTCTGCAAAAGGTGCAGTGCATATCCACTGCAAATATCAATACTCCCTTTTTTCGAGCTCACTTGCCGCAGTGACGATTTCATCGGTACTGTCAAAATTATGCCGGTAGACCTCGACGATGTATTTGCCATTGTAGCCGTGCGACTCGAGATGTCCGATGATCTTGTCGAGATCGAGCTCGCCGGCGTAGGGCAGACGGCACTGGCCAAATGCCCAGTCGTTTATGTGCACGTGTACGATATCATCCCCCATGGCGTCGAGCATGTCAAACGGCTCAAAGCCGCCGCGTACAGCCTGCTTTAAATCAAAGGTGAATTTGATGTTACCCTTGCCAAAGCGCTCGTGAAGCTCGCGCATAAACGCCGGATCACCGCCGCGTGCGGTGGATACGTTCTCGTGGATAAGCTGTACTCCCTCGCTCTTTGCCGCAGCCATGAGCATCGAAAGCACCTCGCAGTAGTTGTCCATGCCAAAGAACGGCGGCTTTGCCGCGTCACCGTGGAGTACGAAATAGTCAGCTCCCAGATACGCCGCCGCGTGGAAATATTTTTTGTAGAAATAGTCAATGCAGTCGCGTGCGCGCTTTTTATACGCCGAGAAGAAAAACATATACTCAAAGCCGGACGTGAACGGGTGTATTGATACTACTCGCACTCCGTTTTCGCGGCAGAGCGTGTCTATTTTTTTGAGATACGGTTCTTCAAGCTCGGAGAAGGAGTTCATGAATATCTCAATGTTTTTAAATCCGAGGCAGATGCATTTGTTTATGGAATCAAGCGTTTCCTCAGGGTAGAAGCAGGCGCTTGATATTCCGATGCGCGATTTATCCGTAAGGATTCCCCCTTTGATAGGTGCATTTTGAAAACGTAGGCTATAATGCCAGAAATATTGCAATGACAACTGTCTGTATATATGGTATAATTAATACATAGATAAAGGTATAGGAGGCAGAAATGAAAATAAAATTACCAACACTCTCTCGAGTATCGTTTGCTATACTGAAATACGGACTTGGTGCGGTTTTGATGACGCTTGTATACATAGCTTTTGCAGCAGCATCGCTTGATGCATACGACACCGCAAGACTGTTCCCGCTTTTCTATGAGCAAATGGAACACGCCGTTATGACGCTTTTGCTCGTAGTGTGCGGCGCACTGCTCTTTGATATCGCTGTGCGAGAAAAACGGTGATTACACATCCTCATATTCCGAGAGGATGTTATATAACCGCCCTATCATCTCATCCGTGCGAAGCTTGTCCGCGGCGTACTGACGGCGCAGAAACTCTGCCGGGATGAAATCGTCGTATTTCTCGAATACGGGAATCTCGGTAGGTGACGCAAGACGTTCTTTGTCGACGCCCTCGCGCTCGATAATTTCGCAAAGGCCTTTGATAAGCGCATAGTCACTGCCCGATTCCATTTTGAACATCATGTAATAGCATCCGTCAAACTCGATATTGCTTATTCTGAATTTGGCAGCGTTTGCCATAATAAACTTGCGAAGCGTTCTGAACGAGCGTGTGCCAAGCCACGGGAAAAGGCACCACGTGTATCCGCCAAGCGGTACAAGTGAATGATGCGGCAACCCCGTGTTGCGTGCTAAATTTCGCACGATTTCAAGGCGGTGGCGCGCGTTTGGCTTGAGGTATGGGTACACGGTGTCCTCAGCGAGTATGCGGCGCATACGCTCGAGAATACGGGTGTGGATTTCACCATAGTCGCCGGGCCAGGACACTTCCATTTTACCGTTCACGGCTTTTACGTAGATAAGCTTTCTCGGTATGTCAAGCTCCTCGACCTCCCACACACGTCCGGCAAGTGCGAATCGGTCACCGACGGGCGGCGGAGTTGTAATCGTGCCTATCTCATCCGATTCGTGGCGGACTGTGAAGTCTTCGCTGTCCTTGAACACGGCGTAGAACTTGAAGGTGTTTGTGAGCCGTTCACCTTTAAGTCCGACGATGAGCCCCTTTTCCTCGGTCATCTCTATAAAATCATTCTGCAGCATACCGAGAAGCAGAGTGCGATAGTCTTCCTTGTCCACGTGCTTGAACGGCGGCAGGGAAAGTATGCGCTCGGCAAGGCGTTTCGCGGTAAGCTCGCCGGATGCGGCAAGCGTTGACAGCGTTTGCTGGAATAAGAGACTGAACGGCAGTTTCTTTGTGGACGGCGGCTCGATGAATTTCTCTTCAATATAAAGCTGTACTATCGCAATGGCGCGCAGAAATCCCCACGGGATAAGCTGGGGCAGGGGAGCGTTCGGGAGTGGGTCCTCTTCGCGGAACACCATCATCATTTCCGGCGGCTCGTCGCGTCTGCCGGAGCGTCCCAGCCTTTGCAAGAAGCTCGACACGGAGTTTGGCGCGTCGTTCTGGATGATACGCTCAAGCCGTCCGATGTCGATGCCAAGCTCCATGGTAACCGTGGCACAGGTGACGCATTTTTGTTCGTCGCTCTTCATTTTCGCTTCGGCTTCCTCCCTTATTGAGGCGGAGAGGTTGCCGTGGTGTATTAAGAAATTGTCAGGCTCGTGCCTGTTGTTTGCAATCTGACGCATTGTTGCGGTCACATATTCGGTTTCCTCGCGGGAATTTGAGAATATGATGGCCTTTTTGTTTTTTGTGCAGTCGTAGATATATTCGTATCCGGCGTCGATTTCCACCTTGCCGTGGGATGCGTCGGGGGCGGATTCGCCCGGCGCTTTCGGAGTGTCGCTGCTTTGGTCAAAATCTGTGTTGCCGATGAAGAAATGCTCCATGCCGAGCCGCCACTTGAGCTTGCCCTCGTTTATTTTCGGAACAACGGTGGAAACTTCCGTGCCGCCGCCGAGCCACTCTGCCGCGAGTGCCGCATCACCGATGGTAGCCGAAAGTCCGATGCGGCGAGGCGTGTGCCCGATAAGCCTTGCAAGGCGGACGAGCTGACAGATTATCTGGTTTCCTCTGTCCGTGCCCGTGAGCGTGTGAATCTCGTCGATGACGACATATTTAAGCTCGCCGAAAAGTCTGACAATATCGTTTGAGCGGTTCATGAGCATTGATTCAAGCGATTCGGGGGTTATCTGCAAAATGCCGCGCGGATTTTTAAGAAGCTTCGCCTTGTGGGACTGTGCCACATCTCCATGCCAATGGAACACGGGTATGCCCGTAAGGTCAAGAAGCTCGTCAAGACGGGAAAACTGGTCATTTATAAGGCTTTTCAGCGGCGCGATGTATAGTGCGCCGATGCTCTGCGGTTCGTTTTCGTAAAGCTCGGATATTATCGGGAAGAACGCCGCTTCGGTTTTTCCCGATGCCGTGGATGAGGTCAGGAGCAGATTTTTGTCTGTTTCAAATATAACCTCTGCCGCCGCTATTTGAACGGCGTGAAGCTCACGCCAGCCGCGGCTGTAGATATAATCTCTGATGAATGGGGAAAATCGGTAGAAAATATCCTTTTCACTCATGGCGTGCCCTCATATTTCTATATCGTCAAGCGTGAAATCGGTCTTTATCTGTGCTTTTCCGTTAACATCCACTATCACGGAGTCCTCGTCATTCTCACCGTGCGAAAGCTTCACGGTGCCGCTTGATATAACCTCGGCAAACGTGGTGTCGGGGTTCTGCAGGAGAATGTTGAGCACGGTCATATAGTCGCGGATTATCTCGCGCGGTGTTATCATAGTGTCGGCACCTGCACGCTCAAGGCAGATTTTAAGAAATTCTGCCATGTTTTCGTTTGTAACGCGCGGAGTCCATGAGTAGTTCTGCGCGTGGAGAGCCGTTATTCTCGCGATAAGCGCGTACAGCTCCTCGTCGGAAAGGCGGCGAAGGCGTATCACAGGGCCGATGAGGTTTTTGAATCCCTCACGCTGAAACTGTCCGTCGGAAAGGCGGCTTCGAAGCGCCTCGTATGAGAAAAGACCTCGGCGAGTGTCCTCAAGAAATTGCGGAGTGCCGCCGAAAATGAGCGCAAGTCCCTCGGCTTTACCCTGAAGCGTGTCATTGAACATGGACAGGAGCTTCTCGTAGTTGTTTTCTCTTGATATGCGGTTGGCGATTTTGTAGAGGTTCACACATTCGTCGATGAACACCACAAATCCGCGGTATCCTATCTTTCTGAAAAATACCGCTAAAAGCTTGATGTATTCATACCAGTTGTCGTCGTCAATAATGCCGCCGACCATAATGCCGAGCGCACGTCTTGCCTCGGTTTTGCTACTGTATTCGCCGCGAAGCCAGCGCATAGCGGCGGATTTTTTCTCCTCGTCGCCGTCTGTGTAGGCTCTGTAATAGAGCGTGAGCACGGAGGCGAAGTCAAAGCCGCCTATCTCCGACTCAAGCTCGCGTGTCTTCGAGTATATTTTTGAATTAAGCTCACGAACGAAAGCTTCGCCCCCAAGCTCATGTCCCTCTGCCGCCACCTCCGACTGCAAATCGGACAGCCACTTCGCCACGATCTGCGAGAGTGCGCCGCCGTCGGGCGAGGATTTTGAGGCTAAATTACGGATAAGCTCGCGGTATGTTGCGATTCCCGTGCCCTTGGCGCCGCATATACGGCGTTCGGGCGAGAGGTCGGCATCCGCGGTGATAAATCCGCGCTCAAGTGAAAATCCGCGCACGAGCTGAATTAAAAAGCTCTTGCCGCTTCCGTATTTTCCTATTATGAACCGCATGGTGCCGCCGCCGTCATTTACCGCCTCGAGGTCAGAAAGAAGCGCTTCGATCTCCTCGTTTCTGCCGATAGCGATATACGGTGCGCCCATGCGCGGAACAACACCCGCCGAAACGGACGAAAGAAGTCCCGAGAGTATTCGTTTGGGGATGCGCTGTGTCATTTCAGCCATTTTCTTAAATCTCCTTCGTAATCGGCAATAAGCCTGTATCCGCCCCCGCATGGCTCGATGATGCTGTCACCTATAATGTCAAATGCACGCTCGTTTATTCTGTCCGCAAGCGCGTCTGCGAGTATTCCTGCGCTGTTTGCGGCGCCTGTGAGTGCCGTACTGTCCCCGCGCGACAGATTCGTTAGAGCTGATACGCAAACCTCGTCAAGCGCGCCTATAAGCTCTGCAAACTCATCACCGAACTCATTTGTCTGCATTGGCTCGGGAATGTCGCTTGTTACTTCCGGTACCGGCTCGGGCTCGGGAATTTCCTCAAACGCCGAGGTGAGTATCTCGGTGGTTTCCCATGAATCCTTTTCTATTTTTATCGCGTTCTCGATAGAAAACTCGGATTTTACAGGCTCGTAGAGCTTGTCGTATTCGTTTTCGGTGTACACATTCTCCTCGTTTTTTGTCGGGTGAGTCTTTTTCGGTGCGGGGAGGTTTTCTGCGAAGTATCTGTCGATGCATGCGCGAATATCGTCTGATAACCCCTCAACTTTAAGGCGCGACTTTATGCCAAGCGCCATTCGCACTTTGTTTTCGCTGTATTTTATAATGTCCGTCACCGTAAAACGGAACTTCGGTGAGCGTGAGAAGGACACGTATTCGATAGCTAAGCTTCGCTTCATGTCATAAACGCAAAGTGCGCCCTCGTATGCGGTACGCTCGATACGAAACTCCTTCGCGCCGTCGCTTGTATCGGATTTTGACAAAATCTCGTTCCAAACTCTGTCAAACGCGCCGCTGATATGAGATGAGAACACTGACACGTTGTCGCTTGTCACATAGCGGCTCTTTCGGAAATCGTAGGTTGACATGTGCATAAGCACGCCGGATGCGGCGCTCTTTGACGCCGTTTCCATGTAAAACTCCTTGAGGGAAGCCAGCGCGGCGACCTCACCGAGTATTGTTTCAAGGCGTGCGGTTGGGCAGGAAAGCTTGTTTATGAGGCAATAGTCGCACAGCCACTCGCACATGTAGGAGTCGATTCTCTTGTGCTCGGTGCGGTAGGCAAGCCAGATATCGCACAGAAGCTTTACACCCTCACTTGGCTCTATGAGGTCGGGACAGTTGATTATCTCGTAAATATATAGGAGGATATAGCAGAAATCCGATTTCAAATAAACTCCGCGGCGGACATTCTCGCGCCACCAGAGATACCATTTGAGCTGTGCGTATTTTAGTTGGCTGTACTGCGGAACGTATGCGAAGAACGGCACATGCTCACACTCTGAGGCTGTACGTGACCAAAGACGCTTTGCATCGGTGCGGAAGTTTTCGTAGAAGTTAAATTTCGTGTCCCATTTTGACACCTCAACTCGCTTTATGAGTCGGCTTTCGGGAGCGTATATGAGGTACGGGTCAAGCGGATGGGAGCGGTACTCCTCGGCGCGCGCACGCATTGTAAGCTCGCCTCTCGGGCGCACAGCGTTCTGCGGCGGCACGGGTACGCCGGCATCGCGCGCGGACTCCTCGGGCACTGTGATTTCCACAGTGTCGGTGTTTATACTGCGGTGAGAGGGCGTGACGGGACGCTTTTTGGGAAGCAGACTGTTAAGGTCCCAGAATCTATCTATATCGTCAAGATTTTTCGGTTTATCGCTCATGTTCACACCGCCTTTCTCTGCAAGATTGTATTATATTATTTTACCACAAAATTTTGAATGTGTCAATCGTATTATGGCGGAAAATAAAAATTAGCTTGGTATTACACCCCCCTCGGCGCTCCGGGGAGCGCCGAGGTAGTACAGCGCATCGCCGCGAGCGTAATAAGAAAGGAGATGGACAACCAACGCTGCCGCGATGGTTTTCCACCTCCTTTAAATCCTCCGCTTTCCTTTGGCTTACGCCCGACTCGCGCTCGAAAAAAGACTCGCTTAATAAAGCGGTGCCTAAAGACACCGCTCCACTCTATCGGTATCTGCAATAAGGGCAGTTTGAAGCGTATTACGCTTGCATCAAGCGAATCTTATTTTGAGCGCAGGGGAGCGCCCCCGGCGCAAAGCAAGGAAAGAGGGAGGAGCGCGAGGAGGGAGGAAAACCTACGCAGTTGGTTGTCCTCCCTCCTCGCAATTACGCAAAGCCTCGGCGGCAAAGCCGCCGAAAGAAACAGCCGATACCGGAGTGATTGTGGTATCGGCTGCTTTGTTTATTTTTAGTTGTGCGCTCCGGCGTCGATTTCGGTATTGGTCATAACCTTTTCGCAGTCGGAGATTATCTTTGCGGCGCGCTCACGCAGGATGTAGAACTCGCCCACACCGTTTTCGGTGTAGTATGCGTGGAGCGTGGAATACGGGTAGATCTTATATTCCAGAGTCTGTCCTGCACGGGTTTCTATTGTAAGCGTGAGATACGGCTTTTCTGCCACAAGTGCCTCGATAGCCTCACTCGTTGCCGCCGGGTCCTCATCTACATAACCCTGAATATACGTAGTGATGAGCAGCTTGTAGAACTGACGGAAGTTTTGAACCTCCGGCTTAAATCCGCTCTCGCGCTCGGTTACAACAAGCTCCTCGCCTGTGCCGTAAAGGTCGAATATACGCTTGGCGCCTTCACTTTCCACGGTGATAGCTTCAACATCGTTGATGTTCATTATGAACATAGGCGTGTCAACCCAGTCGATTATATCCCATTCGAGCCAGGTTACATCCGGCGCCTCGCTGTCCGCGCTCGGAGCGAGTGCGCTCACCTCGGTGATGAGGTTGAACATCGGGGAGTAAACGTAATATTTGTCATCCTCGGTGCGCTCGCTGAACTGAACTAACTGTTCAACTCCCTGGAACTTATAGTAAACGGTATACGCAGGGGCATCAAGACCGTATTCTGCGAAATCTTCTTCGGTCGGCGCATACTTTACGGTTTTTGTTCCCTTGAAGTCGATGAACGTTTCGAGTGCGAGTGCGTAGTTAACTGTGTTTACGGGATAATTTGTGGGGTACTGCATTATATACGCACCTGCTGCGGATGCGGTTTTAAGCTCCTCGGGAGTAAGCTCAGCCGCGCTGAAGTAGGATATTGTAAGAAGTCGCTCCTCGCCGCGGAACACCGTGAAATCCTTGAGCATGAAATATTCGGTTTCTGACATAGGATAGGTGATCTGGGGAGTTATCATGTTTTCAAGCGGCTGCAAAACAGTGCTTCCAATAGTTGAGCTCAGCACATACACCGCATTTCTGCCGGCGTATCTCACGTAATATCCGCCGCCGGACGGAGTCATGTCGCCGATATAAAGCGTGTGCTTGTTGCCCTTGGTAGTAGTGAGCGTGTACCATGCGGGGTTCTGGGACTCGTCAAGTCCGTACTCTGCCATGTTGTCGCATTCCTTGTGGACGCGTTCGGTGGAGATTGTGTATCCCGTGCTTACGATGAATGAAGAGAAAAGCTCCGTGTCATAGAGTGCGTTGGGATGACCGGTTACATAAAACGCCTTATCCTCTTCACTATACGAAAAGCCGAACTCTCCGTATTCGTTGTGAACCTCGATTTCGCTGATGTCGCTTCTTGAACAGTGCTCAAATATAAGCACTCGGTTGTTCGGGCCGAGCACCTCGCCCTCAAGCAGCTCCACGGTTTCCTCGGGAACCTCGTCAACATGGTTGACGATAGGAAGCACAACGAAAAAGTATGCAAGAAGTGCCGCGACTATAATCAGCGCAAGGACTATAACTGTGCGGCGCTGTTTTTTCACGAGATTTTTCTTGCGCTTTGAGTTAAGCGTTTCAATGGGGGCTTCGGGGGCGGAGAACAGCGTGGATTCGCTGTTCTCCGTGTTATTTGTATCTTTGTTGTTATCGTTGTACATCATGCGTGCTTTCTCCTGAGCCATACAGCCACACCTGCTATAACTGTTACTACGGGCAGTGTGAATGTGATTATACCGGACCAGGTCCATGCTTCTTTGGTGGTGATGTCGAGCGAATTGTCCTCAAACACCTTGAAATCAAGGTCGATCGGAACCTGTTTCTTACCCATAGCTCTCATCATTGTGTAAAGAATATCGGAGTTTCCGTATGTTGATGTCAAAAATGCATCTGCCGCGAAAAGCGGAGTGCCCACGGCGAATACATTGGACTGATACTGTATATTGTCGATATATCTCGCCTCACGTGAAACGGTTACGAGCGAATACTGACCGGAGTCAACAAGCTCGTCGTTCACATATTTCTGTGCGCTCTTGGAAGAATATATTGCCGTTGAAGCCTGGCGGTTATCCTTTGACGAGTAGAGCAGCTTTATCGGGCGCGCATAGTAGAGTACGGTCTTGGGGGGAGTACCGGACGAAATGATCGAGGAAACGAGTGAGCCGCCGAGTGTCTGCTCGGTGGAGTACTGTCCTACAATCGCGTAGTTGTTTGTGTCAATAGAGTTTGACGGATCGCGCAGAACCGCATCCTCAAACTCAATTCCCCACTCTGCGAGGAGCGCCTCAAACTCGGGGAGCTTCTCTGTGCCGGGAGCCATGAATACCATAAGGTTTCCGTAGCTTGCGAGGAAATCGCTTATCTTCTCGATTTCAGACTTTCTTCCGGCTGTAAGCTCGGATATGCCCTCGAAGTCGTGCTGGGGATAGGAAACGATGATAACTCTCGCATCCTCTTCGATCTCATCCTTGGTCAGGTCAATTGCCTTAACCTCATATCCTGCCTCCGCGAAAAGCTCGAGCATGGACTGGGAGAGGGATTCGCCGTGAGTCATGGTGTAGTATGCTATAGGCTTCTCTGCAAGCGTGCAGGCAACCATAGCGGAAACAAGCTTCTTTTCACCGTTGAACGCCCATGCACTGTTTGTCTGCGTGTCGATCATGAACATCGCCTGGAGCTTGAACACGCGGTATTCTGTGCCGCTCTCGACGATAATGCTGTCGGCGGTTATCGTGCTTGTTGTTGAGGTTTTGTACTTTATCGTGGCAGACGGATTTTTTACAGTGTCAAGATAGTCGTATGTTACGTTATCGTATTCTGCTGCGATCTGCTTTACAAGCTCGAACACCATTTTCTGTGCGCCGTTTGCTTCAAGTGTGTCAAACGGGGAGCAGAAGTGAACAGCGATCTCGGCCTCGGGGTCGATAGTGTCAAGAAGAGCACGTCCCGCATCGGTAAGACCGTATATCTTTTCTTTTGTGAGGTCTACGTACCAGTTTTTGCTGTAGGCGAGCGTTGAGAAAACAACGTTTACCACTATTACGGCGGCGATGACAACTGCACCGAGTATCACCGAAAGTGTGCCGTATTTGAATTTACGCATATTAGCGAGTCTGTTTTGATGATTCATAAATTTATAACCGCAGCGCCCGCGGCGATTCTTCATCGCCCCCGAAACGCTTCCTTACATATTCAGTATTTTGTGTGTTCAGCAGACGGACAAGGTTATGCCCAACGGCGCTTTTCGTAGATGCGCACGGTTAAGAACATGAACACAAAGCATATTGAGAAATAATAGAGAAGGGATGCCAGATCAAGTATGCCGTATGTGAAATTGTAGAAACGGTTTACAACGGAGATCCAGCTGAGAATAGAGCGCACGGTGTAGCTTGGTATAAACGAGTTGAATATACCGATGATAAGGGAGATAACAATAACTCCTACAGTTCCGAATGCGGCAACGATCTGATTTTCGGTGAGTGCCGACACGAAAAGACCGATTGCTATGAATGCCGCACCGACAAGCAGAAGTCCGACCATCTGCGAGATGAGGGTAGCGGTGTTGGGATTGCCGTATTTATAGAGAAGTGAGAAGTTGATAAGATTGTCAATGATGAGTGTTCCGCCAAACAGTGTGAACGCGGCGAGGAATTTGCCGAACACCATGCCCATAAGACTTACGGGCGAGGTGAGTATTAACTGCTCAGTACGGCTTCTTCTGTCCTCACTGAACATTTTCATTGTGAGTATCGGAATTAAAATAAACTGCATGAAAAGTATGTAGTTGAAATATGAGCCGACGTTGCTGTTTGTGCCCATCATGAGCGTTCCGAGGCTGAAGGCTCCGGCGTTGAAGAATATAAACACAGCGATAAACACATAGCCTACGGGAGATGTGAAGTATGACTGCATTTCGCGCTTGTATATTGCTAACATCAGAAGTTTTCCTCCTTGCCGGTATTTTTTGCGGATTTGGAATCCTCATCGGACACCTTTATGTCAAACTTCGGTATATCGCTGAGGTTTGTGGTGCCTTTCTTTGATTCGATTACGGAGATGAATATGTCCTCAAGGCTTGTACCCTGACTTTCAAGTCCGATAAGCGGCCAGTTGTTCTTGGCGAGCAGATTGAAGAGCGGCTTGCGTATGTCAACGCCCGACGAGCTTTCGATTGCATAGAGGAAGCTGTCGTTTTCTCTCTCGCCGATAACCTCCGCACGGGTGATATCGGATATGGTGCGAAGCTCGCGCAGAATGTCGCGCTGGGGACCGCAGATGCGTGCGTTAAGACGGCGTGTGCCCTCGAGGATGTTAACGAGATTTTCGGTCTTCTCGTCTGCAATAAGCTTGCCGGAGTTTATAATAAGTATGCGGTCACACACAGCCTGAACCTCGGAGAGGATATGTGTTGAGAGGATGACTGTATGTGTCTTTCCGAGATTGCGGATAAGCGAGCGGATCTCGATTATTTCCTTGGGGTCAAGACCGACGGTCGGCTCGTCGAGGATGATGAGGCGCGGATTTCCGATGAGCGCCTGCGCGATACCGACACGCTGCTTATAACCCTTGGAAAGGTTTTTGATAAGACGGCCGCGGTTGTAGTCATCTGCTATTTTAACCACGCGGCAGATCTCCTCAAGGTGCTTTTTGCGGTTGAGCACACAGCCCTTGAGATCGTATACGAAGTTTAAATATTCGCGAACGGTCATATCCATGTAAAGCGGCGGCTGTTCAGGCAGATAGCCGATGAACTTTTTGGCGCCTGCGGGATCGTCGAGAATGTCAATTCCGCCGATAGATACGCTTCCCGATGTGGAAGACATGTATCCCGTTACGATATTCATTGTGGTGGACTTGCCTGCGCCGTTCGGTCCGAGGAAGCCGACGACCTCGCCCTCACCTATGGAGAAGCTGATGTCATCAACTGCAAATTTCGAGCCGAACCGCTTTATCAGGTTTGTTACTTGAATCATGGTTTATTTCCTCCCGATTATGCGGTGATGTTTATTATAAAAAACTGTCGTGCCCAAAAGGACACGACAAAAGTATATCATAATAATGTTAATAAATCTTGAACGTTTACATTATATAAGCAATAAATCGCAAAACTTTCCGCATTTCTTCACAATAGCGTCACATTACAGGGCTATAACAGACAGCATAGTACCTCGTATTCCCTTTGAAAAACGGTGTGAATAGAAACTTTCAGGCTCACAGCAGGTGCAGCGAGGACAGGTGTCGATGCTTTTTTCGGATACACCGGATTCAAGCAGAATACGGCGGTTCATTCCCACGATGTCCGCGTGGAGCTTTCCGTCAAGCTTACGTATGAACTCACGCACCATATCAGCACCGGCAAGTTCGGTGACGGATTTTACGAAATCCTCGCCGACCTCATAACAGCAGAAGTGTATCGCCGGACCTATCGCCGCGCGGATGCTTTTGACATCGGCGCCAAGCTTACACATGGCTCTGACACACTCTGCCGCAATGCCCGATGCCGTACCGCGCCAACCGGCGTGTACCGCGCCGATAACGTGCGCGTCTGCGTCACAGAAAAGTATCGGGACGCAGTCGGCACTCTTAACGCCGAGCGCAACACCGGCTCTGTCGGTGACATATCCGTCGCATCCCTCGGGGGTTTGCTTGTAGTAACCCTCGCCGCGCATGTCTTCGGTGGCGTACACTACCTTCGTGGAGTGTATCTGCGTGCGGCTGATTACGCTTCGGGCGTCGATGCCGAGCGCATCGGCGAAAATGCCGAGATTTTCGAGCACTGTCGCATCATCATCCCCACGTCCGAAGGCTAAATTGAGCGAGGATGTGTGCGTGTGCGTGCTCACTCCGCCAACTCTGGTGGAAAATCCGTGCGTTACGGGGAGAATATCCGATTTTAAGAATTTCACGCCATTGTCGGCGGTAATTGTGGTAAAAGCCATATTTGCCTCACAAGCTGAAGAGTTTTATTGCTTTTATTGCGCTTCCGGCTTCAAATTCGCGCACCTCGCCGAGAGCGAAAAATCCGTCAGCTCCCGATATTCGCACGCGAGTACCAACGGGATACGAACATCCGATTTTTTTCTGGTATATCTCGTTTCCCGAGCGGCAAAGCTTTTCAAAAAACGGCGCAAGCTTGACGCACTCAAGCTCCGAGAAAAGCGACTCCGTTGGCATGAGAAGCGCATATCGCTCCTCAACAGAGAGATTTTCAAGCTCATCGAGTGTGTGCGAGTCCTCGATTTTGAAGCTGCCGCTTTTAAGCCGTTCGAGCGCACTCATAGCGCCGCCGCATCCGAGTGCTGCGCCGATGTCGGCGCAGAGAGTACGTATATACGTGCCCTTTGAGCAGTGAACGGTGAGTATGTAGTCGCTCGGCGAGTCGGTGGCGATAACGTCTATGGAGTGAACGTGTATCGGTCTTGCCTCGCGCTCGATGCTGACACCTTTCCTTGCGAGGTCAACGAGCTTTTTGCCGTCCACCTTTAGCGCGGAATACATCGGAGGCGTTTGCATTATGTCGCCGACGAAATTTCGGCACACCTCATAAACCCTTTCCTTTGACGGAATGTCCCCACACTCGGTGAGCGTGGCTCCGGACGTGTCCTCGGTGTCGGTGGTTATACCGAGCCGCAGTCCTGCGCGGTAGATTTTGTCATCGGACACCAAAAGCTCCGCGGCTTTTGCCGCACGGCCGATGAGAATTGGCAGCACACCCGTTGCCATTGGGTCAAGAGTGCCCGTGTGACCGACCTTTTTGGTGTTATAAAGTCGGCGTATCTTATTAACGCAGTCGTGGGACGTGAACCCTGCCGGCTTGTTTAAAATTATGATTCCCGAAGGCTCCGTCATAGTGCATCGGCTCCTTCAAACGCGCCCGATGAAACGAGCGATTCAAGTTCGCGTGTGACGGCTTCGACAAGCATCTTTTCGGCTTCGATTTCATTCGCCGCATTGACGGTGCATCCGCCTGCGCGAACGTGACCGCCGCCGCCGAAAAGTGCGCACAGCTTTGACACATCCGCAACTCTGTTTGAGCGCATGGACACCTTGAAAAGCGTTAAGTCATCTGCATTCTGCTTTATGCTCATGCCGACCTCGACGCCCTCGATGCCGCGTGTGAGTGTGATTATATCGTCGATATCCTCGCGTGTGAGATTGTCGGGCTTCATCATTTCCTGCGTGAAGTTGATAACGGCGAGCTTGCCGTTTGCGTAAAAATGCAGGGCGTTGAGCGCCGCTTTTGTTGCCATTATCTGCGATATAGGTCTTGAATCGTAGAGCCTTCTGGCAATCTCCGCGTGGTTTATTCCTGCCTCGTGCAGCTTTGCAATGCGGCGGTGGGTGTCGGCGCTGACCGACTCAAATTTGAAGCTTCCCGTGTCGGAGCAGATCGCCGCATAGAGCGCGGTTGCCGCCGCGCGGGTGAGAAGATCGTATCCGCGAGTCTTGAACTCTTCGAAAATATCGAAAATTACCTCGCCGCACGCTCCGACATCGCCAACGTATGTGTTCTTTGCAAACGGTGTGCCGAGTGCATGGTGGTCAATTGCGAGCTCTGTTTTGTCTGCCCAGATTTCCTCGACACTACCGAGCAGCTTCGATGCTGAAACGTCCACCGACACAACAAGGTCGGGCACAAAATCCTCGCTCGGAGCATCTTTGGGCATGGACTGTCCGTCAAAGAGAAAACCGAGCTTTTTCGGTATCGGGTCGGAGTTTATAATCTCTGCGCGCTTGCCGAGTCCGAGCAACAGCTCGCGCAGAGCGCATGCGCTTCCGAGCGTGTCGGCATCGGGACGCATGTGCGTCAGTATCAGTACCGAGGATGCCGAGTAAAGCTTGTCGCAGACATCCCCAAATGTGATGTTTGAAAGCTCACTCATCGCTATTTTCCTCTTCTTCGATGATGTCGGTGAACTCGATTTTATTAAGGAGTGTGTTTATGCGAGCGCCGTATTCAATAGAATCGTCTGGGATAAATGTAAGCTCGGGTGTCTGACGGAGATTAAGAGTTTCCGCAAGACGCTTTCTGATGTAGCCGTGAGCGCTCTTAAGTCCCTTTTTAACTTCGGCCTTATCGCCGCTCATAGCGGAAAAGTAGATTTTCGCCGTTTTCATATCGGTTGCGACCTCTGCCGCAGTTACGCTGATGAACGCATCGGAAACGCGCGGATCCTTAACCTCGCGCAGGATGCTTGAAAGCTCCCGTGTAACCTCTTCGTTTATGCGTCCTCTTCTGTATTTAGCCATAATGTCCTCCAAAGTGTTGATATTGTTAATACTATTGTATCATATCCGCACGCAAATATAAATAGGGTTTTGTAAATTATTTTGATTTTCGCAAAAAAACGGATGCAAAACGCAACGGTGATGCGCTGCACTTAAAGCTACAAAATACAAAAGAAAAATCCGAGAACAGAGTTCTCGGATTTCTTTGGCTGGGGATGAGGGATTTGAACCCCCACAAACAGAGTCAGAGTCTGTCGTGCTGCCATTACACAAATCCCCAATGGATTTATTCAACGCAGATTATTATATCACAATGATATGGGTTTGTCAAGAGGTTTTTTAAAAATATTTTCAATATTTGGTTTTCATGTTATCAGTATGTGCAGTTTTTTTCGGAAAATACTGTACAAATAATGGAATATGTGTTATACTATATCATATACGAAACTGTGGGGGTGAGTTCGTGACGCAGATATTGAAGCTTTCCGTTGGCGATGTTATCGAAATGAAAAAGCCGCATCCGTGTAATAAGGACAGTACACGCTTCCGCGTGATGCGCGTGGGAAGCGATATACGTATTATCTGCATCTCTTGCGGACGTGACCTCACATTGCCGAGAATAAAGCTCGAAAAGAGCATAAAGCGCGTAATAAGCGAAGAAAACAGCGATGGGTAACACCGTCGCGGATGTATAGGTGAAAATTATGGACGAAAACAAAGAGCTTGTGCCCGAAACCTCGGGCGCAGACGAGAATACGGGCGAAAAGAAAAACTCTCTTTTCAGACGTGTTGCTGCCCGCTTTGACGGAATGAGTCACATCTTTATAGCTTTCCTCTTTCCTGTATTGGTAATGGCGCTCATATACATTGCAATGGACGTGTGGCCGTTCGGTGACAACTCTGTGCTGGTGCTTGACCTCAACGGTCAGTATGTATACTATTTCGAGGCGCTGCGCGATATTCTGCGCGGTGAGCAGGGCATACTCTACTCGTTTGAGCGTGCGCTCGGCGGTGAGTTCCTCGGCATTGTGGCGTATTATCTTGCAAGCCCCTTCAGCGTGCTTGTCGCGCTGTTCCCCGAGGGGATGATAACCGAGTCGCTCTACACAATACTCCTTCTTAAGTGCGGCCTTTCGGGAATGAACATGTGTATCTATCTACACAAGTCGCATCCCACAAAGCCTACTAATGAGGTTATATTCTCAGTGTTGTATGCTCTTACGTCATACGGCGTTGTTATGCAGCACAACACCATGTGGTTTGACTGTGTACTCTTCTTCCCGCTTATAATGCTCGGCATCGAGTCGCTTGTAAGATACGGAAAATATAAGCTCTTCGTGCTCACGCTTGCCGTGTCCGTGTTCTCAAACTATTACATCGGATACATGGTGTGCATAGCAGTTGCGGTTTATTTCTTCTTCTATTATTTTAAGTCCACCGAAGAGGAACGCAATCCCATGGGAGAGAGCAGACATTTCCTCAAGGCATTCGGCAGAATTGCACTCTTCTCGGCAATTGCCGTGGGTATGGCGGCGATAATGATTCTGCCGGCATACTATTCGCTTTCCTTTGGAAAGAGTACGTTCTCTGATCCGAGCTACAATTTTGAGCAGAAGTTTGACTTTCTTGACCTTGTTGCAAAAATGCTCCCCTGCTCATACGACACCGTAAGGCCGGAAGGACTGCCGTTTGTATACTCCGGTGTACTGACGCTGGTGCTTTTGCCGCTGTTCTTCTTTATCAAAAAGATAACCGCACGCAAAAAAATAGCGTATGGCGCACTTGCACTGTTCTTTATCTTAAGCTTTAACGCAAGCACTGTTGATATTGCATGGCATGGCTTCCAGAGCCCGAACTGGCTCAACTACCGATATTCGTTTATGTTCTGTTTTGTCATTATCGTTATGGCGTATAAGGTGTTCGAGCATATTGAGGATATCGATTTCCGATATGTCCTTGCTTCGGGCGGAGCGCTGTGTGTTACCGTGATGATACTGCAGAAGCTTGAGTATGAAAATCTCCCCGACCTTTTGTCAATATGGTTTTCAATCGGATTTATCGGCGCTTATATGATACTGCTTGGCGGATGCAACAAGCGCTGGCTTGACGGAACTGTGTCCTCGGTGCTTTGTATCTTTGTGCTCCTGGAGCTTTTCTCAAACGGCCTTGCCAACATTATTTCGCTTGACGATGATGTGCACTACAGCTCGCGCAAGTCTTATATCGAATTCGTTGAAAAGTGGTCAGGCGCGGCGGATTGGATGAACGAAAACGATAAATCCTTCTACCGCGCGGAAAAAACGGGACACCGCAAAACCAACGATAACTTTACGCTTAACATTCGCGGTCTGTCAAACTCAACGTCCACGCTTAATTCTAATCAGATCGATTTTTTGCAGCGAATGGGATATTCCTCAAAGTCGCACTGGTCGAAGTATCTCGGCGGAACACCTGTGTCGGACAGCCTTCTCGGACTCAAGTATATAATGTGCGAGTCGGAGGAGGAAATGAGTGCGCTTTACGGCGATGCTGTGTTTGTTGACGAGGAAAACGGAATTTCCGTTTACAAGAACCCGTACGCTTTGTCACTTGGATATACAGTATCGTCCGATATTGCGCAGATGGAGTTCGGCGAGATAGACTCACCGTTTGAGCGCATGAACAAAATGGTTACGGCAATGCTCGGTGAGGATGAGGAAATCGAACTCTTCAAACCGTATAAAAACATTCGCCCGACGCTCGATAACTTAACGCTGTCTGTTGTTTCCGGATGCAGACGGTATGACAAGATAAACAAGTCGGTCACGGGAAAGCTGACATTTTCGCTGACACCGGTGAATGACTCTGAAATTTTCATATATTTCCCCACTGACTATAAGCGAGGCGTTGACCTCAAGCTCAACGGCGGAGAGTGGGGCGAATATTTCACCAATGAAACTTACCGCATAGTTTCTCTCGGCCATCAGACCGCCGGCGAGGAATTTACGCTCAGCATGACGCTTCAGGAAGACCGAGTTTATATGAAGAATAATGTGGACTATTTCTACTATCTCGATGAAGAAGTATTCAAAGAGATAATGCCGCGCCTTGCCGAGGGCGGATATGATATCGAATCCTTCACAGACGACCGTTTCATCGGAACTGTTACTGCGAGCGAGGATGCTCCGTATATGCTTCTGACCATTCCGCATGACGAGGGCTGGAAGATATACGTTGACGGTGAGCTTTGCGAGAGCTTTGAGGTGCTTGACTGTCTTACCGCTATTGAGCTTACGCCCGGTGAGCATACTGTCGAGATGAAATATTCACCGTGGTGTGTGAAATACGGCGCGCTTATTTCGGCTGTGTCGCTTCTTGCGTTCAGTACGGCATGTCTTGTCGAACAGCTTATAAAGCGCAAGCGCGAGAAAATTGCTGCTTAATAGAAAAAAGATACCGTTTCGGAGTGGAACGGTATCTTTTGCGTTCGCCTTTGTGTGCACGGCGTAGCTACACTGTGTCGGTGCTCGTGAGAGCACCGAGGGACGCGTTAATTCGAGGAGGATGGGGAACCAGCTGGCGCAGTTTCCTCATCCTCCTCGAGCTCCACCTGTCCTCCTTGCCAGCGCCGGAGGCGCTCCACGGCGCTCAAAAAAGATTCGCGCTGGATACTGCGAACACACTGCCCACATTAAAGGCACCGCCTTATCCCACCAACCGATAGAGTGGAGCGGTATCTTTCGGCACCGCTTTACCGGCGCGAATAGAGCCGGAGGGCGCAAGCCCGATCGGCGACCTTGGGCGCGAACCGGGCGCCAAGGGAAAAGAAAGGGATTCAAAAGGGAAGGGAAAACCGTAGGTTGTCCCTTCCCTTTTGCGTTCCTCTTGCGCATACGGCGATGCGCTGCATGCGGTCGGCGCTCATGAGAGCGCCGCGGTTATACATAATATCTTATTCATCCCAGGTGTACTGCGTCAGCTGTCCGTCGGGACGAAGCCCGTCGAAGTCGCGCTGACGGAGAACTTCATACACCGCGATTGCCGCGGAATTTGAGAGGTTCAGCGAGCGAAGCGTGTCGCGCATCGGGATGCGGACACAGCGTTCGGGGTTGTTATACAGAAGCTCCTCGGGCAGCCCCTTGGTTTCTTTGCCGAACATCAAAAACACGCGAGAGGGATATTTTATATCCGTGTAGCAATATTTTGCTTTTGTTGTGAAAGCGTAAAATTCGGCGTCGGGATTTTTTTTGAAAAAATCTTCAAGTCCGTCGTAATAGGTAATATCAAGCTTGTCCCAATAATCAAGACCTGCGCGCTTTAACTTACGGTCATCTATCTCAAAGCCGAGCGGTCGCACAAGATGAAGTGCCGCACCGGTTGCCGCACATGTTCTTGCGATATTGCCCGTGTTCTGCGGAATTTCCGGCTCGACTAAAACTATGTTTATATTTTTTTGCTGAGTGTTATTCATTTTTTATCCTCATTATATATAATATTATGCCCGCGCTTTGGGAATGATATTTTCAAACAAACTCATGGGGAGAAAATATATGCGTCCATTCAGAAGCAATCGGGAAAATTTAAGAGATACACGTATCGTTTATACATTTTTGCTAAGCCTCGCGCTCGTTTGCGTACTGCTTGCGGTCCTGGTGAGCGCGCTTTCCGGCGGACTGCACCGTCGGGAGCTTGAGGGATATTACGAATCGCTCACGCTTTGCGCGGATGCACTTTTGGAA
>JAZTXD010000115.1:0-3349 GCA_045636265.1 Candidatus Flemingiibacterium sp.
GAAGAAACCAGACGTATGCTTGCGGCGCAGGAACACCCATGGCTCAGAGATCAGCTTGAACAGGCACGCAATGCAAACAGCAATTACCACCAGTCGCAGTACATCCTCGGTCAGATCGGCCGTTGGTACTCGAATCCCCCGTGTGACCCGTGCGCTGTAGGCGGCTACGGTTACAACAGAGGCGGCTGTGGCTGCGGCTGCAACAACATCTGATAATCAGCTGGGCAGTTTTAGACTGCCTGTACAGGGAGGGCAGTGCTCTCCCTACATTTTTATTTTAAAAGGAGACAAACACATGATACAGGTATATTCCAATAACCCTACAGCGATACTCGCCGGCGGTGATCTGCCGTTTACCGGTTTTAAATCCCGTAAGGGCTGTACAACCACACTCAACAGCGGCGGCATAGCTCTCAACCATGCAGGCGTTTACATGATCGTCGCCAACTTCTCGTTTGAAGCTACAGCGGCCGGTGATGTTACCGTCTCGCTCCGTGACAGCGGTATGATCTCCGATGTCGATACTGCTACAGCGAGCGCAGATGCAGCAGGCATAGTAAATCTTACTATCCCGTCGCTTGTAACCGTCCGCGACGACGACTGCTGCTGCGGCAACTTCAAGCTGATCGGCTATACCGTAAACGTCGCCGGCACGCTCGTTTCGGCGAATGCTACCGTCACAAAGATTATTTAAGGCGGTGGGCGCATGGTTGAAATGAATATGCGCGGACTGGTGCGCACCATAACCGACGGTCTGAAGGATGCTTCTATGCAGTATGAATGGGCGATGACCGCGCATAAGGCAGGCAACAAGGAACTGGCGGCACTGCATCACAACGAAGCCATGAAGCGGCTCAACGGCGTGAAAGAGTGGTACGATAAAGCTAAGGCCATGACGGGCGACAAGCCGATGGATCCAGTTGCGGAGGAGCTTAAGTGCTATTTCGTTGATTGGTACCATGATCTGTTGGGCAAAGTCACCGCTATGAAAATGTAGCGTATACCGGGCAGAGATGTCCGGTTTTTTTGTTGTATTTCATCTTGCATTTCATCTTGCATTTTGTGTGTAAAATAGCGGTATTGGCTGTATAATTGCGAAGCCTGCTATGTATTTGAAACGCTTGAAAAGCCTTGTAGGCATTGAATAATAGAGAAAACCCCGCATTTAAGCGAGGTTTTGCGGTGGTGCCGGTGGCGGGGGTCGAACCCGTCAATAACACCTTAAAACCCTAATAATAACAACAATATTGCAAATTCGTCTTGCATTTCATCTTGCATTTGCAAAAATCGTGTCGTAGTACTCGTTCACACGGTCCTCGAATGTGCTTTTTGCCGTTGCCATAATGTGACCGTAAACAAGGTCGATCATTCGCTCGGTTTCGTGACCGACGTAGTCGGCTATGTAGTTTTTCGGCATGTTCAGCGACAGCATGACCGATACCGTGTAATGGCGCAGATCGTGGAAACGGTAATGCGGTAAACCGGCACGTTCAAGCATTACTGAGAATCGGTCGGTGATGTGCGCGGGCAGCAGTGTTATCACCGTGTCGGCTTCGGATGTTTCCTTTGCGGCTTTTAACTTCTCGGCCACACGGGTGAACATCCGTATAATTCGCTTGCCGGCTATTGTCTTTGTGCCCTTGACAACATACTCGCCGTCTTCGTTGAGCACCTTTGCGGCGCGGATGGTGATCGTACCGTTGTTAAAATCCACATCCTCCCAGCGCAATGCGGCTATCTCGCTGCGGCGCATACCGCACAGCGCACCGAGATACAGCGGTATTTCCATCTCCGTATCCTTGACCACGTCGAACATCCGGCGTATTTCGTCCTCGGTCGGTATGGCAATATCGGGCTTGACTTTCTGCGGCAGGGTAACTCTTACTTTTAAGTCGGGTGCATACACTGACAGCGCCGACACAAGCAGCCCGTACTTGTTGCGAACGGTCTTCGGTGAGCTGTGCTCAGCTTCGGCGTTTACGGCGATCTGTATATCGGCGGATGTTACGTCGTTTATGCCCATCGTCATTACAGCGGGGAATGAATAATTCCGCGCCTGCCGGTATCCCCGAATGGTGGACGGAGACAGCACGTTGCTTTTGCTTTCGATATATTTATCTATCGCCTCGCCCACGGTCATGTATGCGGGGTCTTCTTTTTTCTCGCGTTCCTCGTGCAGTGCTTCACGATCGGCAAGAAACACCGCAATCAGCCGCTTTACCTCGCTCTTTGAGGATGCTGTAATGCTCTTGTATTTGCGCTTGCCGTCGGCTGTGGTGTAGTCGTACACCAGCGCATTGTAGTTGCCGGACGGGAGCTGTTTAATCTTGACGTTTGCCATTTAGATGCATCCTCATGTTTTCTATAATCGACTTCTGCAATTCGATGACTTCATCCTTTGCCGCCAGCAGCTGCTCCTTATCGGTCAGACGCGCATTGAGGTACTCGATGTTCTTATCTCGCTCTGCAATAAGCTCTGTGTAGGCGTTTATCGCAGTGTCGGCCATGACCTCCACAGGAGTGCTCTCGGCACTGTCGGCGGCAATACCTGCAAGCGAATCGAGCGATACACCGAGTGCTTTGGCGATGAGTATGCCCTGTTCGAGCGACGGGTCACTCTCATTACTGAGAATTCGCGCAAGTGTAGAACGGGTAATACCGGTGAGTTCGGACAATGTTTTCTGGGTCATGTTCCGTTCATGGAGCTTATTTCTTATATTTAAAGCAATGATATTCTGAATTGACATATTCTATACCTTAATATTGGGTGACGATATTCGTATTTTTGGGTGTTGCAATCCCACGGCGGCTGGTGTATAATTGTGCTCAGTACATCAAAGGAGGTGACTACATGAATAAAACAGAGCGCAAGGCCATGGTGCGCAAAATTAGCTATGTACTCCGTGCGGCTTCTCCGAGACAGCTTGAAACTGTGTGGCGGTATGTTAAGTGGGTTATGTTCGGGGAAGGGGAATAAGAACGCACTCCCAAAATAATATATTAATTTTCAGTAAATCCCTTGACAATCCCATTAAAAAGGTATATAATAACAACACAACAACAAAGATGTTGGAACGGAGAAGTAATATGAACAACAAAAACGGACTCACACAAAAGGAATTGGAGTTTCTTCGAGATTACAAGGGTTTAACAGATGAAAAGAAAAATGAATTTATTCGCTCTCTTTCAGTGCTTTCAACAAGGAAGTCGCGCGGCGGCGTTCGCTCGGCGACCACGAACGGTAAAGTTCGAGCATCGCACTGAT
Organism: Candidatus Flemingiibacterium sp.; assembly: GCA_045636265.1. Taxonomy (GTDB): domain Bacteria; phylum Bacillota; class Clostridia; order Oscillospirales; family CAG-272; genus Flemingiibacterium. The sequence goes on from JAZTXD010000115.1 coordinate 3,266, forward strand.
CTCCGGGTCACTTAACAGCTCATCCACTTCGGATGGGCTTTTTTTATTGTCCGGTGACGGATCGTCGGTTTCGCCTTTGAGGTA
>JAZTXD010000116.1:0-1596 GCA_045636265.1 Candidatus Flemingiibacterium sp.
ATCAATTCATTGTTTGGCAATCAAGTATTACTTGTTTTGTCTTTGATACATAAACTCAACGAAAGGAAGTGATCCAATGGACACCAGTTAAGAGAAGTGGCGGACGATGTCCGATACTTTAACGAGCATAGCAAGTGTTATCCGGCTTGCTGAGCCAATCCGAGAGATTGGCTTTTTTCTTTAGGGATGTATCCCTAATACCCTCAATTTAGAAAGGATAAACAAATGAGCAAAACAGAAAAAATGACCGAGCGCGTCACGGTCAAAATGGACGCGAACTTGAAAGCCAAGCTGCAGCGCGAAGCCGAGCGGTGTGGCGGAGATATGTCGGCATATATCCGTTCCTTGATCGAGAACCGTCTCTCGCAGGCGGCGGGAACTTGCTACAACTGCATCGGGCGGCTTGAAAAGGCGTTGGATGCGGAGGACGTCGGCTATGAGCTTCACGCCTTTATCCGCTCTAAGTACAAGGCGAAGGACGGTGAGAGCTGATGGCAACAACCTCGCTATGGGCTGTGGAAGGGACGATCCGAGACGTGGTGGCTTACGTCAAAGATCCAAACAAAACCGCCAATCCCGATTACGATCTTAAGAACGTGTTGACCTATGCTGCCGATAACGACAAGACCGAAAAGCAGTATTACGTTACGGGACTGAACTGCTCGCCGCATTTTGCCTATGAGCGTATGACGGCAACCAAGGAGCGATACGGCAAGAGAGGCGGTATCGTCGGATATCACGGGTATCAGAGCTTCAAGCCGGGAGAGTTAACGCCCGAGGAATGCCACAAGATCGGTGTACTGACTGCCAAGCGAATGTGGGGTGACCGCTTTGAGGTCATCGTGGCAACCCACGTCAAGGGATCGTCGGCTCTGCACAACCATTTCGTCATCAATAGCGTATCCTTTAAGGACGGCAAGAAATACCGTTGGCAGAAAGGTAGCTATAGGCAGTTGCGACGAGTTTCGGACGAACTTTGCCGTCAGCATCAATTATCCATTATTGAAAATCCAATGCCAAATAAAGTACCGAGGCAGATATGGATCGCGGAAAAGCAAGGTAAGGTTACTCACGCATCTATTCTGCGGCACGATATTGACCGCGCTATACGGAGCAATATCAGCTACAAATATTTCCTGCAATCCTTGGAATACCTCGGCTACGTTGTTGTGCGAGACCGCAAGTATAAGCACCTCTCGGTCATCACCGAGGGTTGGAGCAAGCCCGTCCGTATTGACAGCTTGGGTACGAATTATACCCTTGAAGCCATTGAACGGCGAATCCGAGATAACCTTCACAAAGAGCCCGTGCCGCATATCCGCAAACCGCAAAGGCGAGTGGCATGTGAACTTGAAAAGCAGATGAAGGCACTGGAACGGTATTCCACTATCGAGATACTGTTTATGATCTTCTTTGAGTTGATGGGCATTCCGTATGATGATCCGATTACCAAGGAACAACGAATGCCGCCGAAATATGAGATCGCGTCACCCTATTTCGCGCAGGAGGCGATCAACAACGATCGTTATTGCCGTGAGATTCGTCTTATGAGCTGGTACGAGCTTCACACCACTGAGGACGTGACTGCATTCCGTG
>JAZTXD010000117.1:0-17588 GCA_045636265.1 Candidatus Flemingiibacterium sp.
GCTTAGCTCAGCTGGGAGAGCATCTGCCTTACAAGCAGAGGGTCACAGGTTCGAGCCCTGTAGCTTCCACCATATAAAGGTGCACCGAGTGTGCGCCTTTTTTGTTTCTCCACACCTTGACAAAGGAATGCGGTCATGATACAATAAAGGTGAACTTTGGAAGTCGATGCTTAAATAAGCTCGGCGTGGGGCCTTCTTCTGATAAGCTGTGCTGTATCACTTGTGGATATACCGCTTGGGCTCAATACAATCGTTATTCCCAGCGCACTCGGAAAGGATACCTCGATCGCGGCAGGCATGACTGTGGTTTCCCATTTGCTGTCTGCTCTGACGATTCCGCTGCTTTTCATGTTCGTGAAGTGAAATTGCTTTGTGCTTGAAAGGAGATAATATTATGAAAACATCCACCGAAATTGAATCGGTTGCCAAGCTTATCGGCGAGGAACGTGCCGTTGAATATATTGCCAAGGCAGGTTTTGATGCGTGGGACTTCACTATGCGCGGTATGTGCCCGTATGATCCTCGTACACGTTCCGCTGCTCCGAGCGATCATCCGCTTGCAAACGGCGACTATCTCAAATACGCGCGAAAGTTAAGACAGATCGGTCTTGACAACGGTATCGTGTGCAATCAGTCGCACGCGCCGTATCCGGTACGCGTGCCGGAAATACGCGCAATGCTCAAACGCGCGATAGAATGTACCGCGGAAGCCGGCGGCAAAATTTGCATCATACATCCCGATAATAACAAATCAGCTGAAGAAAACGCGGAGATGTATTTTGAGCTTCTTCCGTTTGCAAAAGAATGCGGTGTAAAGATAGCCGCGGAAAACATGTGGAACTGGGACAAGGAGAAGGGCTGCTCCACATTTGCCGCGTGTGCAACGAGCGAGAGCTTCAACGCTCATCTTGACGCGGTGGGCGACGATTATCTCGTCGCCTGCCTCGATATCGGTCACGCGGAGATGCGCGGCTCGGGTGACGGCGCGGCTAATATGATACGCGCACTCGGACCTCGTCTTGCGGCACTGCATATCCACGATAACGACAGACTTAACGATTCGCACCGTATGCCGTTTACAATGGATATAAACTTCGACGAGGTTGTATCTGCACTGAAGGAGATCGGTTATAGCGGATATTTCACGCTTGAGGCGGACCAGCACTATATCGGATACACAGCCGAAACTGCATTCGAGAGAATGAAGCTTCTTTATGATTCTGTAAGACGGCTTGCGGATATGTTTGAGAATAAATAATATATAAATGTAAGGATTCGCGGAAAGTAATTATTTTATTTTCCATTTCATATATATCACCGAGGTGATTATTATGAAAAAGCGAATCCTTACATTATTTATTATATTATGCACGCTGCTGTCCGTTCCCGTTTGTGCCGAGGAGTACAGCGCACGCTCGTATATCCTTATGGAAGCGTCCACGGGCAGGGTACTGCTCGAGGAAAATGCCGACGAAGCGCTGCCGCCGGCATCCGTCACCAAGATAATGACGCTCCTTATTATAATGGAAGCAATCGACTCCGGGCGCATTTCGTGGACGGATACTGTTACCACGTCTGAATATGCGGCGTCGATGGGCGGCTCGCAGGTATTCCTCGAGCCGGGCGAAAGTATGACTGTTGAGGAAATGGTGAAGTGCGTAGTCGTGTCGAGCGCGAACGATGCGGCAGTCGCGCTTGCAGAGGCAATTGCCGGCAGCGAGGAAGCGTTTGTAAAGATGATGAACGAGCGCGCCGCCGAGCTTGGCATGAAGAGCACGGTCTTTCTCAATACCAACGGTCTTGACGATGATGTGGACGGGCACGTCACGAGCGCGAGGGATATTGCGATAATGTCGCGCGAGCTTATAACAAAGCATCCGCGCATACTTGAGTTTTCCTCTATCTGGATGGACAGTATCCGCGGCGGCGCGTTCGGGCTTACCAACACAAACCGCCTCATCCGCTTCTACCGCGGAGCGAACGGACTCAAAACCGGCTCGACTTCAAAGGCGAAGTTCTGCATCTCCGCTACGGCCCGGCGCGACGGCATGCAGCTCATCGCCGTAGTAATGGCGTCGCCTACCCGTGACGAACGCAACGAAACTGCGAAAAAACTGCTCGACTACGGCTTCGCGAACTTTGAAACCGTAACTCTTGCTCCCACATCGCTTCCCGAATCGGTAAAAGTGGTGGGCGCGGCGGTGGATTCTCTGAAGCTTAACGTGCCTTCGCAGTCGTTGGTGCTTGCAAAGGGAGAGGGTGCGCGTATTACAGAGGAAATTTATCTTCCTGAAGAAGTTTTCGCGCCGGTTTTGGCGGGAGATGAGGTCGGACAGGTGAAATTTTCGCTCGACGGCGAAAATTTTCTTACACTTCCGATAACCGCATCCGAAAGTGCCGAAAAGATAGGCTACGCCGAGCTTTTTTGGCGGTTTATCAAGCGTATAACGATGGCCTCGGTGTAATATTAAACCCCATTTAAAATTACAAATACATAACAAAGGAATCAAACCTATTGCAAAAAAAAGGGGCTTGTAGTATCATATGTACAGGGAAAATCTTCTGTTTGGGTAAAACTGTCCCCTTTTGTGAAGGATATTCGAGTGAGACCGGATGTCACCGCCAAAGGAAATAGTTGCCTTGGAAGATCTAACCGAAAATAATATTTTTAAGGAGAACAAACACAATGAGAAATCTTAAGAAGTTTCTTGCATTAGTGCTCGCTATGATCATGGTAGTAAGCGCTGCTGCAGTGGTTTCCGCTGATTTCACTGACGTTGCTGCTGACAATCAGTATGCAGAGGCTATCAACGACCTCGCAGTGAAGAAGATCATCGTAGGAACCACCGAGACCACATTCAGCCCCGATGCTGATGTACAGAGATATCAGATGGCTCTTCTCGTTGCTCGCGCTACCACCGGTATCGTTGACAACGACGAATGGGCAAACGGCGTTAAGATATTTGACGACGTAACCGCAGACCACTTCAAGGGCGCTATTTCCTACGCTTATGTTAACGGCATCATCAGAGGTCGCGACGCTAAGACCTTCGATCCCGCTGGCAACATCGCTTACATCGACGCTCTTACTATGGCAGTTCGTGCACTCGGCTTCAACGACCTCGAGTATCCTATGGGATACTTCAAGAAGGCTGCTGAGCTTGGTCTCACCGAGAATGTTGCAGTTTACGAACTCGACACTACTCTTGACAGAGCTGAAACCGCTCAGATCATCTACAACATGATTTATGTTGTTCGTGAGAACGGTCTCACCATGGCTGCTGAGTACTTTGATCGCGTAGTTGTTAGAACCACTGACCTCTTCGTAATCAGCTGCACTCCCAAGCAGACCTATGTAGCACCTTACAAGGCTGTTACTAACAAGGACGTTGTTTACGTTGGCGTTCAGCCCCTCGTAAACGGTGTTCCCTCCGGCGAAGTTCTTTACCTCACCAACGACCAGCTCGGTATCGAGGCTGCTGATGTTGAGAAGTACTTCAACTACGCTGTAGAGCTCATCAACTACGATGCAGCTACCGGTAAGTTCGACGAGGCTAAGCTCGGCGAAGCTCCTGACTCCTTCAGACAGGCTAGCGACCGCGTTGCTACAGCTACCAACACCATTAAGCTTGACAAGAATTATGACATCGTTTCCGCTATCAGCAACAACGTTCTCAGAAATGAAGTAGTTGTTCTCGCTGGCGACGGTATCGTAGTTCCTACTGCTAAGACTCTCGTTACCGACGTTGCTGGCAACGTATACTACGGTAACAGCAAGAACGAGATCCAGGGTACTCCTGTTGCTCGTCTCTTCCAGTTCAGCGGTTCCACTCTCAAGTACTATGCAGCACTTGTTGACGGCTACAACGCAGCTGGCACTAAGATCTTCAATGCAAACACCATTATCAGCGAAGACCTTGCTCTCGAGGCTTGGGGCTTTGTAACTGATAAGGTTGAGTACACCAAGTACGATGCTCTCTCCGCTGCTACCATCGCAAGCTACCTGGCTTACCAGCTCGACTGCTTCGATGATAACAAGGACGGCAACTACGACCGTGTATTTGTAAACAAGGTTTACATGTCTTCCTACACCACTTCCGGTACTGGTGCTGACACTGTTGTAAACAACATCACTGCTGTTGGCAACAACGTTAAGCTTTCTGAGATCACCTTCACTGACACTTCTGTTCAGAGCGTTGGTACTCTCTACGCTTACACCTACAACACCGCAACCAAGACTGTTAAGGTTATCGACACTGCTGAAGTTAAGCAGGGTACCCTTACTCTCGTTGACGCTACCAGATATCAGGTTCAGACCAACGGTAGAATGACCTTCGTTATCGATGGCGTTAACCACCACATTGCACAGGTTATCGGCAATGGCGTAACCTTCAACCTCGGCGCTGATATGATCGGTGCTAACCTCATCGTTGACGACGTTGCTCCTGTTACATTCAACAACTTCGCAACCAAGGGTGACTTCGCTGTTACCAACGGTTTCGATTGGATCAATACCGCTAAGGTTGGTATCCAGGTTAACTACATCACCTACAATAAGTTCGGCGCTAACCCGATCCTCCTCTTCATCGAGCCCGTTGCTGGCCCTGTTGCTCCTACCCTTGCAAACAACATGGTTATCATGACCGGCGCTAACGATGTAGACCTCGACGCTACTTGGAGCAACATCACCACCAAGCTCTGGCTCAATGGTGTTGCTACCCAGTCTCTCATCGAGAAGATCGACGGCCAGCTCGTTGCTGACCTCTCCATCAAGGAAGTTTCCGCTCTTCTCTACAAGGATGAGCTCTTCTATCCGGGTCTTATCTACAACGCAACTAAGAACGCTGACGGCGAGTACACTGTTCTTGCTGACGCATTCAATCCTTACGTTCCTGGCGACCTCACCGAGTTCGGTCTCGTTGACGGTTCCGTTTCTGCAACTGCAGGCACTGTAAACTTCCTCAGCGGTGTTACTACTGTTCCTAACTACGAACAGAAGATCTTCACCGATAAGGACACCGTATTCTACTTCATCGACAGAACTGAAAACGGCAAGGTTGCTGGTACCAACTGGTATGCAGAGGGCGCTAAGACCACTGTTACTACCTACATTGGTGCTCCTACCAACGCTCAGATCGTTCTCGGCGCTGAGGGCATGATCTTCGTTGACAAGATCGGCATCACCGCTGGTGACTTCGCAAACGTAGTTATCGTTTACGAGGCTGAATCTCTCAACGGCTTCGGCACATATGAGAACTCCAGCTCTATCGTATATGTTCCTGTTGGACCTGATAAGGTAACCGTAGCAGGTACTGCTGCAGCTCTCGGCCTTACCGATGCTAAGTACACCGAAGAGAAGTACTACAAGTACGCTAACGCAGCTATCGATCTCCAGACCGGCGCTAAGGTTGATATTATCACCGCTGAAATCCTTGATACTACCAACACCAACGTTATCTACGAGCTCGACGCTAACAAGGTTGTAATCGTAAGACAGGATGACAACAAGAATCCTCTTCCCGGCAGAACCAGCAAGACCTTCATGACTCTCGCTGAGGCAGTAGCTCTCGGAGTTCTTGACAAGGTTGAGAACGCAGTTCTTACCTACACACCTTTCGCAGGCGGTAACTTCGTAGTTCTCCACAACCAGGGTATGACTGATGTAGCTATCGGCTACAACAACGCTGTAACTTCTGTTACTGCATTCCCTGTACAGGGCGATCCTAACCCTGCTTCCGGAACCAACTTCAAGTACAACGCTGAAGTTAACGGTACTTCTACCACTCCCGCACTTATCAACGGTGGCAAGACTGTTTACTTCCTCGCTGCTGGTCTTACCGACGGTTCTGTAACCGTAATCTATCAGTAAGATTTAGTTAAGTAGGTTTTACTTCAAACCGCTCTCTCACGAGAGCGGTTTGTTTTTTTATTTCACCCGAGTCTTGAAATCTTTCGCGAAATGTTGTATAATATAGTTACAACGATTATTTTTGGAGTTAACAATGATAAAGATACTTCACTGCGCCGATCTGCATCTTGACAGCCCACTCTCCGCGCGCGATATTATCCGCGCCGAGTCGGGACGCAACGATGTGCGTGCAGCGCTTACATCTCTTATAATGTATATCAAATCGAACTCGGTGGATTTTCTGCTTGTTTCGGGCGATCTGTTTGACGGAGCATTTGTTTCGAGGGAAACGGTTGCACTATTGTGCCACGAGTTTGCATCCATTCCCGATTGCCGTGTGATCATCGCGCCGGGCAACCATGATCCGTACACCTTCGCGAGTTATTACCGCTTGGCACAGCTTCCGCAGAATGTGTTCGTGTTTGACGCGCCCGAGGTGAAATATTTCGATTTCCCCGATAAAAATACCACTGTCTACGGCTGGGCGTTCACATCCGATGCACTTGAAGTGTGTCCGATAGACGGAGAATTTTCGGTAATGTCCCCGGCTCGCATAAATCTGCTCGTGGCGCACGGGGAGCTTGACGCGACCGAGAGCAAATACTGTCCGATTTCATCAAAGGTGTTGGCAAAGTGCGGCTTTGACTATATCGCGCTCGGTCACCGGCATGCGTATGACGGCGTGAAGGAGTGCGGCGAGGGATACATTGCGTACAGCGGATGCCTTGAGGGACGCGGGTTTGACGAGCTTGGAGTAAAGGGCGCGATTGCAGCCGCGATTGATAAAAACAGCACACCGAAGCTTGCATCAAAATTCCTGCGTTTCTGTAAGCGCCGCTACGAGATCGCAAACTGTGACGTGAGCGGTGCGGCGTCTAATGCGGATGTGCTTGACAGAATTTCACAGCTGATTCGGGATGAGCATTACGGCGACGATACGGTGCTTCGTGTACGTCTTGTGGGAGCGGTTGATGCCGAGTGCAAGCCGTCTGTGGCGTTTCTCGAGGGACAGTTCCCGTCCGTTTGCAGTATCGAGATAATCGATGCCACAACTCCGCCTGACAAGGGCGACAGCTTAAAGAACGATCCCACGCTTCGCGGAGAGTTTTACCGCAGTCTTGAATCGATGCTTGAGAGCGAGGACGAAGCAGAACGTGAGCTGGCGTCAATGGCGCTGAAGTACGGTCTTGCGGCTCTTTCAGGCAGTGATATTGCGGATGTGTGAGGTGTGATATGTACATTGAGAAAATTCACATAGAATCATTCGGTAAGCTGACTGATTTCACGCTTGAGCTTGACTCGGGTGTTAATATAATAGAAGGCAGAAACGAGAGCGGAAAGTCTACCGTTGCGGCGTTTATAAAGTTTATATTCTACGGAATACCGCCGCGCGAGCGTAAGGTCGCGGCATCGTGGCAGACGGGCGGACTTTCGGGAAGCATCACTGTTAACGACGGCGAGAAGAGCCTTCGAATCGAGCGTTCCTGCAGTGCAAGAAGCGAGGTGGTGCAGCTTATCGACGGCGAAACCAACATGCCGATACGCGGACTTATAGAGGATACAACTCCGGGTGAGCTGTTCTTTGGAGTTAGTGCGGATATGTTCGAGGCGACGGCGTTTGTGTCCCAGCTTGGCGGCACAGTGTCCGGCGGCGCAAAGGTGAGCGAGGGAATTGAGAACATCCTCTTTTCCGCTGATGAGAGCGTTAACACACAGAAGGCTTTATCAAAGCTTGACGGCGCACGTGCGGCTATCCTGCATAAAAACGAAAAGGGCGGCAAGCTATTCGAGCTTGACGGGGAGTGCGCAAAAATGGAAGTGCGTCTTGCCGAAGCCCTTCGCGTGCATGACGATATACTGACAAAGGAAGCGCAGCTTTCAGACCTCAAAGAAAAGCACAGTGAAGCGCACAAAAAGGCGAGTGATATTGGCGCTAAGGTGGAGCAGTTTGAGGCGAGAACTCTGCTCGGACTTTTTGCGCGTGCAAAAAGGATCAGTGCAAAAACTGACGAGCTCCGTGCCAAGATTGAAGCAAATGCAGAGGTTGACATTGACTCTGTAAGAAAGCTTGAAGCTGATATAGCAAGGCTTGATGCGCTAAAAAAGGAGTCGGATGAGGCAAGCCGTGCGGCGGAAGAGGCTCCGATGCCAGAACGTGACGATGAGCTTGAGGAATATCTTGCGCTTGGCGGAAGAGCGGCGCTTGAAGCTGAGCGTGATGTTAAAAAGTCGAGAGCCAAGGCTTACACTGCGGTTGGTGTTGTGGCACTTGTTATAGCGCTGGCGCTTATAATTATCGGTGTTTTGCCGCTTTTGATCGGCAGAGCTTTGAGTATAGTACCCGTGATAGCGGGAGCGGCGGTGGCGGCACTTGCGGTAACACTGTTTGTGCTTGCGAGCAAGGAGCGGGAGCATGCCGATGAAATTGACAGCAGGTATGATTTTGATGCGTTTGAAGCACGTAAGGCTGAGCAGACGAGTGCGCTTGAAGAGTCAAAGATAGCGTCTCTTGCGGCGATAAATGCAAGGCGCAGGTATGATACGGCGGTAGAGGAGATAACGGGACGTTACTCCTGCGAGGTTGATGGCCTTGCCGACAAGCTTGAAGCCCAGAGAGAAAAGCTTAAATGCGCAGATTCACTGCGTGTGGAATACGATAAATACATGAGCGTGCTCTCACAGATAAAGTCACAGCTTGGGCCGTATAATGAGGCGGAGCTCAAAGCGAGTCTTAACGAGTCCGTAGATATATCCGATATTAATGCGGAAAATATTACGGAGCTTCGCCGCGAGTCGGTGTTTGCCGCGAAAATGGCGGATTCGCTTGAAAAGCACGTTAATGAGATTGAAAAGACGCTTGCCGGACTCTATCCCGGCGCCGAGAATCCTACTGTTTTATCGGATAAGCTTTCGTCGATGAAGGCAGAACGTGAGCGCCTTACAAAGCTTCATGCGGCGTATGTGCTGGCGTCCGAGAAGATATCACAGGCAAGCGAAAGTCTGCGCACGAGCATATCTCCGCGACTTGCCGCAGACACGGCAAAGCTCATGGGACATATCACCGCGGGCAAGTATACCTCGCTCGGCGTTGGCGCGGGACTCGAGCTTTGCGTGGAAACAGAGCACGGCACGAAGCCGATAGACGTGCTCAGCTGCGGAACAAAGGATGCGGCGTATCTGAGCCTTCGAATGGCACTTGTGTCGCTTCTTTACCGCAAGGAATTGCCGCCGATGCTGTATGACGAGGCGTTCGTGCGCCAGGACAATACGCGACTTGGCGCTATGCTGAAGCTCGTACACATTGCCGGAATGCAGAGCATTGTGTTCACGTCAAATCCGCGTGAGGCACAGGTTATGCAGGAAATAGGCGCATATAAGCATGTCAAGATGTAATTGAAATAAAAGCACTGCGGTTTATTGCCGGAGTGCTTTTTGTTTGTCGGGGAGCGTATAATATCGGTCTGTTGTGTCAATTATAGTTGTACTGTTTATATATGGAGGAATTATTATGCGGCGAGCGGCTGAATATGCGGCGGTATTTACTGTAGGCGCGGTGGGATACGCGCTTATAGAGCTTCTTTGGAGAGGGCGTACACATTGGACTATGATGCTTACGGGGGGCGCTTGTTTGGCGTTTATATATTTTGTTGAGGAGCGTTACGGCAATGCGCCGCGGTGGAAGCGCTGTCTTGCCGATACAGAGATGATATCGCTTTGTGAGCTGACGGTCGGTTTTCTTGTGAACATGCTGCTTGATTGGAATGTGTGGGACTATTCCTCGCTGCCGTTTAATATTTTCGGGCAGATATGCCCGCTGTATGCGTTTCTTTGGTTTTTGCTGTGCCTGCCGGCAACGTATATGTGCGCGGCGATGCGCAAGTTTGTTTTGCACCTGCGCGCACGCAAGGATATGCGCACGGTGACACGGTAATCGCAAATGAGGCGCTCCAAGCTATCGCTTGGTGGAATAGAGCAGTGCCTATAATGTGGGCGCGTTGTTCGCACTATCCAACGCGAGTCTTTCTTCGAGCGCTGGGGAGCGCCTCCGGCGCAAAGCAAGGAAAGCAGGGGAGTCTAAGAGGGGATGTAAAACCTACGCAGTTGGTTGTACATCCCCTCTTTTTATGCGTAACCTCGGCGCTCTCATGAGCGCCGATCACGTACAGCGCATCGCCGTGCGCGTATAGGAGAACGCAAAAGGGAAAGGACAACCTACGGTTTTCCTCTCCCTTTTGAATTCCCTCACTTTTCCCTTGGCGCCCGACTCGCGCTCAAAAAAGATTCGCGCCGGTGAAGCGGTTGCCGAAAATGAACCGCTCCACTCTATCGCTTGGTGGAATAGAACGGTGCCTATATTGTGGGCGGTGTGTTCGCAGTTTCCAGCGCGAATCTTTTTTGAGCGCCGGGGAGCGCCTCCGGCGCAAAGCAAGGAAAACTGGGGAGTCTAAGAGGGGATAGAAAACCTGCGCAGCTGGTTGTCTGTCCCCTCTTTTATGCGTAACCTCGGCGGCAAAGCCGCCGATCACTGTCATATTTATTGAAATCGCTGAATATAAATGTGACAGTATCTATCTAAGGGAGGATTATATTATGCAAGACACTATGGTTTACAAGGATATAGCCGAGAGGACCGCCGGGGCGTTCTATCTTGGCGTTATCGGTCCCGTGCGTACGGGAAAGTCCACATTTATCAAGAAGTTTATGGAAACGCTCGTCATTCCCGGTATACGTGACGAGCATGAACGCGAGCGTGCGAGGGACGAGATGCCGCAGAGCGCCGCCGGTAAGACCGTTATGACCACCGAGCCGAAATTTATCCCGGATGAAGCGGTGGAGATTACTATCGGCGACAACGCGGTTATGAAGGTCAAAATGGTGGACTGCGTTGGATATATCGTCCCCGATGCTATCGGGCATATCGAGGACGGGCATGCGAGAATGGTACATACACCGTGGCAGGCAGAGCCGATGCCGTTCGCAAGTGCGGCAGAGCTTGGCACGAGAAAGGTTATAACCGAGCACTCCACTGTCGGCATGCTTGTAACCACGGACGGAAGTATAGGCGAGATTGGGCGCGAGAGCTACGTTGAGGCGGAAGAGCGTGTAGTACGCGAGCTTAAGGCGGCGGGCAAGCCGTTCGCGATCATACTCAACACAGCAAATCCCGAGAACGAGGACGCTTTGCGTCTTGCGTATGAGCTTGAGGAAAAGTACGCGGCACCGGTTGCGCTTGTGAACTGTCTGCGACTTGACGGAGATGACATACGGCACATTCTTGAGCTTGTTCTGCTCGAATTTCCCGTGTGCGAGGTTAAAGTTGACCTTCCCGAATGGCTTAACGCCCTTGACGGTGCACATAAGCTTCGCACGGAGATAAATTCGTTTGTAATGGAACGTGCGGCGAAGGTGAGTAAGATCGGCGAGATATCGCGTGTGTTCACCAATGTGGGCGATAATGAGTATGTGAAGGGTGTCAGAGTTGACCGAATAGATCTCGGTCGCGGCACGGCACAGCTATCGCTGGAGCTTTGCGACGGGCTATATTATAAGACGGTCAGCGAGCTTTGCGGATTTGACGTTTCAAGCGAGGAGAAGCTTATCAGACTTCTTTGTGAGCTTTCCGAAATGAAGCAGAAGTATGACCGTGTGGCGTTGGCACTTGCTGATGTTGAGGAAAAGGGATACGGCATCGTCATGCCGGAAACAGCGGATCTGCATCTGGAGGATCCGGAGATAGTCAAGCAATCTGGCGGTTATGGTGTACGTCTTCGTGCATCAGCGCCGAGCATCCACATGATAAAGGCGAATATCGAAACGGAGATCAGTCCGGTCGTTGGAACAGAACAGCAATCTGAGGAGCTTGTGAAGTATATGCTTCACGAATTCGAGGAGGATCCGGCGAAGATATGGCAGTCGAACATGTTCGGCAAGACGCTTCACCAGCTCGTGAACGAGGGGCTTCACACGAAGCTCGGACACATGCCCGAGGAGGCACGCGCCAAGCTTTCGGAAACGCTCGGACGCATCATAAACGAAGGAAGCGGAGGGCTTATCTGCATTATTTTATAAATGATGCGCAAACAGCGAATGCGTAGTGCATCGCGGCACGAGTAAGATCGATTTGAAAATTTCAAAAAAATTTTCCAAAACTATTGCATTTTCAGAATTTTTGTGATATACTGTTATAGTAAGAATTAAATAAAAGGAGAGTGGGTTGACAAAGCCCACTCTTAATTTATGCCGCTGGAGCGGTGAGGGGAGAAATTACGTGAAACATAAAAGATCATCAAAAAACGTAGTCGCTACCGTTACCGAGGCGCTGAAGCCCGTTATCAACGAGCTTGGATACAGCGTTTGGGATATCGAATATGTCAAGGAGGGCGCTGACTATTTCCTGCGCTTCACCATTGACCATGCCGACGGCGTCGACATTCTTGCCTGCGAAAAGGTGCACCGCACGATCGATCCTCTGCTCGACGAGCTTGACCCCATTGAGGAGGCGTATCACCTTGAGGTTTCGTCCCCGGGTGTTGAACGTGACGTTAAGTACGATTGGCATTACGAGGTGCTCATCGGAGCGAAGCTGGAGCTTCGTCTGTTCGCGCCTATTGAGGCCTGCCCCGGCAAAAAAGCAATTGTCGGTATCCTTAAAGGATATGAGGGCGGTGTCATTACCCTCGAGATTGACGGGGAGGATGTTGCCGTTAAGCACGATGCCGTGGCAAAAGCAAAAACTGTATACGATTTTTAAAATAAACGAAAGGTCAGGTTACAAAAATGAATTCCGAATTGTTTGAAGCGCTCGAACTTCTTGAAAAAGAAAAGGGCATATCCGTTGACTATATGCTTGAGCGTGTTGAGGCAGCGCTTATAAGCGCTTATAAGCGTGACCGCGACGGTCTTGTTAATGTGCGCGTTGATATCAACAGAGATAAGCGCAGCATACGTATGTTTGAGCAGAAGAATATCGTTGAAGAGGTTACCGACGAGGATCAGGAGATCACTCTCGAGGAGGCTCGCAAGGTTAACAAGAGATATTCTCTCGGCGGTGTTTGCGAAACTGAGCTCAAGCCCAAAAACTTCCGCAGACTCTCCGCACAGACCGCAAAGCAGGTTATCATCCAGGGTATCCGTGAAGCGGAGCGCTCTATGATGATTAAAGAATACGAGTCCAAGAAAGAGGAGATCATCACCGCTATCGTTGATAAGGTTGACCCCGAGAACGAGGATGTACTCGTAGATACCGGAACAAGCAAGGTTTATCTCAAGAAGATGGACCAGATCCCCGGCGAGCATTTTAACGTCGGCGACCGCATAAAGGTGTTTGTTACCGAGGTTATGAAGGAAACTCTCCGCGGACCGCTGGTTTCCCTTTCCAGAACTGCTCCCGGACTTGTAAAGCGCCTTTTCGAGCTTGAAATCCCCGAAATTCAGGACGGAACCGTTGTTATTATGTCCATCACCCGTGAGGCAGGCTCCAGAACAAAGATGGCTGTTATGAGCCGCGATCCTAATGTTGATCCTATCGGTGCGTGCATCGGTAATCGCGGTATGCGTATCCAGGCTATAACAAACGAGCTTCGCGGTGAGAAGATCGACATCGTTAAGTATAGCGAAGACCCCGTCGAATATATCAGTGCGGCACTTTCGCCCGCAACCGTAAAGGACGTTGTGCTTGATTCCGAAAAATCCTGCCGTGTTGTTGTTGACGCAGACCAGCTCTCGCTTGCTATCGGTAAGGAAGGTCAGAACGCACGTCTTGCGGCAAGACTCACCGGATTCAAGATCGATATCAAAACCCGTGAGGCTCTTGAGGCTGAAATGGCGGCAAAGCAGGCAATTATCGACTCTGCTGATACCGATGAAGAATAAAATGTTAAACGCAGAAACACGAAAGTAAACGGCATCCGATAATGTTATCAGTGTGATGTTATCGTGATACCGAAATTCAGGAGGAAATCTTATTTTGCAGGAAAATATTCAGGCAAGACCGAAGAAAAAAGTGCCCGAGAGAAAATGCCTCGGATGCAACACTTCAAAGCCCAAGGGTGAGCTTGCGAGAGTTGTGAGAGCACCCGACGGGAGCGTTTCACTCGACCTCACAGGCAAAAAATCCGGACGCGGAGCTTATGTTTGTAAGAGCGCGGAGTGCTTTAAAAAGTGCAGAAAGCGCAGATGCATAGAACGAGCGCTCGAGGTGGAAATACCCGAGAGTGTCTGGGACGCCATTGAGGGGGAGCTTGCCGAAAATGAGTGAGAAAACAGTGAACCAAAATGAGTTCCACGTGCTGAAGGGCGGATGTGAAAAGAAGCTCATGTCGCTGCTCGGATTTGCCGCGAGAGCAAGAAAGCTCGTATGCGGTACAGACCTTTGCCGTGACGAAATACGCCGCGGAAATCTCTCGCTTATAATAGTGGCAGACAATGCGTCGGCAAACACCAAGAAGCGTATCGCCGATGCCTGCAGATATTACGGTGCCGATATGTGTATCGCTCCGATTACCTCTCTTGAATTGTCACATCAAATTGGAAAAAGCGCAAATATCGCCGTTGTGGGCGTCACCGACGCAAACTTTATAAACGGAATATACGCGCTCTTTGAAGATACGTCACATTGATATTACCAAGTCGAAAGGATGATTGATATAATATGGCAGCAACTCAGAAAAGTCAGACTAAAATAAGTGCTCTCGCCAAAGACCTCGGTCTTAAAAACAAAGATGTTCTTGACGTGCTTGCACAGAGCGGAATCGAGGGCAAGTCCCACTCCGCAACACTTGCCGCGGATGAGTGGGAGCTTATAATGACCACACTCACCGAAAAGGCGCAGGTGGATAATATAGGCGAATATCTCGACGGCAAGGCGAAGATCGTAATTGATACACCCAAAGCAGAAGAACCGAAGAAGGAAGCTCCCAAGGCCGAAGAGCCCAAGAAGGAAGCGCCTAAAGCTGAAGCACCCAAGAAGGAAGCGCCTAAAGCAGAAGAGCCGAAGAAGGAGGCTCCCAAAGCTGAAGCGCCCAAGAAGGAAGCTCCCAAGGCTGAAGAGTCCAAGAAAGAGGCTCCCAAGGCTGAAGCCCCCAAGAAGGAAGCGCCTAAAGCTGAAGCGCCCAAAAAGGAAGCTCCTAAAGCAGAAGAACCCAAGAAGGAAGCTCCCAAGGCTGAAGCGCCGAGAAAGGATGCTCCCAGAAACGATGCACCCCGTGCACAGAACGAGCGCCGTGATTTCCAGCCTCGTGACAACAGAAACGGTGACAGACCGCAGGGCGGCTTCCAGCCCCGCGACAACAGAAACGGCGACAGACCGCAGGGCGGATTCCAGAACCGCGATAACAGAAACCAGGGCGGTTTCGGTGGCGGATTCAAGGATAAGGATTCCGGAAACGAGCGCCGTCAGCCGGCGTCCAAGCGCGAGCCGGTACACACCTACACCCGTCCGCAGAACGGCGTGAAGAAGCCCGGCGAGAGCCGCGTTGTAGATATGCGTACCACCACTGTTGACCTTGATAAGTATGACGAGCGTCTGGAAAATCTCGCTGCGGACACCGGTGTTGACGGACGCGCGCAGAAGCAGAAACTCAAGAAGCAGAACAACCGTGACGGTAACAGCCAGCGTGAAAAAGAGCGCATGGCTATGGAAAAGATGCGTAAGCAGGGCATCGAGCGCGCAAAGAAGCAGCCGCTTCAGATCACTGTTCCCGATGAGATCAGTGTCGGCGAGCTTGCATCCCGTCTTAAGATAACCGCAGGTGAAGTTATCAAGAAGCTTATGATGCTCGGCGTTATGGCATCCGTAAATGAGGTTATCGACTACGATACTGCTTATCTCGTTGCCGACGAGCTTGGTGCAAAGGTTACCAAGGAAGTTGTTATCACTATCGAAGAGAAGCTCTTCGACGAAGCGGCAGACACCGAGGAAAATCTCCAGCCCAGAAGCCCTGTTGTGTGCGTAATGGGACATGTTGACCACGGTAAAACATCCCTTCTCGACGCTATCCGTCACACAAACGTTACCTCCGGTGAGGCAGGCGGAATCACTCAGGCTATCGGTGCGTACCGCGTAAACGTTCAGGGACGTGACATCACATTCCTCGACACTCCCGGTCACGAAGCGTTCACCGCAATGCGTGCAAGAGGTGCGAAGTCTACGGATATCGCGATTCTCGTTGTTGCGGCGGATGACGGTATCATGCCGCAGACCGTTGAGGCTATAAACCACGCAAAGGCGGCAGGTATTGACATCGTTGTTGCTATCAACAAAATGGATAAGCCGGCGGCTAACCCCGACAACGTTAAGCAGGAGTTAACACAGTACGACCTTATTCCCGAGGAGTGGGGCGGTGAGGTTATCTGCGTTCCCGTATCCGCGCTTACAGGAATGGGTATTGACGATCTGCTTGAGAACGTGCTTCTCGTTGCGGATATGAAGGAGCTCAAGGCTAACCCGAACCGCCGTGCGAAGGGACTTGTTATCGAGGCGAAGCTCGACAAGGGACGCGGTCCGGTTGCAACGGTACTTGTTCAGAACGGTACACTTAACGCAGGCGATATCGTTATCGCAGGTACTTCGGTAGGACGTGTACGTGCCATGACCGACGATAAGGGCAGAACCGTTAAAACTGCAGGCCCGTCCGTTCCCGTTGAGATCATCGGTCTTGCCGAGGTTCCTGAGGCGGGTGACGAGTTCGCGGCTGTTGAAGACGAGCGCATGGCTCGTGAGCTGGCAGAACAGCGCCGTGACAAAGCGAAGGACGAACAGTTCAAGGCTAACGCAAAGGTTAACCTTAACGACCTCTTCGCACAGATCTCCGAGGGTGTTAAGGACCTTAACATCATCGTTAAGGCAGACGTCGGCGGCTCTGCGGAAGCAGTTAAGCAGTCGCTTATGAAGCTGACTAACGAAGAGGTTCGCGTGAACATTATCCACACCGCTGTCGGTGGAATCACCGAGGGCGACGTAATGCTCGCGGCTGCATCCAATGCACTTATCGTAGGCTTTAACGTGCGTCCTGACAAGAGCGCTATCGACAAGGCGGACAGAGAGTCCGTTGAGATTCGCACATACCGCATCATCTACGAGTGCATCGAAGAGATCGAAGCGGCTATGAAGGGTATGCTCGCGCCGAAGTTCAAGGAAGTTGTACTCGGTCACGCCGAGGTTCGTCAGACTATCCACGTGCCCAATGTCGGAACTATTGCAGGTTCCTACGTTCAGGACGGTAAGGTAAGTAGAAACGCGCAGATCCGCGTAGTCCGCGACGGCGTTGTGATCTTCGAGGATAAGATCTCTTCACTCAAGCGCTTCAAGGACGATGCGAAGGAAGTTGCACAGGGCTTTGAGTGCGGTATCGGACTCGAGCGCTTCAACGACATCAAGGAAAACGATATTCTCGAGGCGTTCATCATGGAAGAGGTTAAGCCTCAGTAATATAGAAAGTCCGACAGATTTTGTTCTGTCGGACTTTTTGTGTCTTTCGGCGCATCGTCGATGGCTAACACAAAAGGGGGTAGACAACCAACGCTGCGCGATGGTTTTCTACCCCCTCTTGGACTCCCCCGTTTTCCTTGCTCGGTCGGCGCGCTCAAAGGAAGATTCGCGCGCCTACGTGCGAACACTCTACATCGCCGTAGGTAATGCGGTGCTCCCGCATGCGCTCAAGGTCGGCATTTGCTTCGCTCT
>JAZTXD010000118.1:0-1295 GCA_045636265.1 Candidatus Flemingiibacterium sp.
CCTCCCCCTCCTGAAGCAATGCCGGGTATAAATATTTATTTTTCTGATACTGGAGATTTCTCCGGGGCTTTTTTTTACGATCGGCACACTGCACCACGACCTTCGGCACACTCCATGAGGAAGGGTGCCTGGGGCCGGATGCACACTTTGTACGCCCTCTTTTGAGCAAACTCCTGCACACTCAAATCCCGCCTCATCGCACTCAATCCCCCTTAAGCACACCTCTCCCCAGTATATACCTTTTTATGTTCGCTTTTCCTTTTTGAGCTGCGCTCAAAAAGAAAAAGCGCGACAAAAGTTGGCAGTGTACTAAACATGGACTGATTTTGCACGAGCGCCAATGGGAGCGGACTGCCGCTCCGTGACCGAGCTGCACAGGAGCAAGGCGCGAGGAGCCTGCTATTTTTTTGTCTTTTGGCGTGTAAAATCCGTGTTTTGCGACGAGCAGCGAGGGAGCGGACTGCCGGTCCGTGACCGAGCCGCGCAGGAGCAAGGCGCGTATTTTACCGCCAAAAACAAAAAAAAAGAGAGCTGATTGTGTGCGAAGCAATCAGCTCTCAGTAAAAAAATTTCCGGCACCGTGCTACTCTCCCATAGTCAAATTTACAGTACCATCGCCGCTGGAGGCCTTAACTACCGTGTTCGGGAAGGGAACGTGTGTGACTCCTCCGCCATGGGCGCCGGAAAATATTCCAAAGAAGAAAAGTAAGTCCGTTAGAAAAAACCTTAAGTAAATGTTTTTTAGAAGAGGGACCACGAATTTCTCATAGCTTCAAGGGCTTGAAACAATGAGAAAAACGGTGGCTAAGCCTCACGGCTGATTAGTAATGGTAAGCTGAATACATTGCTGTACTTACACATCCATCCTATCGAGGTCGTAGTCTTCGACCAGCCTTGAGCCCCTTGCGGGGAGGGATATCTCGTCTTTGGGTGGGCTTGGCGCTTAGATGCTTTCAGCGCTTATCCGTTCCCGACATAGCTACCCGACAATGCAACTGACGTCACAATCGGAACACCAGAGGTCAGTCATTCCCGGTCCTCTCGTACTAAGGAATGATCCCATCAAATATCCTGCGCCTGCGGAGGATAAGGACCG
The DNA here is from genome assembly GCA_045636265.1 of Candidatus Flemingiibacterium sp. GTDB lineage: Bacteria > Bacillota > Clostridia > Oscillospirales > CAG-272 > Flemingiibacterium. The sequence goes on from JAZTXD010000118.1 coordinate 1,097, forward strand.
AACTGTCTCACGACGTTCTGAACCCAACTCGCGTACCACTTTAATAGGCGCACAGCCTAACCCTTGGGACCTTCTACAGCCCCAGGATGTGATGAGTCGACATCGAGGTGCCAAACAGCGCCGTCGCTATGGACGCTTGGGCGCTATCAGCCTGTTATCCCCAGAGTACCTTTTATCCGTTGAGCAACGACGATTCCAC
>JAZTXD010000119.1:0-10508 GCA_045636265.1 Candidatus Flemingiibacterium sp.
ATCCTCGGTTTCATCCTCGGGCTTGGGAAGGAGCATCTTGCTCTTTATGAGCATAAGCTCGCTCGCCATGACGATAAACTCGCCCGCAACCTCCATGTCCATACTCTGCATGAGGTCGATATATTCCATATACTGCTCGAAGATGAGGGCTATAGGTATATCGGTTATCTCAACCTTATTCTTTTCAATAAGCGTTAGAAGCAGCTCGAGAGGTCCCTCAAACGCTTCAAGCTTGTATGTTATGTTTTCCATTACAACACCTCTGAATGCTTTGGTGGAATATGCGAAAATAACTCAAAATAGAATCAGAATATACGCACAAGCGGAACTATGAAATCCACTGCGCGCAGTACAGCATCAACCAAGAAAGACAGCGGAACATCAAGCACACCGACAATAAGGAGAACCATGAGTATACCTGATATAGCCTGCTCGTATTTCATCACCCCGAAATAGAGCTTATCGGGCAGAATGGAATACAGCACACGCGAGCCGTCAAGCGGCGGAACAGGAAGAAAATTGAATATAGCCAGCGACACGTTTATTATTGCGAACATAGCAAAAAAGTTCACCGCTACCATAATGAGATTGAATATATAATCAGAATCCCCAATGAAAGATTCCCTCAAGCCGAAAAACGCGATAAGCTCCGCCATAAGAATACCGAAAACAGCCAAGAGAATATTTGTCACAGGTCCGGCAAGCGCCGAGAGCGCCATTCCGAGCTTGGGATTTTTAAATCTGCCGGCACGTATCGGAACGGGTCTTGCCCAACCGAATCCAACGAGAAACATCGAAAGGAAGCCCAAAGGATCAAGATGCTTCAGGGGATTTAGCGACAGACGTCCGTACATTTCCGCTGTGTTGTCACCAAGCTTTTTGGCAACCCAGCCGTGCGCGACCTCGTGAAAGGTGAGCGCGATTACAATTATAATCAGATGTTGGAGAAGCTCTAACACCTTGTAAGCAAGCGAACCGTCTCCTAAAAGTATGTCAATCATTTGTTATCCTCCAAAAGTGCGAGAATAGCACGAAGCGCTTCGTCCTTTCCCATACCGTCAAGCGCAGAGAACGGAATTATCTCGCAGTCTTCCCTTACAAGCGGATGCGCTCTTAATTCCTCAAGCGCCGCCTTTCTGTTTGTAACATTGAGCTTGTCAGCCTTCGTTGCGATGATTATATACGGAATATCCGACTGATTCATGAAATCGAGCATCATTTCGTCGTCCGCAGTGGGGCCTACCTTCAGATCGATAAGCTGTGCCACAGCGGTCATAGTGCCCGAGGTGAAATATGAGTCGGTGAGCTTTGACCACTTCGCCTTATCTGCAGGCGCACGCTTGGCAAAGCCGTAGCCGGGAAGGTCTACGATGTAAAGCTTCTTATCAACGCGGTAGAAGTTAATAGTTATAGTTTTACCGGGAGAGCCCGAAACTCTGGCAAGACTCTTTCTTCCGACAAGTTTATTGAGAAGCGAGCTTTTGCCGACGTTTGAACGTCCGGAAAGCGCGATCTGCGGCAGTTTATCCACCGGAAACTGACTCTGCAGTCCGGCTGTCATAACAAGCTCTGTATTGTTAAAATTAAGCGGCATGTCTGCCTCCTTATATCAGCGAACAAGCGCCCTTTCGAGCACCTCATCCGCGGTTTTTACTCTGATAAATTCGATATTTTCGCGTACAACGTCCGCACACTCTTCAAGGTCTGCAACATTGTCGTCGGGAATGAGGACGGTCTTAACTCCAGCCGCATATGCCGCAAGAGTTTTCTCGCGAAGTCCGCCGATTGCGAGCACGTTTCCGCGAAGTGTGACCTCGCCCGTCATAGCTATATCTCGGCGCACCGGAATACCCGACAAAGCGCTTGCCATAGCGGTTACAAGCGTAACACCGGCGCTCGGTCCGTCCTTGGGAACAGCGCCCTCGGGCACGTGTATATGTATGTCCTTATTCTTATAGAAATCAGGATCAATTCCAAGCGTATTCGCTCTGGAGCGGACAAAGCTCAGCGCAATGTGTGCCGACTCCTTCATAACATCGCCGAGGGATCCGGTAAGCTCGAGCTTTCCGCCGCCGTCAAACACGAGCGCCTCAATTTTGAGCATATCGCCGCCAGACTGAGTATACGCAAGTCCGTTAACAGCACCGACCTCATCCTGCTCTGCGATCTTCTCGGGCATTACCTTCGGAGCGCCGAGATAATCCTTCAGATTTTTGAGGTTTACAGTTACCTTCTGCGTGTCGGGATTATCAACGATAGCCTTCGCGCATTTGCGGCAGACAGCGCCGATCTCGCGCTCGAGATTTCTAACGCCCGCCTCGCGTGTGTAACGGTCGATAACAGCATATATCGCCTCATCGGTTATACGGAGCGCTTTCTTTGTAAGTCCGCACTTCTTAAGCTGCTTTGGGAAAAGGTGATTTTTCGCGATTGAGAGCTTTTCTTCTCTTGTGTATGTACGCATCTCGATAACTTCCATTCGGTCAAGAAGCGGTCGCGGTATTGTGTCAAGCGTGTTCGCCGTTGCGATGAACATACACTCGGACAGATCAAACGGAAGCTCGATGAAGTGATCTCTGAAATTCTTGTTCTGCTCGGGGTCAAGCACCTCAAGCATCGCAGAAGCAGGATCTCCGTTTACGTTGTTGTGTGTCATCTTGTCGATCTCGTCGAGCAAAACGACGGGATTCTTGCTCTTTGCACGTGTCAGTGCTTCGATTATACGTCCTGCCATAGCACCGACGTATGTTTTTCTGTGACCGCGTATCTCTGCCTCATCGCGTACACCGCCGAGCGAAACTCTGACGTACTTGCGTCCGAGTGCACGTGCAATCGACGCGCCGATTGAAGTCTTACCAACACCGGGGGCACCGACAAGACACAGAATCTGTCCGCCGGGATTTTCCGTGAGCTGCTTTACCGCTAAAAATTCGATAACTCTGTCTTTTACGTTATCAATTCCGTCATGGTCCTCGTCGAGTATCTTCCTTGCTCTTTTAAGGTCTTTGCGATCCTTTGTGGTCTTGCTCCACGGAAGCGCCAGACAAGCATCGAGATAATTTCGTATAACGCTTCCCTCGGCTGAACCGAACTGCATCTTTGTAAGACGATTAAACTCCTCCCAAAGCTTTGCCTTGACCTCCTCGGATGCCGAGAGCTTCTCTATTTTCTCTCGATAACGCGAAAGCTCGGGAGTATCGCCCATACCAAGCTCGTCCTGTATAACCTTCATCTGCTCCTGGAGAATGTTCTCGCGGTGGCGCTGATTCAAGTTTTCGTTCACCTTATGCTGAATCTGAAGCTCCACGCGAAGCAGAGCCGCCTCATCGTAAAGCAGACGGATAACCTCTTCGATACGTGAAATCGGATCGAACTTGTTAAGCACCGCCAGCTTATCCTGATAGCGCACCAAAAGATGCGCCGCGATAAAGTCGGCGAGTCTGTCCGGGGCAACAATTGCTTCCATTGCGACACTCGGCTCGGCAGGAAGCTTCGGCATAAGCTCTATAAGCTTTTTTGCCGCGCTCTTCGCCTCGCGAACAAGCGCTTCGCCCTCAAGTCCGCCATCATCGGCAAGGTCGTACCATTTGATAAGCAGACGTGCCATTTCATACTTGCCGCGGTTTGTATACTCAATCGCGGATGCGCGTGTGACGCCCTCCACGATGAGTCGGCGGGTACCGTCATTTATCTTTATGTTCTGCTTTATTTTTCCGAGAGTTCCCACGTGATTTGGGTCCATATTGGTGCCCTGCTTTGCCTGCGGAACAAAGAACATAAGTCCCTTGTATCTGAGCGCAGCTTCAGCCGCCGCCAGAGATTTTTCATCGGTTATTTCGAGGCTTATAGTAGTTCCCGGAAAAACGATAAGACCGCGCAGTCTTACCACGGGAAGCACGTTATTTTCAATTTTTTCAATGTAGTTTATCATGTCCTAATGCTTTGTCCGAAATATTCGGAGTTCCTTTGCCTTTATAATAAATTTATATCCTTAATATTATATCATACAGTTTTCTAAATTTCCATAGTTATGCGATATATTTTACGAAAGGTTAATATTTTAGCCCAAAAAAACGAAAAAACGGCACTGCGTGGTGATAACATTAGCTTGTTATTCCGCATGTCCGTTTTTCCATAATAAATTTTTCATACCATCATTGCCTCATAAAAAATTGCATCACAACAACAAATGGCTTTATTATTATACACTCCCCGCCCGTTTTTGTAAATTCGCATTTTCGCTGATTTTTGAAGTGTTTTTTTGTACAGTTTTGTCGAAAGGGTAAGTGATAAAAAAATCACAAAAATCGCTTTTTCGGAATTGTCCACATGGCTTCTCACTTTTTTCGCTTTTTAATTATATTAAAATTATCGGAGAGCCTTTTGTGAGCTTTCTCTTCCCTCTCACTCGCGGCAATCACAGCGCATATGACCTGCCCGGCACCAACCTCGCAAAGTACATCGGATGCCGCCGCGACAGATGCGCCCGTGGTTACTATGTCGTCTATTAAAATTACCGTCTTTGACTCAAGTGAAACACTGCTTGCAAGCCTTATGGAACGCTTCGCGTTAACCGTTCTCTCGGCGGCACCGAGATGCTTTTGCTCTTTACCCGAAAATGTGCGGACAAGGAGCTTTTTCGCCGGAATATCAAGCTTCTTTGAGAGTTCAGCCGCAACATACTCCATGTGGTCAAAACCCGCATTGTTTCTCGCTTTTCGGCTTCTTGGTATCCACGTTATCACGGCATGCGAATGGAGTGAACCGCCCTCGCAAACTATGGGCGCGCCGGCACGTATCAGAGCGGCAAGCTCGTCAGCGAAAAACTCAACAACACGCTTGTTTGCAGTGTCCTTGAGCTTCATTATCACGCTGTCAACAATGTCCGCGCGCTCGCCTACTTTATAGCTCACAAGATACATCGCATACCGCTCATCATCCTTGTCAGAATCGCTTGCAAGTTTGCGCACAGCAACACCTGCCGCCTTGTCGGATGTGAGTGATTTCTCCTGCTCCCACTTGGCTTTGCATATACTGCAGAATGCCGAATCGATAACGTCGTATTTTAATAAATCTCCGCATCCCGCGCACTTTGGCGGAAATATCAAATCAAGAATTTTCATCGTGACGAAGCAACCCCGTATACCGCATTATCTGACGGTTATTATCGACCATAGTCTGTGCCACCGATGCCTGTCCGGCAAGGATAACCATTTTCTGTGCACGTGTTATCGCCGTGTAGAAAAGATTACGCGATAAAAGCTGCGGCGGACACGAGCTGTAAAGCGGCATTATCACTATAGGATACTCACTTCCCTGACTCTTGTGAACGGTTATAGCCCACGCATGGTCAAGCTCGTCAAGCTTCGAAAAATCGTATGTTACAACACGCTCGTCAAAGCTTATAACCATCTGCTCCGCAGGGGTATTGATAGTTTCGATAACACCGATGTCACCGTTAAAAACGCCGACTCCCTCTTTGCCGTCACGCTCCCACGTGAGGTCGTAATCGTTCTTTATCTGCATAACCCTGTCACCCTCACGAAAAACCGTGTCACGCACTTTCTTTTCGCGCTTGTAATTGCTCTGCGGATTGAGTGCATCCTGAAGCATCCGGTTAAGCGTCTGCGTTCCGGCAACGCCTTTGCGCGACGGGGATATTACCTGTATGTCATTCACAATATCCTCGCCATAAGTGCGCGGCAGACGATTCTTCCACAAATCAACTACAGTCGCCGCAACGTCCGCGTCCTTTGCACGTGCAAGGAAGAAAAAATCGTTGTCCTTTATGTCAAGAATCGGCGTTTCTCCGTTGTTTACGCGGTGTGCGTTGGTTATGATAAGACTCTCGCCGGCCTGACGGAATATTTCCGTTAATTTGACCGTGGTATATCTTTCGGATGCGATGATATCGTTAAGTACATTTCCCGCGCCGACGGACGGAAGCTGATCCGAGTCGCCGATAAGCAGAAGCCTTGCACCCGGTTTTATCGCCTTGAGCAGCGAATTCATCAGGTACATGTCAAGCATCGACGCCTCGTCTACGATTATAACATCTTCCTCGAGAAGATCGTTTTCATCACGCTTGAACTTTGCATAGTCTTCATCGCTGAATTCCATTTCAAGAAGGCGGTGAACAGTCTTGGCTTCGCACCGTGTCGCCTCGCTCATACGTTTCGCGGCACGACCGGTGGGTGCGGCAAGTGCGATGCGCATGTCAAGGTCACTGAAAATGCGTATAACAGCGCGTATGACCGTGGTTTTTCCCGTACCGGGACCGCCGGTCAGCACCATAACTCCGTTATTCAGCGCCGCGCGTATTGCGGTATGCTGAAGCGCGGCATATTCCTTGTCTTCCTCGAGCTCGATGCGCTGTATAAGGCGGGATATATCGCCCATATCAAGCCTCGGGCACAGCCTATCGAGCAAATCGAGCTTCTCCGCGATCTGCAGCTCGCACATATATGCGGATTTCTGATAAACAGCGTCAATATTTTCCACCTTGGTGCGATGCAGCCTTCCGTCTGCGCTCATCGTGTCAATCGCTGCGGCGACATCCTCGGTGCGCACCGCAAGCTCCCCTGCCGCAAGCGCTATCAAGCGCTCATACGGCAAAAAAGAATGTCCGCCCTGGCGCGACATTTCCGATAGCACATATAAAATTCCGCTCTCGATGCGGTACATGCTGTCATTTTCGACTCCCATCGATTTCGCCAGCGCATCCGCACGCGAAAATCCGATGCCGCGGAATTCGTCGCAAAGTCTGTACGGGTTTGATTTGATTATGTCAAGTGCGGCACCGCCCCACTTTTTGTAAATCTTCATGCTCATGGCCGCGGAGAGGTATTCGCGGCAAAACATCATGAGCGTGCGCACGCCGAACTGCTCGCGGAAATTATCGGATATCTCCTGCGCTTTCGCGAGGGTGATTCCCGGAATCTTCGCAAGCCAATCCGGGTGGTTTTCTATAACGTCAAGCGTATCCTCGCCGTACATGTCAACGAGCTTTTTCGCCGTCTTTGGGCCGATACCCTTGAGTGCTCGGCTGGAGAGATAACGCAGAATCTCGTTTGACGTTGCGGGAAGCTGCTTTTCATAGTACGCCACGCTGAACTGTCTGCCGTAATTTTTGTGATGCGTCCACTCGCCGACGAGCTTCAGCTTGTCACCGGCAACAGTACCGGGAAGTATACCGCACGCGGTGATGATATAGTCATCATCCTCGCTTGAGAGGTCGAAAACGGTGTATCCGTTATCGTTATTTTCATATATAATAGACTCGACCGTGCCCTCAATCGTTTCAAGCTTTTTTTCATCCGTTTTGGATATTTCTGTCATCGTTATTATCCTTACATATAATAGTGCAAACCTCACGAAGGCGCAAGATTTCTTCATTACTTTCAATTATACCATTATCCGCCAGAATAATCAACGGCTCTGGACAAATTTTTTGTTCTCTTTTTAAATAATCGGCATACTCACATGCCCTCGCCGCATTTTCGTATGTATCATACACAAAAGCGGCACGCAGCAGCATGCGTACACGCTTTGGATAAAGCAAGCGCACGCGAATCATATCGAGCACAGTATATCCGCCGAAAACCGCCAGCATGGCGACTATAATTTCAAGAATATCGATCATAACTGCCCTCCTCTATTGATTAATGTATGCAAACGACATAAAAAGTGCCATTATCCTCGCAAAGCATGCAACTCACATATCGCATATTCGCTCCAAATTTATGCATAACTCGTCAAAATTACGATAATAATAACCTCATTAAAGCGCAATTTGTCTAAACGGGAGATTTTTATCAAATATTTTATTTTGCAAAACTCACACTTGACATTTGCGTTATGTTATGTTATAATATACCTTGTCTTGATATGTTTTGCGGGCAAAAAGACTTCTCACGAGGTCTATCAGGATGAACAAATTCTATATTTTCTAAAGTAAGGAGGTGCGCTATGCCAACCTTTAATCAGCTCGTCAAGCAGGGACGCGCAAAGAGCGTTTATAAGTCCAAGGCTCCTGTTCTTCAGCACGGCTTCAACACTCTTACCGATTCCGCTACTGACGCAAGCTCTCCTCAGAAGAGAGGCGTATGCACAAAGGTCACCACAACCACCCCGAAGAAGCCTAACTCGGCGCTCCGCAAGATCGCCCGTGTAAGACTTACCAACGGACTTGAGGCGACTGTTTACATTCCGGGTATTGGACACAACCTTCAGGAACACTCCGTAGTGCTTATCCGCGGCGGACGTGTACGTGACCTGCCTGGTGTGCGTTACCACATCATTCGCGGTACACTCGATACACAGGGTGTTGCAAACCGCAACCAGAGCCGTTCCAAGTACGGCGCAAAGAGACCGAAGAAGTAATCTTCATTCTCTTTAATACTTGCAGAGTGTCCCCTGCTCTCTCAGAGGAATACTAAACAAGGTATAGAATATCCTTTTTAGCTTGACGTTTAAAAGAAAATAATCGGGATTTGTTTATTAGATCCGCAATTATGATATACAGTCCGAGAACGTTTCTTTTGATCAAGCATTAACGGGAGAAAACTTTCGAGTACCTATGATATCATTATTTATGAAGGAGGGAAGTTACAATGCCGAGAAGAGGTCAAATTTCCAAAAGAGACGTTTTACCGGATCCGTTGTACAATTCTAAGCTCGTAACAAAGCTTATCAACAACATTATGTATGATGGCAAGAAGGGTGTTGCACAGAAGATCGTATACGATGCATTCGCAATCGTAGAAGCGAAGTTAGGCAAGCATCCCCTCGAAGCTTTCAATGAAGCACTTGAAAACGTAATGCCTGTGCTTGAAGTTAAGGCTCGCCGTGTCGGCGGCTCGACTTATCAGGTTCCGATGGAGGTACGTGCTGAGAGACGTCAGACTCTTGGTCTCCGTTGGATCGTTACCTATTCAAGAACTCGTGGTGAGAAGACAATGGCTGAAAAGCTCGCAAACGAGATCCTTGACGCTATCAACTCCATGGGCGGCGCCTTCAAGAAGAAGGAAGAAACCCACAGAATGGCAGAAGCAAACAAGGCGTTTGCACACTACAGATATTAATCAAATCACACGATATCTTGAAAGGAGAAAACCATGGCAAGAGAATTCCCGCTTGAAAGAACCCGAAATATCGGTATCATGGCTCATATCGACGCTGGTAAAACCACAACGACTGAGCGTATACTCTTCTACACGGGTGTAAACTACAAGATGGGCGAGACTCATGACGGCGGCGCGACCATGGACTGGATGGCTCAGGAGCAGGAGCGCGGTATCACAATTACCTCTGCTGCTACCACCTGCCACTGGAACAACAACCGTATCAACATCATTGATACCCCCGGTCACGTTGACTTTACCGTTGAGGTAGAGCGTTCTCTGCGCGTTCTTGACGGTTCCGTAACCGTACTTTGCGCAAAGGGCGGCGTTGAGCCTCAGTCCGAAACCGTTTGGCGCCAGGCTGACAAGTACCGCGTTCCGCGTATGTGCTATGTCAACAAGATGGACATCATGGGCGCTGACTTCTATCGCGTTGTTAAAATGCTTCGCGACCGTCTTAAGGCAAATGCAGTGCCGATTCAGCTTCCTATCGGAGCTGAGGAAACCTTCAAGGGCATCGTTGACCTCATGGAAATGAAGGCTGACGTTTACTACGATGACCTTGGTAAGGACATGCGTGTTGAAGAAATTCCTGCGGATATGCTTGATAAGGCAGAAGAATACCGCACCGCTATGATCGAGTCCATTTGCGAGACCGATGAAGAGCTCTTCATGCGCTACTGCGAGGGCGAAGAGATTTCCGTTGAGGAACTCAAGAAGGCCCTTCGTAAAGCTACTATTGATAATAAGATCGTTCCTGTTGTTTGCGGAACCTCCTACAAGAACAAGGGCGTACAGAAGCTCCTCGATGCTATCGTTGACTTCATGCCCGCTCCTACCGACGTTCCTGCAATCAAGGGTATCATTCCCGACACCGAGACCGAAGAAGAGCGTCCTTCTGATGATAACGCTCCCTTCTCTGCTCTCGCGTTCAAGATCATGACCGACCCGTTCGTAGGTAAGCTCTGCTACTTCAGAGTTTACTCCGGTACTGTTGAAGCAGGTACAACTGTTTACAACTCTACCAAGGATTCTAAGGAGCGTTTCGGACGTATCCTTCAGATGCACTCCAACGAGCGTAAGGACATTGATAAGTGCTACTCCGGAGATATCGCCGCTGTTATCGGTGTAAAGAACACCACCACCGGTGATACCTTCTGTGATGAAGATCATCCTATCATTCTTGAGTCGATGGAATTCCCCGAGCCCGTTATCCGCGTTGCTATCGAGCCCAAGACCAAAGCCGGTCAGGAGAAGATGGGTATCGCGCTTGCTAAGCTCGCAGAGGAAGACCCGACCTTCAGAACCTACACCGACGATGAAACCGGTCAGACCATCATCGCAGGTATGGGTGAGCTTCACCTCGAAATCATCGTTGACAGACTT
>JAZTXD010000120.1:0-14562 GCA_045636265.1 Candidatus Flemingiibacterium sp.
TAGCGGCACGGTTGTTGGGGAAGGGGCCCCGACTACTGGGAACGTCCTGCGTTTACGGAAAGTCCGAAGCGTTTAGCCCCCAAAAAAAGCTTGTATAAAGTTCTTTGCCAAGCTTTCTTTCAAGAAAGCGACCCGTTACCCCGTTCCCCTTTTTATATAGGCGGTAACTCCAGCGTGATGCGTCCGATTTTTGAGCTACGGAACTCGTCGAGAAGTATAGTCGCTGTGCGCTCGTAGTTTACCTCTCCGCCGGAGATGAGGAATCCGCGCTTTTTGCCGATAACTTCAAAAAGCTCCCAGTCTTCAAGGTCGTCATACTGCGAAATGTCGCCGAGCTTGTAGCGCTCGGAAAGCTTTTCGGGGGCGGTTTTTCTGAGTCTGCCCACAAGCAGTATCGCAATATGCTCCGTGTCGAGTATATCGTCCTTGATAGCGCCCGTAATGGCGAGATTTTCGCCGACGGTTTTGTCTTCAAACTTCGGCCACAGCACACCGGGCATGTCAAGTAAATCAATGCCGATAGTGGTCGGGATCCACTGCTTTGTTCGGGTAACACCCGGTCTGTCTTCAACCTTTGCCTTGCCTGCGCCTGCGAGCTTGTTGATAAGCGAGGACTTTCCGACGTTTGGTATGCCGACCATCATCGCCTTGAGTCGGCGACCGGTCATGCCCTTTGATTCGTAGCGCTCGAGCTTTTCCTCGAGCACACGCCTTACCGCGGGCGCAATGGCGTTTATATTCTCGCCGCCGTGGCAATCGTAGAAGATTGCTTCCTTGCCCTGCGACTTGTAGTATTCCTGCCACATTTTTGATACAGCCGGATCTGCAAGTCCCGCCTTTGAAAGCACAGTAAGACGCGGTTTGTTCTCTGTCATACGCTCGAGGTCGGGATTTTTCGAGCTCATTGGAATTCTCGCGTCGAGTATTTCGATAACTATGTCAACCAGCGGCAGACATTCAGTGATAAGTCGCTTGGTTTTGGCCATGTGGCCGGGAAACCACTGTATTGTTTCAGACGGCATGGTATCTGCCACCTCCTGTGTTTTAATCTACAGCTCCGAATTTATTAAACGGAGTTATGCGGAACAGCACACGCCCGAAAATATAACGGGTGTCGACACATCCTATGTCGCTCTCGCGGCTGTCATGTGAACCGTTTCGGTTGTCTCCCATTACGAAAACATATCCCTCAGGTACGGTAAGCGGAAACTCCATGTCGAACTTTCGCATGTAATATCCTGCCTGATATTCCGGGAGTTCATTTATAAAAGGCTCATCAAGAACCTCGCCGTCAACGGTTACGGTCCAGGTTACAAAATCTATATCCACAGTTTGACCGCCCGTCGCGATGACACGCTTAACAAGACCGCCTTTGACACGGCTGTCGGGTGCCTGGAACACAATAATGTCGTCCTGCTTTGGCGTGTAGAAAAGATTGCTTACCGCAAGCGTTTCCTTGTCATGAAGCGTGGGGAGCATTGATGTTCCGTCCACAAATGCCACACGGATAAAAAACGTGAACAGCAAGAGAATGACCGATATGGTTATAACGAATATTTCCACCCAGTCGTAAATCTCACGCATGAGCTTTACGTTGCCCGGAACGGTTTTTTCGGCGGTGTTCTGATTTTCGCTCGGAGAAATGTTCATATGGTATCTCCTTTCGGTGAGTTGTACGGTTATTTTTCTATCATGTGAGAGAGCAGGTCATATCCGTGCTCAATGTAGATGCCGTTTGCTTCGCAGTTTTCCTCGGTGAAGCAGTCGATGCCGCTCTTTTCTTCCTTGGAGGAATAGATGATGAACGGTACGGGCTCCATTGAGTGAGTGCGAAGCACGAGCGGTGTGGGATGATCGGGAAGAACCATTATCTTGAAGTCCTCGCCGGTGGATACGAGATAGTCCCAAACGGGGCGGAGAATAAGCTCGTCGATCTTCTCAATGGCGAGCACTTTGTTGTCAATTTCCGCTCTGTGACCGCACTCGTCGGGCGCTTCAACGTGAATGTATACAAAATCCTTTTCGCCCTCAAATGCTTCTATAGCCGCATCTGCCTTGCCGGTGAAGTTGGTGTGGATATTGCCGGTCGCACCCTCAACGTCAATCGACTGCATGCCCGCGCAAAGTCCGATACCCTTGATAAGGTCAACTGCGGAGATGACCGCGCCGCGAAGTCCCCACTTCTCGTAGAAGTTGGGAAGCGCCGGTTTCATACCGGGGCTCCAGAGCCAGATAGAGTTTGCGGGACGCAGACCGCGTGCGCGGCGTGCTTCGTTTATGGGGTGGTGATTGAGAATATCATAGCTTGCACGCATGAGGTCGTAGAACGGCTTGCCTGCTTCGCCCTTCGGAAGATGCTCGGTTATTTTCTGACCGAGGATGTCGTGCGGACGCATGAAATTGTACTGGCTCGGTGTATTGTTCCAGATCATGCAGTGACGGTAGCTGACGCCGGTGTAGAAATGACGGAACTCGGTTCCGAGCTTTTCTTCGATAGCGCGGATAAGCTCACTTGCCTCGGCTGTGGTGATCTCGTCTGCCGAATGGTCGAGCATTACCTTATCGTCGTAGTTTTCCTCTTCTTCGCTGATAGTTACAACATTGCAGCGATATGCTGTGTCCTCGGGACGCATGGTGAGTCCCATTGATACAGCTTCAAGGGGCGAGCGTCCCTTGGAATAGATCTTCGGGTCGTAGGAAAGAACCGCGATGTTTGCGGTGTCGGATTCGGGAACCATTCCCTCGGGAACGTTTGAAACTGTACCGCAGAGAGATTTTTTCGCAAGCTCATCCATCATGGGCTTGTTTGCGGCTTCCATGGGAGTTTTATTTCCGAGTGCTTCAACTTTATAGTCTGCCATTCCGTCGCAGAGTAAAACAAGATATTTCATAAAAATTATGTCCTTTTACAGTTTTGTGGAGAGTATATGCATGAACAAAAATACTCATTATATATTATACCACAAAAAAACGAACAGTACAAGTGCGAATACTGATAAATTATTGACAGAAAAACACGCCCGAAATGTGAATTATTCCGAGCGTGCTGTATGCGGTATTTAATTTTTGTTTAATAATCGTGCAGAGCTATTTTCTCTTTCTTCGAAGCTCCGCAAAAAAATCCTGCAAAAGAGCGGTGGTTTGCGCTTCACACACACCGAACTCTATTTCGGGCTTGTGGTTGAGTGGGTAGAAATTTAAGTTTATAAGCGTACCGAAAGCGCCGGCTTTCGCATCCTTTGAGCCAATAACAACACGCTTGATGCGGGAGTTTACAATGGCACCGGCACACATCGGACACGGCTCGAGCGTTACGTAAAGCTCGCACATGTGAAGCCGCCATCCTCCGAGCTTTTTGCATGCGGCGTCGATTGCCAGAAGCTCCGCGTGTGCGGTAGCATTTTTGTCGGTTTCGCGGCGGTTATACGCCTCGGAGATTATCTCATCACCCATGACAACTACCGCTCCCACAGGCACCTCGCCGAGTCTTGCCGCCTCGCTTGCAAGCTCAATGGCACGGTGCATGAATTTCTCGTCACGTTCAGTCATTTTCACCCTCCGCTGCGGTTTTCGGCGCGACAAGCCAAGCATTGGGAAGACGTCTGCCGTAAGTAGGATTGAGTGAGCTGTTTTTGTTGAGGACCTCGTTGTTATACGCAAGGACGCTGCTCGATCCGCCGTCACAGCATGCGGCGTTGACAACACCGTATTTCAGGAGAATCTCTGTAAGGTCACCCATTGTGCAGCCGATGCTCCATGTGGGCTGTCTGCCGTCGATTACGAGGAATACGATAACTCCGTCCTCACGCTGACCGATAGCGGTTCGCGGCTGGATTCCGTAGCCGCCCGAGCCTTGTATCTTTGCTACCCCGTCGGCGATTATAACCGGTCCGAACTGTATTCCGGCGCGGATGTCATAGTTCCCCCAATCGTTTACGTTGCCCACAACGAGGTGGTTATCGGTTGTCATGAGTATCGCGCCGTAGTAGCTTACTGGAACTCCCCAGAATTCACCGTCCGAATAGGAAAGACCGATAACATCACCTCCGTGTCCCGAGTCACCCGGATCGTCAAATCCGCTGGCATTTATACCTGCGATCGCGCCGTGATGCGCCATCATCGCCTTTATGCGAAGTCCCTCTTTGTGTTTATAGGGAGTAGTTCCGAGATATACTCTTGAAGGATCGTCAACAAGCATCACAAGTCCGCGGTAATTTCCGCCGGTTATTTCCGATACCACAAGACCTTGCTCAATATCGTTTATCAGCACCTTGTATCCCGCGTAGTCGTTTTCACCCACGATAAGATTTTTTTGGTCGAGTATGTCGGTGGGGTCTTTTTCCGGTTCCGGCGGAGCCTCTGTTTGGGCATCCGTAACATCCGGCTCGATCGGCTCTGTTTCAACGGCATCGGTGGTTTCCTTAAGATGCTCCGAGCCGCCGATAACGTCCGACGTGTCTGTAACGTTTGCCATGACCTCGTCGATTATGTATCCAGGAATGAACGCCGTGGCAAGCCACTGATGATCGGCAGTTGTCATTGCGGTTTCGATATATATGGTTCGCCAGTATTTTATACCCGGAGCGTTTGAAAAGACAAACATCAGGTACATGAAAACAATAAGCAAGAGTGCGCAAAGCGGTATTAAAACCCGTTTTTTGCGCATAATGGTTATAATAGGATTTTTCTTTGCAGGTTTGTCGTTGCTTGGCATTTGAGTACCTCTGTAATTTACTTTGTGCTTAATTTGACGGAAAACGGCGAAAAAAGTTCCGAGTCCACATAATATTATAAGATAAAGTGACAAAAACAGTGTTAATAATATGTAAAATTTTATAAAGTGGCGGTGTTTTGAAAAATCCGTGTTTTGTTCCACAGCACTCAAATATTGTTACTCATACAAACATACTGCGATGAGCAAATTATTTTCGCGGCGTTTTCGCGCCAAACATGTGTAGCTTGGAGAAAAATCAATGAACAGCAAAAAAATGAAAAATATTTCGCACAGGGTACTGTCTTTTATATGTACCGTGGCGATGCTTATAGTAGTGTGCGGCGCGGATACGCCCGTATATGCACACGGTGAGAGCGGCACGCACTCTGCGCTCTGCGAGGATATAAAACTCATTCCCGGCGGAGTTCCGTTCGGTGTGAAGCTTTACTCTGAAGGCGTGTCTGTTATAGAAGTGACAGAGGTTATGTATAAGGAAAAAGCGACATCGCCGGCAAAGCTTGCCGGAATGTGCGCCGGTGATATAATAGTGTCGCTCGACGGACAAAATGTGAGTGATGCCGCACGGGTTTCCGAGATTATCGCGTCGAGCGGAGGAAAGTCGATTGAGGTTACTGTAAAACGGGGAGAAGAGCGCGTTTCGCTCACGCTTACTCCGACAATTGCGGATGACGGAAAATATAAAGCCGGCATCATCATAAAGGATAGCACCGCCGGAATCGGAACCGTGACCTATATTAATCCCGAGGACGGCAGCTTCGCCGGGCTGGGGCATGGGATTTGCGAGGGCGACAAGGGAAAGCTTGCGTCTCTCACGCGCGGTGCGGTTGTTAATGTTGCAATCAGCGGTATCACAAAAGGCCAGTGCGGTGCGCCGGGTGAACTCAAGGGCTATTTCTGCTCCGGAAAGATCGGAACGCTTTTCAGCAATACCGAGTGCGGAGTATACGGCATATTTGCAGAATATCCGAGGGGGATCGGCACCGAGGCGGTCGAGGTGGGATGCTCCAAGGAGCTTTTGGAGGGAGATGCTGAGATTTGGTGCACGACCGACAGCTCCGGAGTGCAGAAATATACTGTCAAAATAAGCGATATAGAGCACGGCGGAAAGAGCACGAAGAATTTTGTGGTTACGGTTACAGATCCGCGGCTTATTGAGCGCACCGGCGGAATTGTGCAGGGGATGTCAGGTTCGCCAATTATGCAGAACGGCAAGCTTGTCGGCGCCGTGACGCATGTGCTTATCAACGATCCCACCAAGGGATACGGAATTTTTATTGAAAATATGCTTGCTCGGCGGATTAAGCCTTCCCCTTGAGGGGAAGGGGGACCGCGATAGCGGTGGATGTGGTGCAAGGGAGAGTGCCCGGGATCGATAACGCTGCTTCAGAGCTACACCTCATCAGTCACCGGTGGTGACAGCTTCTCCTCAAGGAGTAGCCTTGAAAACGTCAGCATTACAGATTTTTCTACGTCCCGGTGAACACCCCACCAAGGGATACGGAATTTTTATTGAAAATATGCTTGGTGCGGCAGGGTAAGAAAAAAGGTACAGAGGCATAGGCTTCTGTACCTTTTTAGTTGACTTTTTATTTACAGCGTGGTATAATAACATAGAGGCATTTAGCTTCTGCATTTTATGACCTGGAGGAAATAAAAATGGCAAAAAAATATAAAGAGATGCTTGATAAAGCTTTCACAAAATATTATGATCGTTTTAGAGAATTAAACGCTGTTACTAAAGAGAATGCAGTCACAAGAGAAGAACTGTTTCCTGATGGAGAATCTATGGTTGACGCAGATAGAATGCATAAAATGCTCAGCATGGATATTGTAAAAAGAGTCGGTATGAACCGCTATTGGCTGGATGAAAAGAGAGCCGAAGACGGGAAGGGCGTTTTAAAGCAAAGAATTATTGTGATTTTAATAGCTGTAATTATCGGTGTCACTGTCGGAATTCTTAAAAGACAGGGGATTTTGTGATTTTTGAAAGATGCTGCTTATTATTTACATCGGCGGTTTTCGCGGATGCGGTAATGACAGCATTTTTATTTTATATTTGCGCGATTATTGCAATAATGTGTAGACAAGAACGTAAAAATGTGGTATAATTGTAAAAACAGTAACGCGTGGAAGGAAAACCTCGAATAATGAAAATAAAAGTAAAAGAAATGTCGTACGACGATGTGCTGAAGCTGCCGCGTCTTAAACGTAAAAAACCGATGAAGCCGCAGATGTGGCTGGCGACGGTTGTACGCATTATCTGTGCACCGACACTGAAGAAAATTAAGTTTTCGTATACAGAAGAGCGAATGGAGCTTGTCGGTGATCAGCCGTGTCTGATTTTAATGAACCATTCAAGCTTTACGGATATGAAGCTTGCATACGGAATTTTTTACCCGAGAAAGCTTGGTATTGTCACATCTGTTGACGCAATGAGCGGAATTTTAGGTAAACTCATGCGCCTGCTCGGATGTACACCTACCCATAAGTATGTTCCGGATATCTCGCTGATACGGGATATCGAGTACATGATAAAGAAAAATAAAACCAGCGTTCTTATGTATCCGGAGGCAGGATATTCGTTTGACGGGTGTGCTACCACTATGCCCGAGCATCTCGGAATTCTGATGAAACGGCTGGGAGTTCCGGTCGTAACCGTTATTACAGAGGGAGCATTCCACCGAGATCCGCTTTATAATATGCTCCAGATAAGGGACGTAAAGGTCAGCGCACACGTAAAATGCATCGCCACAGCAGAAGAAGTGAAGGAAAAATCCGTGGAAGAGCTGGATGCACTTCTGGAAGAATCTTTTGCGTTTGACAATTTTGCATGGCAGAGAGATAACCGTATCTCTGTTGACGTGCCGTTCCGGGCTGACGGACTTCAGAGAATTCTTTATAAATGTCCCCACTGCGGTACGGAAAATCAAATGGAGGGCAAGGGAATTCATCTTACATGCCATGCCTGCAATAAGCGCTGGGTAATGGACGAATACGGACAGCTTGCCGGGGAAGACGGAAATACTGAATATTCCCACATTCCGGACTGGTACAAGTGGCAGCGTGAGTGCGTTCGAGGGGAGCTGGAGGACGGAAGCTATTTGCTCGACACGGATGTGGATATAGCTGTTCAGGTTAACCTTGACGGAGTATGTATGATCGGCAAAGGTCATCTTACGCATAACCTTGACGGATTCCATCTGACTTCAGCGGACGGAACGCTTGACTATTCGCAGTCGCCGGTGCTTGGACATACGCTGTATTCCGACTATTACTGGTATGAGATTGGGGATGTTATCGGAATTGGAAACAATGAGTTTTCATATTTCTGCTTCCCGAAGGAGAATGTTTCCGTAACAAAAGCACGTCTGGCAACGGAAGAGCTTTACAAAATGAAAAGACAGCGCAAAAAAGCCGCTTCAAAGGTATGATTTTCGCCGATGTTATACATACCGTAAATACCCTAACAAAAAACAGCCCTGATTTAAAATCGGGGCTGTTTTAAATTCTTCAGAAGCTTGATTTATAAAGCCTTCGGAATTCACCGGGGGTTTTGTTTGTTGCACACTTGAAAATTTTCGAAAAATAGTAGTGGTTTTCAAATCCGCATTCTTCTGCCACGGATGCTATACTGTTGTCGGTGTTCATTAGAAGCTCCTTAGCTTTTTTTATTCTTGCGGCGGTGATGAATTTTATCGGAGATGTCCCATAGAGCGACGAGAAAAGCCGCCTGAAATGCACCTCGCTCACGCCGCACATCAGACTGAGCGATGAAACGTTCAGCTCGCTGTTTCCGATGTTTTCGGATATGTATTCAGCCATGCGCTTCATAAGCGCGCGTTTGTCGCGCGAGATGTATGAAAGCGTGCTTAACTTTGCGATTTCCGAATAGATTTTGTAAATTATCGATTTGCAGTATATTCGCTCGGAAAAGTCGCCGAGCTTCCAGAAGGTGTAAAGTTTTTCAAATGAATCTGACAGGGAAAATGCTTCCTTGGTGCTGTAGATTTCATTTTCGAAAATTTCATTTGATGGGTTGCTGAAATTGAAATCCGTGAATATGAACGTGTAGTTGTCATCACTCACGTTTATAGAGTAGCGACTGCCCTTGGCGAGGTATATAACCGAGCCTTCCCTTGCTGTGACAGATCTGTCGCCGAAGAGATATTCAGCCTCGCCCGACAGCACGTAAACAAAGCAATCACTGTGACGTGAGGCACATTCTATTCTGCTTGGCTCAATTCTTCCTTTGTGCGTGTGGAGAATGGCTTCGATGTTAAGCTCAAGGTCGGTTATTTTCATTTTATCACCCCGTGTGCAAAAGATATCTTCTTTGTATATCATACAATAATTTCGCGGTTATTGCAATAGATTTGCAATAATTTATGTTCGAAAAGTAATAATTGATTGCTTTGTCTATTTACAAATATATGTATTCGGAATAAAATGTTTTTATAAAAGGGGGGGCGCTATTATGTGGAACACCTTTGAAAAAAGCAGGTATAAAATAGAGGGCTGCGCCGAGCGTTTGACGTTTGAGGGCGGACTTCCTGCGGCAATATTAAAGGAAAAAGCCGAAGAGATACTCGGACGGTATAAAACCGAATCTGTTTCAAAAGTGAAGTCGGATGCGATTTCATTTATACTGAGGAACGCGGGCATTTGCTATGCGCCGGACTCGCTTTTCGGGTTCAGAATAGATCACGGCAACATTATGAAGGATTTTCTGGAGCGCATGAAATCGGACGACGTGCCAACGAAAATCAGAGAAAAAATTATAAGCTATGAGGCGCAGAGAGCTTTTATCGCGCAGATGGATTTCGGACATATTGCTCCCGACTGGAACTATGTTCTTAAAAAGGGCATATCGGGTATTATTGCCGATCTTGAAGAACATCGCGTGAAGCATGCAAGTGCTCCCGAAAAAGCTGCGTATTACAGTGAGCGCATTGCTGTATTTGAAGCTATGAGGGACTGCTTTTTAAGATTCGCAAAGCTTGCCGAGAGCTGTGGTACGGAAAAGTCGATGTTTGTCGCCGGCAACTTCCGAAGCCTTGCGAAAAATCCGCCGCAGACCATGGTAGAGGCGCTCCAGCTTATACTCATATTTTACTTTTTCCAGACAAATCTCGACACGGTGATAGTCCGTTCCCTCGGCGGACTTGACAGAATGCTGTATCCTTACTACAAAAACGACCTTGAGAGCGGACGCTTTGATTTGGCGGGGCTCGGGGAAATATTAAAATATTTCATGTGGGAAATAAGCTGCATGAAGGTAATGGCGAACCTGCCGTTTTACATCTGCGGTCCCGACGGGAACGGGGCAGACGTGGCAAACGAGCTTACTTATCTCATTCTCGAAAAATACAGGGAGCTTGATATCTACGACCCGAAAATTCACGTGATGTATCATGAAAATCTCGATAACAGAGTGAAGCGGCTTGTCCTCGATATGATAAGAGAGGGCAAAAACAGTTTTATTTTCATGAACACGCACGTGATTTCAAAATCGCTTGAAAACATCGGAATATCCTCGCACGACGCTAAAAATATTATCGTTTACGGATGCTATGAAGGTGCGGCGGAGGGATGCGAGGTGCCGTGTACCTGCGCGGGGAACGTTAACATGGCGAAGTCTGTGTGGCGTGTACTGGAGCGCGGCGAGGTGTTTGACACCTTCGATGAATTTTTTGAAGCTGTTGTGTGTGACCTGCTTGACTACACGCAAATCTGTATGGATACGCTGTCGGCGTATGAGTGCAACTATGACGCTCTCTGTCCGTCGATGATGATGTCCCCGACGTATAAGGACAGCCGCGAGAGCGCTGTGGATGTATACAGCGGCGGTGCGAAGTATAACAATACATCCATAGTCGGTGCCGGATTTGCAACGCTTATCGACAGCCTTGCCGCCCTTAAAGTGGCTGTTTTTGATAAAAAGCTTTATATTTTTGACGAGGTGCGTCAGAATGTACTCCCAAACTGGGAAAACTCGGCGAAAATGCGGCTTATACTCAAAAATAAGTGCCCGAAATTCGGAAACGGCGACGCGGAGGTTGACAAAATCGCAACCCTGGTGTATAATCGCTATGCGGACCTTATAAACGGAAAGCCCAACGGACGCGGCGGCGTGTTCA
The DNA here is from genome assembly GCA_045636265.1 of Candidatus Flemingiibacterium sp. Taxonomy (GTDB): domain Bacteria; phylum Bacillota; class Clostridia; order Oscillospirales; family CAG-272; genus Flemingiibacterium. The sequence goes on from JAZTXD010000120.1 coordinate 10,873, forward strand.
GATGCGGTATGTTCTCGATAGACTGGCGGTTTTGGATGGGAAGATGGACGGGTGCCACTCCCGACGGACGTTTTTCCGGCGAGCCGCTTTCAAAAAACACGGCGGCATCCGTGGGACAGGATAAAAACGGCGTTACGGCGTATCTCGGCTCGCTTGCAAAGCTTGACTGGGTGAAGTGCCCCGACGGCGGCGTTGCGGACGTTGTACTGCATATTTCCGCAGTTAGGGATGAGGACGGTATGAAAGCGTTTGAAGGCTTGCTTGACACATACATGAAGAAGGGCGGATATTCGGTGCACTTTAATGTGCTGAGTCCTGCGGCGCTTCGAAAAGCACAGCGTGAACCTGAAAAATACCGCAATCTTCAAATAAGACTTTGCGGCTGGAACGTCCGCTTTATTGACCTTGATAAAGCACAGCAGGATGAGTTTATAAAACAATCTGAAAATATGATGTGAGAGATGTGGCTATGAATAAAGCTATTATTACCGAAATAAAGCGTTTTGCCGTTCACGACGGGGAGGGAATCCGAACAACGGTCTTTTTTAAGGGATGTCCGCTTAAATGCGTTTGGTGTCACAACCCGGAGGGCATATCGCCGAAAATACAGCTTGCCCACTACAAAAACAACTGTATCGGATGCGGTGAGTGTGCCGCTGTGTGTACCTCCGGTGCATGGCAGATGACAGATGGCAAGGCTTGCATAGACCGCGATAAATGTACGCTGTGCGGTGCATGTGAAGCGGCGTGCCTTGGCGATGCGATAAAAATTTACGGAAAAGCGATGAGCGTTGACGAGCTGCTGCCAATACTGCTCGAGGACAGAGCGTTCTACGAAACAAGCGGCGGCGGTGTAACGCTGTCGGGCGGAGAATGCCTGTGTCAGGCGGAATTTGCGGCGGAACTTCTCAAAAGGCTTAAGGATGAGGGTATCAACACCGCAGTTGACACCTGCGGATATGTGTCAAGAGAGAGCATTGACAAGGTTCTTTCGTATACCGACACGTTTTTATACGATATAAAGGCGATAGACGGGGATGTCCACGAAAAATGCACCGGGCAGAAGAACGGACTTATTCTCGATAATCTTGAATACATTTATTCTCTCGGTAAGGACATCGAAGTTCGTATGCCGCATGTGCCGGGATTTAACGGCGATCAGACTGCGAAAATCGGCGAGTTTCTCAAAGGCTTCCCCGACATTAAAGGGGTGAAAATATTACCGTACCACAACTACGCCGCCTCAAAATATGCGGCGCTCGACATGGAGAATACTTTGCCGGATGCGCTTCCCACAAACGAGGAGATAGAGAATGCCGAGCGGATAATTGCCGAGGCGAGCCATGTCAGCCGCGACGACATTAAAAAGGCAATAGAGCGAATAGAGCGCATGGAAAAGTGCTTCGACACGCTTCTTTGCGGTGCCGCACAAAATCCGCCCGTGATCGAAGAAGAGCTACTCGCCTTGCTTACGGATTATTACGAAAACGGACAGTGGCTTCGCGACTGGGAGCTTGACGAGAGGGGATATCTCCCACGCGAGCTTAAACGGGGTGTTCTTTCAGAGGACGGCGTGTACAATTTTCTCGCCGGACTTGATGGGGAAGAGGGCGACTGAGTCCTAAATGTATAATAAAAGCCAAGGCGAAAGTAAGCCTTGGCTTTTGTTTGTTATTTTATCATCCTTCTGTATGTGCCGGGCGGCATGCCGGCGTGCTTTTTGAAAAATGAATTAAAATGGTATTCGCTGGAGAAGTTCATTTTTTCGCTTATTTCGCGAAGCGGCATGCTTGTGGCAAGCAGATTTTCTATATACCTTGTGCGCTGCTTTTGAATATATTGGGTTGGTGTTTGGCCATCGCTTGCGAGGAAAAGGCGCGTCAGTTGCTTGGTGCTGAGGTAACAGTATGCCGCAACGTCGGCGGCGGTGAGATTTAATTCGATATTGTCGTTTATATATTGTTTGACGATTGACACCCGTGAGTCGGTATCGGCACATTCGTCCTCTTTGTCGGAGTGCGCTTTTATGCCGCACAGCCTCGCAATACGAACTGAAAGCTCGAAAATGCGGTTTTCGATAAGCTTTGCGCCGAATACGGACGGTGTACGCTTTTCTTCGAGGATATACCTGAAATTTTCGCTGAAAAATTCATCCGTCCTTGCGACGGTGTAGGTTTTCACACCGTAAAACAGAGAGTCCGCGGCAACGGAGAAGGTGAGCGAAAATTTTTCCGTGTCGGGCGCGAAATCTTCCATTTGGTGCTTGAGTTCGGGCGGGATGATGAGAAACTCACCGCGGTTTACACGGACGCTTTTGCCTGAAAAATTGTATGTCTGATGACCGTTTTCTATAATGTGAATTTCAAAGCCGGTGTGGTGATGTGCCTTTTTGGTGGACGCGGCGGCATCCTTTGAATACGACAGCTGCTTTAAGCAACAGGATGATATGCCGGCAAGAGCAAATATGCTGTCTGCGTCGGGCTGCTTGTATATAATCTTCAACGTATCACCTCCGATATAACTCCCTGATTTACAGCATATCACATTTCGGGGATAAAGTCAATCAAATGTCCAAAATTTATAAAAGCTTGTCCTCGCCGATAATTGTACATCTGCTGTGAGTCTGCTATAATATAATTACCTAAAGAAGGGAGATATATCAAATGAAGGATATTTTTACTACGATGATAACGCCGTATAAAAAGGACGGCAGTGTTGACCTCAACATGGTTGAAAAGTATGTTGACTGGTATTTTGAAAACGGTCTTAACGGTATTTTTGCAATCTGTCAGTCCAGCGAGATCTTCTTCCTCTCGCTTGAAGAAAAGCTCGCTATTAACCGCGTGGTTTACAATCGCGCGAAGGAGCTTGAGAAGAAGCACGGCAAACAGTTTACCGTGGTTTCCTCCGGTCACACAAGCGACAGCTTGGAGGATCAGGCGAATGAGCTTAACGAAATATGGCGTTCCGGCACCGACGCGGTGATACTCATAACAAACCGCCTAGATATCAACAACGAGGGCGACGATGTGTTCATAGCAAACGCAGAAAAGCTTCTGTCTATGCTTGACCCTGACATGAAGCTCGGATTTTACGAATGTCCCTACCCGTATAAGCGCCTTGTAACGCCGAAGATTCTTGATTGGTGCATTAAGAGCGGCAGATTCTACTACATGAAGGACACCTGCTGTGATGCGGCGGTTATGAAGGAAAGATGCGCACAGCTTAAGGGAAGCAACTTTAAGCTTCTCAACGCAAACTGCCAGACACTGCTTGAGAGCATGAGAAACGGCGGCGACGGATATTGCGGTATCATGTGCAATTTCCACCCGAAGCTTTATGCTTGGCTTGGTGAGAATTTCGAGAAAGACCCCGAGAAGGCTGATCTTGTGCAGTCTGTCATCGGTACATTCGGCTTTACCGAAGTGGGACTTCCGTATCCGCTCACAGCTAAATATCACATGAATCTCTGCTCGCTTGCAACCGAGAATATCGCGAGAAACAGAAAGAGCGAGGAGCTTACCGATTACGGCAGGAACTGCATGAAGCAGATGAAGCTCGCAACCGATACACTTGAAAAATATCTTGGAATTTGAGGTGTCAGATCATGAAAGGAACTAACACATGGAGCTATCGCCCGTACAAGCCGCTTCTTTATAATGTTGGCGATATTTACATATGCCGCGTTGT
>JAZTXD010000121.1:0-45902 GCA_045636265.1 Candidatus Flemingiibacterium sp.
GCCCCACATCGCGAAGCTCTTCCGCATGGGCGAAAACCTCGGCAGTGCTTCCCTGCATATATATTTTTGCCTTGTTCATAACAACGATCTCGTCGGAATATCTCGCCATATCTTCCATTGAATGCGAAACAATAATAACGGTATTGCCGCGTTTTCTCTGATATTCTCTTATTCCGCCGAGTATCTCCTCGCGTCCCTTCGGATCAAGTCCGGCCGCCGGCTCGTCGAGTATAAGAACCTCCGGCTCCATCGCCATAACTCCCGCGATAGCAACTCTGCGCTTCTGTCCGCCCGAAAGATCAAACGGGGATTTTTCAAGCAGTTCCTCATCTATTCCGCAGAACTTTGCAGCTTCAGCCACACGCTTTTCGATCTCGGTGGCATCAAGGCCCATGTTTGTGGGACCGAACGCTATGTCGCGGCGTACGGTTTCCTCGAAAAGCTGATATTCCGGATACTGAAATACAAGACCAACCTTAAAACGGAATCGGCTGATTTTTTTAGGCTCAGCCCATATATTCTCTCCGCCAACTAAAACCTCTCCCGAATTCGGACGGGAAAGTCCGTTGAAAAGTCTGACAAGCGTTGACTTGCCGGAGCCCGTATGTCCCATAAGTCCGGTTATAACTCCGGATTTTATGCCAAGAGTAACACCGTCAAGCGCTGTTTTGCAAAACGGCGTGTTGGGCGAGTATATATACGATACATTTTTAAGCTCTATAGCATTCATTTGTTATTTCCCACCAGCTTCATTATCTCGTCTGCACATTCGTCCACAGAAAGTTTGTCAAGGTCAACGTCAAATCCGTGATTTTTGAGTTCGTATAAAAGATCCACAGTCTGCGGCACATCGAGGCCCATTCCCTCGAGCAGTTCAACATTTGCGAACACCTCCGACGGCTTGCCGTCAAGCTCTACCTTTCCGGCGTTGAGGACTATAACCCGGTCGCACATTGCCGCCTCATTCATATAGTGAGTAATGTGGAGAATTGTTATTCCGTATTCCCGGTTAAGACGAATTATAGTGTCCATAACCTCTTGTCTTCCTGACGGGTCGAGCATTGCGGTCGATTCGTCGAAAATGATGCATCTCGGCATCATCGCGATAATTCCGGCAATGGCTATTCTCTGCTTCTGACCGCCCGAGAGCTGATGCGGCGAATGGCGCGCAAACTCGGTCATACCAACAGTTGCAAGCGCCTCGTCAACACGTCGGCGTATTTCAGCAGGCTCAACGCCGAGATTTTCAGGTCCGAATGCAACATCCTCCTCAACAATCGTGGCAACAAGCTGATTGTCGGGATTCTGGAACACCATTCCTATGTTTCTGCGGTTTTCGAACAGCTCATCCTCGGTAAGGTCGCTCTTGGTTATTTCAAGCCCGTCAACGGTTATTTTTCCGCTTGTGGGAGTGAGAACGAGGTTGAGAAGTTTCGCAAGCGTGGATTTACCCGAGCCGTTATGTCCGAGTACAGCCACAAGCGAGCCGCGTTCTATTTCAAGGTTTAAGTTGTCGAGAACCTCAATATCTTTGTTATTATCGTCCTCGTATGAGAAACAGAGATTTTCAACTTTGATAAACGGATCTTTCATTTGAATCTTCTTTCGTGTGTTTACTTGCGCTTACTTCTCCTCATAATTCCCGAGAAATCTGAATTCTGACAGCTCATCGGAAAGCGCGCATATGAGATTGAATGTGTGTGTATCCCGCATGGAACCGTTGAAATCGAGGAAAAAACGGTATTCAAACGGCTTTGACGGTATCGGACGGCTCTCGATTTTTGTGAGATTGAGTCCAAGCGCCGAAAAATATCCGAGAATACGCGCGAGCGTTCCCTCTCGGTGCGCCAACGCAAACTGAATACTTATCTTATCAGCACTCGGGGAAACGGAAAGCTTTCTCGATATAGCCGCAAAGCGTGTTGTGTTAACTTTTTCGTTTTGTATGCCGCGCTCCAGCACCACAAGTCCGTAAAGCTCTGCACAGTCAACGGAAGCTATAGCTGCAATATCATTTCGCTCCGACTGCGAAACAGTCATCGCGGCATTAGCTGTATTACTTGTTTGCGTAGCAACAAAATTATGCTCATCGATAAAGTTTGAGCACTGTCCGATTGCCTGCGGATGTGATATAACCTCTTTGATATTGTCAATTGAGTCGCCCTCTTTTGCCAGAAGCGAATGCTCAACCGGGAGCTTGTATGACATAGCAATATAGGCATCATTGTCCATTATAAGGCGGTAAACGTCCGTTACAGAACCGTAAGTAGAGTTTTCCACCGGAAGGACTCCGTATTCGATCTCACCGGCGTGAAGCGCAGTGAAAATCTGCGCCCAGCTCGGATAGAAAATGATCTCTGCCCCGGGGTACATACAACGTGCCGCCTGCGACGAGAACGCGCCGTCAACACCCTGTACACCGACCTTTATACCGGCAAAATTGTTTTTGCTTACATCGGAACTCTCAAGTGCTGCTTTAAAGAATTCGCGTCTGGCGGAAAACTCGCTTTTGAGCTCATACTGATGAAGCTTCGACATGTTCATGATACCATCGTAGGTGCCGACAAGCTTTTCGCGTATATCTTCGGGTGAGCGTTCACCTATTTTCGCAAGAACTGCGCGCTCGCGCTCCTCATCGAAAACCTTTATGCCGTTCGCAAGCTTATATTTTGCAACACTTTCCGCCACTCTCATTCTTTTTTCAAGAAGCGAGAGCAACTCCGTGTCTATTTTATCAATTTCCTCGCGGCATTTTGATAAGTCTTTCATTTTGTGCCTTTCATGAAATTTTATTTCGCCTGCCATCTTGCGGAAGAACCGCAAGGCAGTACAGCACCGCTTTGTGTAACGGGAAGTCCAATCTCGTCGGCTGTGACCTTGCCCGCATATTTCGAAGCAACATGGAGATTTAAAAGATATCCCGTTGTTGAGGCTGAAAGTCCCGTTGTATAGGAGTTAAGCAGGAAGAACAGCGGCTCGTCGGACAGCACTCTTGTAGTCAGTGCCACAAGATCGTCGATGTTCTCCTCGAGCTTCCATACCTCGCCAGACGGTCCGCGACCGTAGCTCGGCGGGTCCATTATAACAGCATCATAACGGTTTCCGCGGCGTATCTCACGCTCAACGAATTTCTTGCAATCGTCCACGATATAGCGTATCGGCGCATCGACAAGTCCGCAAAGCTTTGCGTTTTCCTTGCACTGCGCCACCATTCCCTTTGCGGCATCAACATGGCACACAGAAGCGCCAGCCTTCGCTGCAGCAACTGTTGCACCGCCGGTGTAACCGAAAAGGTTGAGAACCTTTATAGGACGTCCCGCGGATTTGATAAGCTCGGAGAACCAATCCCAGTTAACAGCCTGCTCCGGGAAAAGTCCCGTGTGCTTAAATCCCATGGGACGTATAACAAACTCAAGTCCGAGATGATCGTATGAAAGCTTCCATTCCCCCGGAAGCTTATTTTCTTTCCAAGCTCCGCCGCCGGCAGACGAGCGTCTGTACACAGCGTCCGCCTGACGCCACATCTTGCTCTTTCTCTGATCGTGCCAAATGACCTGCGGATCGGGACGAATCAAAATATATTTTCCCCAACGCTCAAGACGCTCACCGTCCGACGTGTCGAGAAGCTCATAATCCTGCCAATGTTCTGTCTTCCACATGATATGTGAAGTTCCTTTCAAACTGCTGATTTTATTTGTTGTCCGAGTCAAGCGCCTGCGAGAATATATCCATCTGCCCATGCTCGAGCTTTGACTGCGGTTCAGTCCACGGAAGGCCGAGATGCTCATACGCGAGTCGTGTGGCACATCTGCCGCGCGGTGTGCGAGAGAGATAGCCTATCTGCATAAGATACGGCTCGTAAACGTCCTCAAGCGTAATTGACTCCTCGCCAACTGTTGCCGCGAGGGTTTCAAGTCCGACCGGACCGCCGCCGTAGAATGTTATTATCGTTTCGAGCATCTTGCGGTCAATGTTATCAAGACCGAGCTCGTCAATTTCCATCATGTTAAGCGCCGCCGATGCTGTTTTGCGGTCGATCTTTCCGTCGCCGCGAACCTGCGCGAAGTCGCGCACACGCTTCAAAAGACGGTTTGCAATACGCGGAGTGCCTCGCGAACGTGATGCAAGCTCAAGCGCACCGTCCTCGTCTATAGCGACGCCGAGGATAGAAGCCGAGCGTCGAATAATGAACGCAAGCTCTTCAACTGTGTAAAGCTCAAGACGAAGAAGGACGCCGAATCGGTCACGAAGCGGTGTTGTGAGCTGTCCTGCGCGGGTAGTCGCACCGATGAGCGTGAAGCGCGGGAGCGGCAGATGTATGCTCTGCGCAGACGGGCCCTTGCCGATGATTATGTCAACGGCGTAGTCTTCCATTGCCGGATACAGAATTTCCTCCACCTGACGTGGCAGACGGTGTATCTCGTCGATGAAAAGTACATCCTTTTCGTTAAGATTTGTGAGAAGCGCAACAAGGTCACCCTGCTTCTCTATCGCAGGACCGCTTGTTACGCGGATATTGACACCAAGCTCATTTGCGATAATATTTGAGAGGGTTGTTTTTCCAAGACCGGGAGGGCCGTAAAGAAGCACGTGGTCGAGCGTGTCATCACGCATCTTCGCGGCATCTATACTGATTTTCAGATTTTCCTTCGCCTTTGACTGTCCCACATAATCTTCAAGCGTGGTCGGGCGAAGACTTCTGTCACTGTCGGCATCCTCCGGTGTAAACTTTGTATCCATTATGCGACTTTCAAAGTCGCTGTTTTCGTCAAAGAAATCCACGGTTAAGCCTCCCTTTCGCTTACTTCATAAGACGCTTGAGCGCGGCTGTGATAAGCGCTTCAAGCGGCATGGACGATGAGTCTATTCCCGACAGCGCCGCAGTTGCCTCGCTCTTTGAGTAACCGAGCACCAAAAGCGCATTGACAGCATCGGAAAGCTTTCCGGTTGTAACCATTCCGACGGAAGCGGTACTTGCAGTTTCCGTACCGAATTCCTTTGCGAGCTTGTCTTTAAGCTCGAGCACGATTCTCGCCGCGGTCTTTGCTCCGATACCGCTTGCCTTGCCGAGCGCCTTTGTGTCGGATGAGCAAACGGCTGTGGCAAACTGTTCGGGTGTTAGGGTTGAGAGAATAGATATTGCGGCTTTCGGACCTACTCCCGAGACTGTGATAAGCTGCTTGAAAGCGCTGTGCTCCTGCACAGAGTAAAATCCGAACAGCTCCATTGCATCCTCACGCACTGCGAGGTATGTGTAAAGCTTAACCTTCTGACCGAGCTTTGATGCGATAGCACTGAGTGTTGTGGTTGACACGGTAAGCTTATATCCGACACCGCCGCAATCGATAACAGCGGTGTGCGGTTCTGCTTGACAAAGTTCTCCGTTAAGATGATAATACATATCGTACCTCTCTTATTTCGTTCTTGTGTTGTAATAATTCTGGTTGTAGTAGCCGCGCATTTTTGAGTTGCCGGTGTTCGCGTGGCATATTGCAATAGCAAGCGCGTCGCACGTGTCATCAAGCTTCGGGGCGTTTTCGAGCTTCAAGAGAAGCTCGACCATGTGCATGACCTGCTTTTTAACTGCACGTCCGTAGCCGACAACAGACTGCTTTACCTGAAGCGGCGTGTACTCGCTGATATTTACACCGTTCTGCTTTGCGCAAAGAAGGATTACTCCTCTTGCCTCGGCAACGGGAACCATTGTTTTTTGGTTCGTGTTGAAGAACAGCTCCTCGATAGCCATTTCATCGGGGTGATACATTTTAATGAGCGAGTCAAGCTCATTGTATATCATCTCCAGCCGCGCCTCAACATCGGTATGCGCCGGAGTTTGTATTGAACCGTGTGCAAGCGTGGTAAAACGCGAGTTTTTATATTCAATTATGCCGTATCCCACAATCGCGATACCGGGGTCTATACCGAGTATTATCACAGCGCACCTCTGTAAATATTATAATAATATAATATTATAACATATATCAGGCAATCTGTCAACCTTTTTGTAGGATAGAAAAAGGAATCCCAATGTTAAGGGATTCCCATTCCTGAAATCATTCTATGCTTTCAATTTTCTTTACAAGCGCTTTGTATCGCTGATTTGTTTCAAGCGACTTTAAAGTATCACATTTTAAAAATCTCGCCAATTTTCCCGAAAGATCATGATATTCCGCATTACCGTCATGACCGTAACTGAAGGGATAATCGCCAAGGAGCGGAACATCAAGATATCGCTTTTTATTATAGTTTTCCGCCTGCGTGATAATAAAGGCAACGCCCTCTTCGAGTAGTGTGATCGCCTCATCCTCACGCCCCAATTTGACAAGACATTCCGCCGGGAAACGGTACATGGGATAATAACTATCATGAAATGGCGGTCTATATTTTTCATCCCCATACATGGCTTCTATCATATTTCGAAGAAACGCATAGCAATATATTGCATCATCGAGTTTTCCTTCCTTCATGTACAGATTCCCAAGCATGGATACTCTGTAACCCAATTTGGATGATAGGGTGTGGATATTGCCAAAAAGTTGCATCCTTTCCCCCTCAGTATCACCGGCAGCATGTTTTAAATCTGTCATAAGGAAACAGCGTATATTATCGGGCGTGTTAGGGAAAGTTTCCGCCAAAGCGAAGGCGGCATCCCAATTCTTGCGATAAATATAAATATCAATGATTTTTCGTTTTGCCAGCAACACAAGTCCTGTAGATGAGCTGTATTTAATAACAAGCTCTGCCCATCGAATGACTTCATTCGCAAGATTGTCAATCCCTTTATGACCGATAATGGCTTTCAAATCCGATTCGTTACTCTTGATTATCATTGTCCCAAAAGACATTGCTTCCGTCAGAATTGTGTCGTTGTTCGGATAGGTTCGCATAGCATCGCGATATTTGTCGAGTATGACGAGTGCTGTCGTGCCTTCTTCACCGTCTTTGCATGCGTCATAGATTTCATAAATTTCTTTAAGCCGCGCGTTTACATCTTCCCCGTTCACAGTGCCGTATATACCGAACAGCACATCAGTCGGAACACCAAAGAGATTAGCAAGCGGAACCACCTGAGAGATGTCCGGCATACTGCTCTCATTCTCCCATTTGGAAACTGCCGGCGCGGAAATGTTAAGCTGTTCCGCAAGCTCTTCTTGGGTTAGATTACGTTCTTTTCTAAGACGTTTTATTATCTGCCCCATTGTTTCGCTCATATAAGTTTACCTCCAAAAAATTATTACGGTACCGTGTCTACAGTATAACACACAATCGACGGTAATTGAAGATAGTAAATCGAAATACTGTATTAACTGTCAGTTAAGAAAAAGCGTGAGGACAAATCCCCACGCCTTTTGTGTTTATTTCGTAACCTCCAAAAATTCTCTGTACCATTTCATCCAAGGCGTTTGTTCGCCGCGAACAATATCCACATTTCCATCTCTGAGGTGCTCCAATACAAAGTCAACAAACAGTTTTACCTCAACAACCTTGAACTCCGCATCGCCGCACGACGACTTTTTAATAAGCCCCATCGGTTCGATCTGTGCGGCAACCCAGTAATTGTTAACATGCGGCCACGCCATTTCGCCATCGAAATGCGTCTCATGTGTCTGAACAAGCTCCATCATTCTGTCGTATTCCGCATGCCCCGTGAGCTTTTCGGCACACTCATTAACAAAGACATATTCCGCATAGTGTCTGAATGTGATATTTCCGGGCCTTACGCCGAGAAGCAGAACCTTTGCGTTCTCCTGGTACATCTTCTCCCACGGCGAATCCGCGGAGAACGGAGTGTCACCCATATTACCCGGACGCTTATGTGTGTGACCGTGAGTTTCGGTGAGCCATGCGGCTTTTTTTCCGCACGCCGCAACGGAATGAGTTGCCTGATCGCTTCGGATAGAGCCTTCTCTCTTTCTGAAGTAATTTGTGAGATAGCCAACGTCGGAATCTTTGTCAATATGCCATGTTTTATACGCATTCAGAAAGTCCTGCTGACAGAATGTCGGAAATACGAGCGTTCCTTCATCACCTATCGCATCGAGCAGTCCCTGAATGACGGTTTCGGCACCGCCTTCGACCTCGCCAAGGCTCTTAAAAGAAGAATGAACGAGCAGAATATCTCCTGCCTTAACCCCCGCTTCAAGAGCGGCTTTTTTAATGTCGGTAACAGTTACAGCCATTGTCCTATCTCCTTTTAGTCCTTGCAGTCATACCATCTCTTGCCGATTGCGGCAGAAACAGTAAGCGGTAAGGAAAGCTTAACACAGTTTTCCATTTCACGCACCAAAAGCGCACATACAGCCTCGGCATCCTTTTCGTCGGCTTCTACGATAAGCTCGTCATGCACCTGCAAAATAAGCTTCGCATCGTATCCGCTTTGACGAAGAGCCGCATCAACCTTAACCATAGCAATCTTGATTATATCCGCGGCAGTTCCCTGAATGGGACTGTTCATTGCAACTCGTTCACCGAACGCTTCGAGCATCTTTTTGCCAGATTTAAGCTCCGGAATATCGCGTCTGCGACCGAACAGCGTGGTTACATATCCGTCCTCTTTTGCTTTTTTCACGATATCCTTGAGGTATGCATCAACCTTCGGATAGTTTGCGAGATACGCCTCGATATACTCGCCGGCTTGCTTCTTTGTAACGCCTATATCCTGCGCTAATGAAAAGTCGGAAATACCGTAAACTATACCGAAATTTACCGCTTTTGCGCGCTTTCGCATTTCACCCGTAACCGCCTCTATCGGAACACCGAATGCCTGCGAAGCTGTGACAGTGTGAATATCAATTCCGCTGTTGAACGCATCTATCATGGTTTCATCGCCCGAAATGTGCGCGAGCAAACGAAGCTCTATCTGCGAATAGTCCGCGTCAATCAGTACACGTCCCTCTTCGCTCGGGATAAAGAAGCGGCGAAGCTCACGACCAAGCTCGGTGCGAACGGGGATATTCTGAAGATTAGGCTCGGTTGAGGAAAGTCTTCCAGTGGCGGTTACCGTTTGATTGAACGAGGTGTGTATAAAATCGTCTGCGTCCGCCGCCTTTGTAAGCCCTTCGCCGTAGGTCGAGCGGAGCTTTTCAAGCTGTCTGTACTCTAAAATATCGGCAACGATTTCGTGGTACGGAGCAAGCTTTTCGAGTATGTCAGCACTCGTTGAATAGCTTCCGTTTTTGTTCTTTTTTCCGTGCGGCAGAGCAAGTCGCTCAAACAGCACCTCGGAAAGCTGGATCGGTGACTTTATATTGAACTCACATCCGGCTAAAAAGTATATTCTGTCTTCAAGCTCGCGCGCCGCGCACATAAGCTTTTCGGAGAAATTGTTTATACCTTTGACATCAATCTTGAATCCTGTTTTCTCCATATGTGCAAGAACGAGGGATAGCGGTATCTCTATGTCATAAAGCAGGGATTCCTGCCATCTTTCCTTTATGATTCGCATGGTTTCAAGAGAACATTTCAAAAGATCAATACCGGAAAATCCATCCGAGGAATCTCCGAGATAACGCAGTTTCAAACGCGCCGGATCGAGCTTGTTGTCGGTTGGATCAACAACATAAGCCGCAAGCATCAAGTCAAAATCAAAGCAGATTTCATCAGTCAGCGAATACTTTGCGTAAAGTGCTTTTGAATCATAAACCAAAAGCTTTTTGCCGCCGTTTTTGAGTGCGATAAACGCCTCGCGAACTTTATCGTCCGGGCTGGAATACACCTCGTTTTCACATGCCGCGAAGCTCACTCGCTCGCCGACATATACAGCAACCTGCTCGCTGTCTTTTTCGAGGATTTTTCGAGCCGCATCAAGCGCATCCGTGCACTCGATTTCAGCAGATTCACACGGAGAATTTTTCGCGGTTGGCATCTCTGCTGTGTCAAGTCCGAAACGCTTTATAAGCGCTGAAAACTCGAGCTTTGTGAAAAGCTCACAGAGCTCCCCGCGAAGCGAAGCGGCACGCTCCTCAAGGCCGTCAAGATCGTCAAGCGTAACACCTATCGGCGCATCCTTCACGATAGTCGCAAGCCACTTCGAAGTATAAGCTGATTCCTTGCCGTCAGTTAGCTTCTGGCGCTGCCCTGCCTTAATATCGGGACTTTCTATATTCTCGTAAACGCCGTCAAGTGTGCCGAACTCGGCTATCAGCTTAAACGCCGTTTTTTCACCGATTCCGGGCACTCCGGGTATATTGTCGGACGAGTCGCCCATGAGCGCCTTAACGTCCACAAATCTGTCGGGCGTGATGCCGTATGTTTCGGTGAATTTCGCGCTGTCATACGGGATATTATCGCTGTTTGTGGCAAGAAGAACTGTTACATTTTCACATATTAACTGGAGCGAGTCGCGGTCGCCCGTGAGTATATACGCATGCTCTCCGGCTTCCGTTGCCATTTCTGCGGCGGTTCCGAGAATGTCGTCCGCCTCAAATCCTTCGAGAGTGATAACTTGCGCTCCAAGAAGTCTTGCCGCCTCTTTCGCATACGGAAGCTGTTCGGCAAGCTCATCCGGCATCCCCTTTCTGTTCGCCTTATACGATTCAACCTTTTGGTGTCTGAACGTGGGCGCCTTAAGGTCAAAGGCAACAGCAAAGCCGTGGGGTTTCAGTTCATCAAGATTGCGCTTTAGAATATTTACAAAACCGTATACGGCGTTTGTGTTGAGCCCGTCTTTTGTAGTAAGCGGACGTATGCCGTAAAACGCGCGGTTTAATATGCTGTTTCCATCAACAATGAGAAATTTTTTCAAGTTTTTTCTCCTTTCCGTAAGGGTTACTGATGTATTATTATGTCTTGACATATTATAGCACAACCGTATGTATTTGTCACCACATTTTTACATAATTTTTTGCAAATATTTTTTGCACAGCAATATTAACATCCCGTTCACAGTTAAGTCATACTATATATGCTTATGTTCCGAAAATTTTGTGGTATAATATTATAGTTATTTATATATTCAGAATTCTTACTGACGAAAGGAGCCGGACATGTCACGGACACCCATCAAACATTCAGATTCCGCTGCGCCGGCAAAGCCTATACCGGTCGGCGGCAACGCCAATTCTCCCAAAGCTGACGAATATCTCAGCTCCGTTTCAAAAAAGTACCGCTTTGCAAAATATATAACCGTTCTCTGCCTTGTCGTTTTTCTTCTGTTTTCCTTTACTTTCATGAGAAACGACATAACGCTTGAAAACCTGCGCTATCTTCTTAAATTTATCAGCTTCACCAACACCGAAACTTCGATAACCGCATCAAAAATTAATTATGCAACAGGTGATCCTAACCGACTCGAGCTGTTTATAGGCGACTTATGTACCCTTTCCCCGTCCGGATATGCGCTGTACGATTCATACGGAAATCAGATAATGTCCGAGCGCATCAACTATGCGTCCCCTGTACTCAAAGTAAGTGAGCATTTTGCGCTCTGCTACGATCTTGACGGAAACGAATACACGGTCCTCAACACCTTCACAAAGCTTTCCGGCGGAATAACCGAATATCCCATAACAGACGCATGTATCGCCGATGACGGAAGTTTCGCCATCGCATCGTCCTCACGTGAGTACCGTACCGCGATCACACTCTATAACTCCGATTTCGAGGCGATTTCAAAAATATACAAAAACGACCACCTTATGGCACTGGAGTTCAAAGCTGATGCATCCGAGGTTGCAATAATGACTGCATATGCGGAAAGCGGCAGATTTTATACCAAAATCGAACTTGTTGCCCCGGGCGCTGATAAAGCACATGCGGTATGTGTGCTTGACGGTCTTGGATATTCCATGTACTACATGGACGAAGCAATTGCCGTAATCACAGATGGGGGCATATGCATGCTCAACAATTCTCTCGATCTTGTCAGCATGTCAAAGCATCCGTCACAGCTTGCTTTGAGCGATGCCTCCCGAAAATATCTTTGTGTTATGTACTCAAGCGGTGTTATCGGAAACAGTTATACCGCGCGAATTTTCGATAAAGCAGGACGTATCGTGTTCGAGGACGAATTTTCCGGCAAACTTATCGGAGTGGATTCCGACGATTCCGGGGATTACATTTTCTTCCTCACCGGCAGTACGCTTTCGCGAATAAATCTGATCAATAAGAAAATTGGTGTTCAAACTGTTGAGAGCGGTGCAATTGATATTCTGGTGTCCGATCCCAACACCGTGCTTGTAGCAAAAACAAATTACGCACAAACATATGAGCTTTCCAACCTTGAAGAACGCTACTTTAACAAAGACTCCGAAACTTCAAACGACAACGAACAGTAACCAAATCAGGAAAGGAATTTTTGAAAGCAATGCGCGTTTCCAATCGACATGTGCTTTTCTTCAAAAATCGTTATCGATAATATGAGCTTAATTATTGACATAATCATGCTATTAGCCGCTGCAGCTGCAATAATCCGCGGTGCATCAAGGGGCTTTTTGAAATCAGTAATGCATTTTGCATCCCTCATAATTGCAATCATCTGCGTTATAACGTTTACTCAGCCTCTTTCTCAGTGGTTCGGTGAAAAATTTATAAATACAAGCATAATGCAGATAGCGGAAGATTCCCTAAATTCCATTGTTAACGCCGGCACAGAAAATTTCAGCATTGATAAAATTTTCAGTGACCGTCCGGAAGCGCTCGTTTCTCTTTCCGAGAAATTCTCCTGTAATCTTGACGAACTTTCTGAATATTACAGCGAAACGCTCAAATCTTTATCTCCCGGCGATGCAATAAAAGAACTTTCTCAAAAAATCGTTGCAGCCACGACAAGTTCCATTGGAAATATTCTGGCGGCGATAATAATTTTCATCGCGGTTATGCTCATTTGCAAGCTTGTAACATATATACTCGATTTAATATTCTGCCTCCCCGTACTCAAGCAACTCAACAGATTTCTCGGTCTGCTCTTTGGCATTGTAAGCGCCCTCGTAACAACATGGCTCATTGCAAACGCCGCTGTGGGACTTATAAATGCATTTAGCGCAATCCGAAGCGATATTTTCAATGAGTCCGTTATTTCAAACTCATTTATCCTGAATTTTTTCTTTAACAACAACTTAATTTTGATCAAATAAAACATCGGCAAAACCAAGAAAGGAACCTATCTCATGGAAATGTGTGCTAGATGCCACAAGCGTGTTGCTGTGGTATACGTCACAAAAATTGAAAACGGTGAAACCGTTACCGAAGGCATCTGCCTTAAATGTGCAAAGGAGCTTGGAATCAAGCCCGTAAACGATATTCTTGAAAAAATGGGCGTTCCGGCTGAATCTATAGACGAGCTCGACCAGGAGCTTGAAGACATGGCTGAAAAAATGACCGAGCTTGCTGAAGTAACCGATAATCCCGACGAATCATCCGAGGGACGTGCTCCGTCCATTAATCTGTCCGAGCTTTTCGGCAGCTGCGGATTTGGCAAGCCTCAGCCCAAAAACGAGGATGAGAAAACCGAAAAGAAGCGCGATGACAAGCCCAAAGGTGCGCCGTCAAAGCTAAAATATCTCACAAACTACTGTAAAAATCTCACCACTTCGGCATCCGAGGGCAAGCTTGACCGAATTGTGGGACGTGAGCGCGAGCTTGACCGAGTTATACAGATACTCTCTCGCCGCCAGAAGAACAATCCTTGTCTTATCGGCGAACCCGGTGTCGGCAAAACCGCGATTGCGGAAGCTCTCGCGCTGAAAATTGCCGACGGAAACATCCCTGCCCGTCTTCGTGACAAGCAGGTATATCTTGTTGACCTCACGGCTCTTGTGGCAGGTACACAGTTCCGCGGTCAGTTTGAGTCGAGAATCCAGGGACTTATATCCGAGGTTAAGCAGCAAGGCAACGTAATCCTTGTTATTGACGAGGTTCACAACATCGTCGGCGCCGGTGAAGCCGAGGGCGCGATGAACGCCGCAAACATTCTGAAGCCTGCCCTCTCAAGAGGCGAAATTCAGGTAATCGGTGCAACCACGATGAACGAGTACCGCAAGCATATTGAAAAGGATTCCGCGCTTGAGCGCCGTTTCCAGCCGGTAATCGTTAACGAGCCGTCGGTTGAGGAGTCAATCGAAATAATCAAAGGCATAAAGCATTACTACGAGGACTACCACGGCGTTACTGTGAGCGATGAGATCGCAAGCCGCGCGGTTACCCTTGCAGAACGCTATATCACCGATAGATTTTTACCCGATAAAGCTATCGACCTTATCGACGAGGCCGCAGCGCATGTTTCCCTGTCAAACATTATCCTTGACGATTTCAAGGAGATTTCGGGTGAGCTTGATGCAAAGCGCTCCAAGATAGAAGCTCTCGAAACAGCATCTGCCGATATTCCCGATGAGGAACGTTACCGCCAGATCGCGGAGCTTAAAACCGAGGAAATCCAGCTTGCCAAGAAAGTTGACGAGATGCGCCCCAAATGCGAAAAGCGTCCCGAGGTTACAAACGAGCACCTCGCGGATGTTATTGAAATATGGACCGGCATCCCCGCAACTTCTATCACCGAAAACGAATTTTTGCGTCTTGACAAGCTTGAATCCCGTATCAAGGAACACATCGTCGGTCAGGATGAGGCTGTTCGTGCCGTTGTCCGTGCAATCAAGCGCGGACGTGCCGGAGTTACTTCCAAGCGCAAGCCGGTATCCTTTATTTTCGCCGGTCCCACCGGTGTCGGTAAGACCGAGCTTGTTAAAACTATTGCGCGCGACCTTTTCAACACTCCCGATGCACTTATCCGCGTTGACATGTCCGAATACATGGAAAAGCACGCGGTGTCGAAAATAATCGGTTCTCCTCCCGGCTATGTCGGATTTGACGAAGCCGGACAGCTTACCGAGAAGATACGCCGTCATCCATATTCGGTCGTACTTCTTGACGAGATTGAAAAAGCGCATCCCGATGTGCTCAACATTCTCCTGCAGATTCTCGATGACGGAAAAATAACCGACTCTCACGGCAGAGTGGTTGATTTCTCAAACACCATTCTCGTAATGACTACAAACGCAGGTTCCTCCGTCGGTTCGGCGCGTGCCGGATTTGGCGGATTGGAGAGCGCTACACTTGCGGAAAACAAGACAGAAAAATCCCTGTCCGAATTCCTTCGCCCCGAGTTTATAAACAGAATTGACGAGATAATCACATTCCGTCCGCTCGAGAAGGAGGACTTCGCGAGAATCGCCGCTATTATGCTCGGCGAGCTTCGTGACGCACTCGCAGAACGTGACCTTAAATTTGCATGGACTGACAGTGCCGCACAGCTTATCGCGGAAAAATCTTACTCACGTAAGTACGGCGCACGAAACCTTCGCAGATATATCCAAACTGAGGTTGAAGATAAGCTTGCCTCAGAGATCATTTCAAACTATGACAAGAATCTCATCGCCGCTTCACTTGATGCACGCGACGGTGAGCTTGTGTTCGATCTGATATGAAGATAAACGAAACTGCTGACACCTGGTACGCTAAATCGCTTGAACAGATTGAAAAGCATTTTTCAACCGAACGCGGCAAGGGACTTGACAAAGCCGCGCATGTAAAAGCGAAGCGTAAATTCGGTGCTAACAATGTTTACCAAACATCGCAGTCGCTCACGGCAAAGAAGCTCATACCGACTGACTATACCGCACTTATACTGCTCGCAGTACTGCTCGCCGCCGCGGCATTTGATGTGCCGCTTGCAACGGGCGCTATTGTGACGATGCTCATTGTGAACTACGTCACTGCGTTTTTCACATACTTCAAGGCTCAAAAGGTGCTCGACGGCATGAGCGAATATTCCTTGCCCACAGCGAAGGTGATGCGCGGCGGCAAGCTGCTGCTGCTTGACATGCGCATGCTCGTCCCGGGAGATGTTATATTCCTCTCTGCGGGCGACATCGTCCCCGCCGACTGCCGGCTTATTGAATCAGACGGGCTCATGATAAACGAGTCCACGCTCACAGGAATGCAGGCCTCAGCCGCAAAGGATGCGTCATTTACTCACTTTTCCCCATCCTTGCCGCTTGAAATGCAGAAGAACATGGCATTCGCTTCCACGGTAGTCACCGCCGGAAACGGCAGAGGGATCGTAGTTGCAACCGGCGAAAACACGGCGGCGCGGATGCTTGATAAAATAAAGCCTATCGTTACACACGAAAACCTAAATGTGCTTCAGAACTTGAAGAAATACTGCTCCGTCTGGTCGCTTTCTATGCTTGCACTTATTTTTGTGATAACGATAATCAATTTGTTTTTCAGAAACGGTTCGGGCATATTTGATGTATTTCTGACCGGTGTATCGCTTGCGGTCGCCGCTATGAGTGAGCTTTATGTCGCCTTCGGTTACATAATAGTCGGATGCGGTATATTCGGTGCCATGAAGCGCCGCCGCGACGTCAATGTCGGTGCACTTATCAAAAATGCGGAAAAGCTTGAAGTTCTCAAGGATATTACAACGCTCATTGTCCCCAAGGACGGTGTTATCACAACCTCTCATGCGGTTGTGGACAAAATCTATACTTCAAGAAAGCTTTATAGCGCAAATGACGCAGACCGCGTTGATAAGATACGCTCCTGCGTGCTTGCCGGTGTTATTTCCACCGGAATATACGGCTCGGGACTTTCTTCCCTTTCCAAGAGTTCGCGTAAGATAACCCCCGAGGAAGAAGCTATAATCGATATTGCGCAAACTCTGTCGCTTTATAATTCACAGATTGACCGCTCTCATCCGATAATCGACCACACCGGCGCCGGTGATGCTTCAAAGTTTGAAACGACGCTGACTGTTGAATCCGAAACACGCTATATGGCGGTGTGCAGAGGCGATGCGAAAAGCATTATCGCTTCTTCGGAATACTACCTCGAAAACGGCAGAATCTACAAAATGACAATGGATGACCGTTTGGAGTTTTTGAGCGTTGCGGCGAGCCTTGAGAAAAGCTCCTACCGCGTTACGGCGCTTGCTACCGGTGTCACGGGATATAACAACCTCCAGCGCATTGGTGCTATTCAGAGCGACCTCACATTCGAGGGCTTTCTCGCAATACGTGAACCGCTTCAGGCAGGCATCGCGCAAACGGTATCCAAGCTCAAAGCCGCAGGTATTCGCGTCATCATGACTTGTGACAAGTATACCGAAAGCGATAAATACCTTGCCATGTCAATCGGCATAATCGAAAAGGAGAGCGAAATTCTCTCCGGCGTTGATGCACAGTCTATGCGCCGCGACATGCTACGCACAAATTTGCCGCTTTACAATATGTATACCGGCGTGTCAAGCGGACAAATGGCGCGTATCGTTCAGATGATGCGCGATGACGGTGAGCGAGTGGGACTCCTTGCAGGCGGCATTAACGGTGCACTTCTCTTAAAACGCGCCGATGTCGGCTTCGCGCAAAGCGTTACGATTTCGCCTAAAGCCAAAAAGAGCGGAATTGACATAAAATCCCGTCAGACGCCGGCATATTCCCGTATAGCCGGCGGCAGTACTTACGAATCCGAGGCGCTTAAGTTCATTTCCGACGTTGTCGTGTCAGATGCGACAGAAAACGGAAACGGCGGTTTTAAAGCTATAGTTTCCTCGCTCGAATATTCGCGTGCGATATACCGCAATATCCTGCGAATGGTACGCTATCTCACCACATCGCAGTTTGCACGCGTGTTTGCCACAGTCGGAGCAATGTTCATAGGCGTGAAGGCGCTAACGCCTACTCAGCTTATTTTCGGCGGTCTTATCGTGGACCTTGCGGCAATTTTAGCATCTGCCTTCGCTAAACCTCCGTACAATGCGCTGTTCTTAAAGGATAATGCAGAAGAGTCACTTGAGAAGCCGCTGTTTATGAATCTGCGCTCAGTTCTCTTTGCGCTGCTCCAGGCACTTCTGGTCCTGCTGATTTATCCTATACTCAAAGTTATCGGCATGCCGATATCCGCAGAACAGTTTTCCTCGGCGGCGTTCATTGCGTTTATAATATGCCAGCTCATAACGTTCATAGAGCTCGAGTCTGAACGCAGTATATTCCTGCCGGGACTCAGGGCATGCTTCAGCTATCTCGCATTTGCACTCGGAGCAATTGGATTTATTACGCTTTCGCTTGCCGTCCCCTCGGTTGGTAAAGTGTTTGATATTCTTCCGCTTCCACTCCCCGCAGTGATAGCTGTTGCCATTGTTTCAGTTGTTACTTTCGCTCTCAATGAGATATATAAGCTTGTTTTGCAAAGCAGCAAAATAAAGCAAAAGTAAAACATCTGCCAAATTTGGCTGCCTTTATATTGACAACCATTTCGCGGTGTGATATAATGTATAAATAGTGTAAAAATTTCGGCAAAAGCTATAAAATAAAGTAAAATTTTCTTTGGAGGATATAAATAATGAAATGGACAGGCCTTAACGAACTTCGCGAGAAATATCTCTCGTTCTTTGAGTCAAAGGATCACCTTAGACTCCCCAGCTATTCGCTGGTTCCCAACAACGACAAATCGCTTCTGCTTATCAACTCCGGTATGGCGCCGATGAAGAAATTCTTCACCGGTGAGGTTGAGCCTCCCCGCCGCCGCGTTACTACCTGCCAGAAGTGCATCCGTACCCCCGACCTTGAGCGTGTCGGTAAGACCGCACGTCACGGAACATATTTCGAAATGCTCGGTAACTTCTCCTTCGGCGACTACTTCAAGCACGAAGCTATCGCATGGGCGTGGGAGTTTTTAACCGTAACTCTCGAAATCCCGGGCGATCTTCTCTGGCCGTCCATTTATGAGAACGATGACGAAGCGTACGATATCTGGGTAAACGAAATCGGTGTTAATCCCGCTCATGTTGTACGTCTTGGCAAGGCAGATAACTTCTGGGAGCACGGCTCCGGTCCTTGCGGCCCCTGCTCTGAAATTTACTTCGACCGCGGCGAAAAGTACGGCTGCGGATCTCCCGACTGTAAGCCCGGATGCGACTGCGACCGTTACATGGAAATCTGGAACAACGTATTCTCCCAGTTTAACAACGACGGCAACGGTAACTACACCGAGCTTATTCAGAAGAATATCGACACCGGTATGGGACTTGAGCGTCTTGCCTGCGTAATGCAGGGCGTTGACAACCTTTTCGAGGTTGATACCGTAAGAAGCGTTCTTGACACTGTATGTAAGATTGCGAACAAGACCTACGGAAACGGTGGCGACACTGATGTTTCCATCCGCGTTGTAACCGACCATATCCGTTCTGCTACGTTCATGATCTCCGACGGCGTTATTCCCTCCAACGAGGGCCGCGGCTACGTTCTTCGCCGTATCCTCCGCCGTGCCGCACGCCACGGTAAGCTCCTCGGCATCAACCGTCCGTTCCTTACCGAGCTTTGTGAGGTCGTTGTTGAAACAAACAAAGCAGGTTACCCCGAGCTTGTTGAAAAGCACGACTATATCATTAAAGTAATCGCTATGGAGGAAGAGCGCTTCGACGCAACAATCGACGCCGGACTCTCCATTCTCTCCAACCTCATCAGACGCGCTCTCACCGACGGAGTTGACACTATCTCCGGCGACGAAGTGTTCAAGCTTTATGACACATTCGGCTTCCCGATCGACCTCACACGTGAGATCGCAGGCGAGCAGAACCTCAAGATCGACGAAGAAACCTTCACAAAGCTCATGAACGATCAGAAGAACCGCGCAAGAAACGCTCGCGGAAACATCAGCGGCTGGAGCGATAATTCCAAGATGCTTCTCGACGGTCTGGCAAAGACAGAGTTCACCGGATACGGCAACACTGTTACCGACGGCGCAAAGGTTCTCGCAATCATCGTTGACGATGAAAGTGTTGACCGTGTAACTGAGGGCGACTTCACGCTCATTCTCGACAAGACTCCCTTCTATGGCGAGGGTGGCGGTCAGGTTGGTGACAGCGGTACGATCTATGACAATGACACCATGATCTCTGTAACCGACACCAAGAAGTCTGACGGCGTTTATATCCACCTCTGCACTCTTGTAAACGGCGACGTTAAGGTTGGCGACATTGTACGCGCTGAGGTTGACGGCATGCGCCGCGCGGCTATCATGCGTAATCACTCCGCGGCTCACCTTCTCCAGGCGGCTCTGCGTCAGGTGCTCGGCTCACACGTTGAGCAGGCAGGTTCTTATGTTGATGCCGTTCGCTGCCGCTTCGACTTCACACACTTCGCGGCTCTGACTGCTGAGGAAATTCAGAAGATCGAGGGACTTGTTAACGCACACATTCTCCTTGGCGAAGATATCGTTACCAAGGAAACCGATATCGATACCGCTCGCCGCGAGGGCGCAATGGCACTCTTCGGCGAAAAGTACGGCGACGTTGTTCGCATGGTTAAGATGGGCACATTCTCCACCGAGCTTTGCGGCGGTACACATCTTGACAACACCGCAAAGGTGGGACTCTTCAAGATTGTTTCCGAATCCTCCGTTGCTGCCGGCGTTCGCCGCGTTGAAGCTATCACCGGACTTGCTGTGCTCGCATTCATCAAGGAGCAGGAAAAGATGATAGCAGACACCGCTCACGAGATGAAGACTAACCCTGCAGAGATCGTTAAGCGTGCAACCCAGCTCACAGAAGAGCTCAAGAGCGCAAAGCACGAGATCGAAGCGCTCAACGCGAAGATCGCATCCTCCAAGACTGCGGACATTATGAACGGTGCCGTAAAGGTTGGCGCACTCACAGTTGTTGCGGCAGTCACCGAGGGCATGACCCCCGATGCGGCTCGCAATGTGATAGACGATTTCAAGGCGAAGGACGAAAACATCGTAGCCCTCCTCGCAACCAATGTTGACGGCAAGGCAAACCTCGTTTGCGGATGCGGTAAGGCAGCTGTTGCGGCCGGCGCACTCGCAGGAAAGATCGTTGGCGCGGCTGCGGCTGTCACCGGCGGTAAGGGCGGCGGACGTCCCGACAACGCTATGGCAGGTGTCGGCGATGCATCCAAGCTTGCAGACGCTATCGCGGCAGTTCCCGGAATTGTTGAAGGTTTGATTAAGTAAGATATAAAAAAGAAATGGGAGCATACAGACGTATGTTCCCATTTTTTATACTCTCGATTATTATTTCTTTAATATTTTTTTGCACCAAGTGCGTTTGTTGCAATTTGGACACTTTAAGTGACGGGTAAAGCCTCTATGCATTGCCATCATTGCCTCTTTATAGGTAGGAACAATTTCGTGACCGCAATTTTTGCACCTATAAGCACCTACACTTACTTCAAGCTTCACCGCATAGAAGCACGGCATCAAAAATACGACGCAAATCGCGAGAATTGCAACGAGCTGCCATATTCCTTCGGGTATCAAAAATGCGGCAATAAAGATACCTGCAATTAGGACTGTCATACTTACGATCATAATTGCCCACATGGAAGACCAAATCGTTTTGTTTTTCTTCTCTAATTCTTTTGCCATATCTAAAAGAAGCTGTTCATTTTTCTGATCGTTATTTTCCATACTGATTTTCTCCCCACTTAATAATTCGTTTACACTGATGCAAAGAATATCACAGAGCTCAAGCATTATCGAAGTATCGGGCATTGCCAAGCCGCGTTCCCACTTGGATATTGCTTTGTCGGTGATACCAAGTTTTTCGGAAAGCTGCATTTGTGTTAAATTTTTCTGTTTTCTGCACTCGGCAATAAATTTACCTATTTTGAGTTGATCCATGAGTCTTCCTCCTTCGCATACAGTATAATTGCAAACTTGTACGAAGTACACCCACCATTGGTTTAGTGAGGAGAAGTAAACCGTTGGTAGAATGAACTACTATGGTATAAATTCTTATTTTGGGGAGCTTTTATAAAAGCGGCTTTGCCGCACGCTCGAGTATGCCGTGCATGTGCGCGATAGCCACACCGTAATTGGTTATCGGCACGCCGATATTTTTTGCGGTAGAATAGCGGTATCGCAGTTCTCTCGGATTGAGCGTACATCCGCCGCAGTGGATAACCATTTTGTATCCCGACAGGTCACGCGGAAACTCCGTGCCGGAAGTGAAAACGAACTCCGGCTCGGCGCCCGTGTGTTTTTTTATCCATGCAGGGAGCTTGACTGTGCCGATGTCCTCACATTGACGGTGGTGTGTACATCCCTCGGAGATAAGTATTTTATCGCCGTTTGATATTGTATCAAGCGCCTTTGCGCCATTTACTGCATCGGCGAAGTTGCCCTTATACCGAGCCATAAGCATGGAAAACGAAGTGAGCGGTATGTTTTCGGGAACCACCTTTGAAACGAAGCCGAACACCTGCGAGTCAGTTACAACCATTTTCGGCGTAACGCGTCCCAGTGCCGCCTCGAGCTCGCTTTCGCGGCAGACGAGCGGCATTGCGCCTGCTTCCAAAAGATCTCGTATAACCTGCTGCTGGGGTAGTATAAGCCTTCCCTTCGGCGCGGATGCATCTATGGGGGTTACGAGTATTACAACGTCACCACGCTCCACTAAATCGCCTATGAGGTGCTGTTCGCTCTCCTTGGCGGCAAACGAAGCGAGCTTTTCTTTAAGCGCATCTATACCCTTACCGCTCATGGCGCTGACACACATTCCGTCAGCCACACCTGCGTGGGCGATATCACACTTGTTGTAAACCGTCACATACGGTACACCGCGCGATTTTATCTCGTCTATCAGCTTTGCTTCAACCTCGCTCATCCCGCGCGTGGCATCGATAACGACTATCGCGATATCTGTTTTAGCGAGCACCCCAAGCGTTTTCTCAACTCGGAGCACGCCAAGCTCGCCCACATCGTCAAGACCGGGTGTATCCGTTATAAGCACCGGGCCGAGCGGTAAGAGTTCCATCGCCTTTGAAACGGGGTCTGTGGTTGTTCCGGCAACGTCGGAAACTATTGCAAGGCTCTGTCCGGTAAGCGCGTTGATAAGCGCAGATTTACCCGCGTTACGTCTGCCGAAAATGCCTATGTGTACACGTTCTCCCGAGGGCGTTTGATTAAGTTCTGACATGGTAGCTCCTTTTAAAATCTAAAATCGCGCTGACCGTTTCTTATATCCTTGAGATGCTGGATAACAAGCGAACGCACCTTCTGGTTCGGGATGTTGGCAAGCTCACGGATAATAAGGTCGGTTCCGATAACCTTGGTGTCAAGCGAAGCGTAGTCCATGAGATATTCCTTGAGAGTCATGAGCGCATTCGGGTGACAGCAGTTCTGTATCTGCTTTGACTTGCAAAGGTCCATGAATCTGTCGCCGGTTCTTCCCTCTCTGTAGCAAGCCGTACAGAAGCTCGGAATGTAGCCAAGGCGCATAAGCCAGTTTACAACCTCGTCAAGCGTACGGTTGTCGGAAACGTCGAACTGCTCGGTGTTCTCCTCTTCAGGCACATCATCTGCGTAACCGCCTACGCTCGTTTTAGATGCACCGGAAATCTGCGATACGCCAAGACGGAGCACCTTTTCGCGAACCTCTTTGGACTCACGTGTCGAGATGATCATACCGGTATACGGAACGGAAATGCGGATAAGCGCGCAGATTTTAGCAAAAATCTCGTCGGAGATAGAGTTGTCAAACGCGGACGGGTCGATGTCCTGTGCCTTCTTGATACGCGGAACGGAGATTGTATGCGGTCCAACGCCGTGAACAGCCTCAAGGTGCTCGGCGTGCATCAAGAGTCCCGCGAACTCATAGCGGTAAAGCACAAGACCAAAGAGAACACCGAGTCCAACGTCATCAATACCGCCCTCCATTGCTCTGTCCATTGCCTCTGTGTGGTAGCAATAATCGTGCTTAGGACCGGTGGGATGAAGCTTCTCATAGCTTTCCTTGTGGTATGTTTCCTGGGACAGAATGTACGTGCCGATGCCTGCGTCACGGAGCTTGCGGTAATTTTCAACAGTGGTCGCCGCTATGTTAACGTTAACTCTGCGTATAGCACCGTTCTTGTGCTTGATTGAATAGATAGTGTTGATGGATTCGAGGATATATTCAATCGGGTTGTTTACGGGATCCTCGCCTGCTTCAATGGCAAGGCGCGTGTGTCCCATATCCTGAAGCGCGATAACCTCGCGCTCTATCTCCTCCTGGGTAAGCTTCTTTCTTGTGATGCACTTGTTTTTGAGGTGATACGGGCAGTAAACGCATCCGTTTACGCAGTAGTTCGACAGATAAAGTGGCGCGAACATTACAATGCGGTTTCCGTAGAAATCCTTCTTTATCTGCTCGGCGAGGTCGTACATCTCCTCGATTTTGCCCTCGTCCTCGCATGCGAGAAGCACCGATGCTTCTCTGTGAGAGAGTCCTTTAAGCTCGCGCGCTTTGTTAAGAATTTCGTCTATGAGCGCCATGTCATTCTTATGCTCGTCGGCGTAGGCAAGTGTTGCTTTTATTTCTTCATCGGAGATAAATTCCTCTGCTTTAAGTGATTTAATGTCGTACATAATACTGTTTCCTTTCTGACATTTTTGTCATATGTTCATGGAGTCACCGCGCGACATGTCGAGCACGCAGTCAATTTTTTTGAATCTTTCGCCAAGCTCCTTAATATGCTCTGCGGTTTCGTCCCCCGAGCAAAGCTTGTCATTGTAAAGTAAATATTTCCGTCGAACATCAACGGGTGAGAGATTCGGCATAACAACGTTCGCGCCTGCAAGTACACCGCGCTCACGTCCGTTTGCGGCGATAGTGCCAAGCGCAGTTGTTGCCGGAAGCAGCACTTTGGGAAGCATGATTCTTGTCAGCGCCAGCATGAAGAGTACCAATTCGAGATTGCCGGCTTTTTCATCCTTAAACGGCGTGTCGGCGTGCGGTATAAACGGGCCGATGCCTATCATCTGCGGTTGCAATTCTCTTAAAAAGAGCAGATCAGCGGCAAGATTCTCGCTCCTCTGATACGGTGAGCCAACCATAAATCCGGCTCCTACCTGATAACCGAGGGATTTGAGATCATAAAGACAACGCTTTCGATTTTCAAGTGTCAACGGCTGCGGATGAAGCTTCGCATAGTGGCAGTCTGTAGCAGTTTCGTGGCGGAGCAGATATCTGTCGGCACCAGCTTCACGAAGCGCTTTATAAGACTCATACGAGCGCTCGCCTACCGAAAGCGTAACGGCACAGTCACTGTGCTTTGACTTTATGGAGTAGACTATATCGCAGAGTCGCTCGTCGGTAAAATAGGCATCCTCGCCGCCTTGCAAAACGAACGTGTGAAACCCGAGTGAAGCGCCATAGTCGGCACATTCGAGTATCTGCTCTTTTGTCAGGCGGTATCGCTCTGCATTTTTGTTATCGCGGCGAAGACCGCAGTAATAGCAATTATTTTTACAGTATGAGGTGAATTCGATAAGCCCTCGCAAGAATACCCGTCTGCCGTAATGCTCGTCGCGAAGCGCTTCGGCTTTGGCACGGGCTCGCTCGTATAATCTTTGGGCATCTTCACCGCCGCGCCGGAAGTCCTCAATAAGCTCTGTCAGTTCGGTGAGCGTCGGGATTTCTCCGTTTAATATAATATCGAGTGCACCAGTCACTCGCATCACCCACCTTTGAATAAATCGTTTTGGATGAAACTCCGGGGATGTTCCCGAGCTTACCCGAAAGCGCGGCGATAATATCCTGCGGCGCATCAACGGCAACGCTGATTATCGAAATCCCGCGCTCTTTATGCGGGATTCCCATACGACCGATGATATATTCGCCATACGTATGAAGTATTTCATTAAGACGCGCGACGGAATCGGGATTTTCCACGACAATTCCGACAAGTGCAACTCTTGTGTTCATAGTATTTTCTCCAACAAAAAAGTTCCCGAAGCATCTGCCCGAGAACACACAAACAAGACCGCGACAAAACCGCGGATACTATTACGTGAACTTTCACCTCGGACGCATCCTCAGCGGCAGAACTTCTTTGTTAATATTATATCATACTTTTTCGGGGATTGCAATACCCTTTTTGATTTTTTACGCGGTATTTACAATTACATACAAAAACCGGCAGAGAAAAAGTCTCCGCCGGTTTCATTGCATTTATTTGGCAGTCAAATACCGTAGCATCTCTTCAACATCGTAATTGTTCACCGGTACCGGGAATTCGAACGCACCTTGTTTTGCTGAAGCAACCTCTATGTAACAAAGCTCGGTCAAGTCGTTTTTCTTTGATATCTGCTTTACTGTTACGTCTGAAATCTCCGCAACAAATACATCGCTTTGCGTTTCGCCGGTGTAATTAACCGTATGACGCGCTATTCTGAACGCGGTTTTACTGGCAAGTATTCGAGTAAAGGAGTAAGAATCGGTGCGGTATTTACCGTCTGAGCCTTTTCTGCACTTGCTTCCTGTACCGAATGCGAAAAATTCCCATTTATTGAGGTATTCGAACTCGCCGTCGTATGTATCGACTGTTTTCAGTATTGCGCTCAAATGTCCGTCATATTCCTTGTCGCTGACAATTTTACTTGTACACGCGAAAAAGAGAATAGCCCCCAATGACAAAACAAGTAATCCAATTATTCCCCAACCATCAGCAAAAGACGCACTTCCAACTCCCAAACCCAAAATGAAGATAGATATATATCTAACGATAATCACCGTGCGATTATTCGCAAAATAAAGATTGCCTATGTTTTTCATAAATATTTACCGCCCTTCACGATGTTATGGGCAAACGAACATTTGAAAAACAGAAAATCTTACTTCTTCTGCATTAACTTGACCATAACTGCCTTTTGAGCGTGCAGACGGTTCTCCGCTTCCTCGAAGATCTCGTTTGCGTGAGCCTCGAATACCTTTGCGGTGATCTCCTCCTCACGGTGTGCGGGAAGACAGTGCTGTACCATAGCATCCTTCGCTGCAACGTCGAGAACCTCGTCGTTGATCTGGTATCCCTTGAACGCAACTCTGCGCTTCTCTGCCTCTTCTTCCTGGCCCATAGAAGCCCAAACGTCTGTGAAGATTACATCAGCATCCTTTGCGGCTTCGAGAACATTGTTGGTGAGGGTGAATGCATCGCCGTAGGGCTTTGCGAAGTCAAGAACCTGTGCATCGGGGCTGTATGCCTTGGGGCAAGCGGCAGAAACCTTCATACCAACGGTAAGACCGCCGACGATGAGGGAGTTTGCCATGTTGTTACCGTCACCTATGTAGCACATCTTGAGCCCGTCAAAGCCGCCCTTGAACTCACGGATAGTCTGGAGGTCAGCGAGAACCTGGCAGGGGTGGCAATAGTCGGTAAGACCGTTGATTATCGGAATACTTGCATATTTTGCGAGATCCTCAACTTCCTTCTGCTCGAAGGTTCTGATCATGATACCGTTAAGGTAACGGGAGAGCACGCGTGCGGTATCCTCAACCGGCTCACCGCGTCCGATCTGAAGGTCACGGGAGGAGAGGAAAAGCGCCTGACCGCCGAGCTGGTACATACCAACCTCAAACGATACACGGGTTCTGGTGGAAGCCTTCTGGAAAATCATACCGAGAGTCTGACCGGCGAGGAGCTTGTGCTCGATGCCGTTCTTGGTTTCGTATTTAAGCTGCATTGCAAGATTTAATATGTCGAGTATTTCCTCTTTGGAGAGGTCTGACATTTTAAGAAGATCGTTCATCATTGTTCTGTATTCCTTTCAAAAATTATTTCAAAACTGAAGCTAAAATTTCAGTTCCCTTATCTATTTCTTCATAAGATATTGTAAGCGGCGGCAGGAGTCTTATAACATCTGTTCCTGCTGTGAGCACCAAAAGTCCGGCATCTGCGCAGGCATGGAGATAATCCTTCGGACTGCCATCCACTACAAAGCCGATCATCATTCCGCGTCCGCGAACCGATTTCACTTTTGTGGGAGCCTTTTCCATTACTTTGTCTATAATATACTGCCCCTTTTTCTCAACCTCTGCCAAAAACGCAGGATCCGACACGCGCGAGATAACCTCACAAGCACCGGCACAAACCACCGGATTAGCTCCGAATGTTGAGCCATGCATACCTGCTGTAAGTGTGGACTCACACTTCTGACCGGCTATAAATGCGCCAATAGGAAGTCCGCCTCCAAGCCCCTTGGCAAGTGTGAGGATGTCGGGGGTAATGCCAAAATGCTCAAATCCGAACATTTTCCCGGTTCTTCCGATACCAGTCTGAACCTCGTCAAAAACGAGAAGCACATCACGCTCATCGCAAAGTGCACGCAGTGCGCGAGCATAGTCAGCGTCAAGCACATTAACTCCACCCTCGCCCTGAATCGGCTCTGCAAACACTGCGCAGACATCGTCAGTCATTGCCGCGCGAATAGCATCAATATCGTTCGCGGGGGCATATTTGAATCCTTCAGTGAACGGATAGAAATATTGGTGGAACACATCCTGTCCTGTAGCCGCCAAGGTTGTGACCGTTCTTCCGTGGAAGGAATTTGTAAGTGTTATGATAGTGGAGCGCCCCTCACCGTATTTGTCAAACGAATATTTTCTGGCAAGCTTTATCGCACCTTCATTTGCCTCTGCACCGGAGTTCCCGAAGAATACGCGCTTGAGTCCCGACAGTTCTATAAGATTTTTTGCAAGCTTTCCTGCCGGCTCGCAGTAGAAGTAGTTGCACATGTGCTGAATGGTGTGTAGCTGACTTTCAACTGCTTTTATGTATCCATCATCGCACCAGCCGAGCGAGTTCACACCGATTCCGCTGGTAAAGTCGATGTACACCTTGCCGTCGGCATCAGTCATAGTAGCGTTTTTACCAGACGCGGGCGCTATATGAAGCCTGCCGTACGTCTGCATTATGTACTCACGGTCAAGCGCCATGATATCATTAGTATTCATTGTTGTCCTCTCTTATTTCTTAAAGAGTGTGCCGATACCCTCATCGGAGAGCATTTCTATAAGGATAGAGTGCGAAATTCGTCCGTCTAGAATAACAGTATGAGCAATGCCGCCCTTTACGGCATCAACACAGCACTGAACCTTTGGAATCATGCCGCCGCTGATAACGCCCTCGTCAATAAGCGCCTGCACATCGTCAAGGCGAACCTCCGGAATAAGCGTATCTTCGTCACGAACGTCGCGCATTACTCCACGTGTGTCAGTGAGAAGCAAAAGGTTGGATGCACCAAGCGCAATAGCTATCTTGCACGCCGCAGTATCTGCGTTTATATTATAAACCGGCGCATCGTCATCGCCGAGCGCAACGGTCGAAACAACGGGAATATATCCCTTGTCGATGTTATCCTTGATAATTGAGGTGTCAACCTCATAAATCTCGCCCACATTACCGTAATCGGCTTCACCTTCAAGCTTGTGCGCCTTGATCATGCCGCCGTCAATTCCGCAAAGTCCGACAGCCTTACCACCAATGCGCTCAATCTTGTTGACTAAATCCTTATTAGTCTTTCCGGCGAGCACCATCTGGACAATCTCTATAGTTTCGTCATCGGTGTAGCGAAGACCGTTGATAAACTTCGACTCCTTGCCAACGCGCTTTAACATATCCGATATTTCGGGACCGCCGCCGTGAACCAGAACCACATTTATTCCTACAAGCGAGAGAAGAACAAGGTCAGCGATTACCGCCTCTTTGAGACCCTCGTTTATCATGGCGTTTCCGCCGTATTTTACAACTATTGTTTTGCCGGTGTACTTCTGTATGTACGGAAGTGCCTGTGTGAGTACTCTGGCCTTATCCTGATTTGAAAGAAACATTGTTTATACCTCATTACTGTGAAAGTTAGAAGTGGAGCTTACGGCACCTTTGCAAAGCAAACCTCTGTCCTTGAGTGCCAAGACACACGCTCCGGAAACATAAAGCGCTTTGAACTTTATGATCTGTAGTCACCGTTTATGCGAACGTATTCGTAGCTGAGGTCACATCCCCAAGCTGTAGCAGAAATATCACCGCACTTCATGTCAACATCAATAGTGACGTGACGGCGAAGCAAAATAGTCTTGGCAAGTTCCTCGGAGAATTCAACGCCGCGTCCGTTTTGGCATACCAGAATTTCGCCCGCGGAGCTTATAAACTTAACGTCGATTGAATCCGTATCAATGTCAATTCCCGCATAACCGAGTGCACAGAGTATTCTTCCCCAGTTGGCATCCGCACCGAACATTGCAGTTTTTACAAGTGATGAACTGATAACGGATTTCGCCAGTGTACGTGCACCGTCAAGGTCTGCAAAATTGCGTACATTGCAAGCTAACAGTTTAGTTGCGCCCTCTCCGTCGGATGCGATAGACATTGCGAGGCGCGTGCAAAGAACCGCGAGTCCCGCCTTAAATGCATCATAATCCTCGCCCTCGGTGACAATCTCAGCGTTTCCTGCCGCACCGGAAGCCATAACGGTTACCATATCATTTGTGGATGTGTCACCGTCAACACTGACCATGTTGAAGGTCCCCTTGATTATGTCTGAAAGTGCACACTGGAGCATCTTCGACGAAATTGCCGCATCTGTCGTGATAAAGCAAAGCATAGTCGCCATATTGGGACGTATCATTCCCGAACCCTTACAAATACCGCCAAGATGAATAGTCTTTCCACCAACGATAGTTTCAAATGCAAACTCTTTTTTCTTGGTATCGGTTGTCATTATAGCGCATGCCGCCTTGTCGGATGCCTCAATACTCGAGTCAAGCTCTGCAACCAGTGGCTCTATACCGTTAGTTATAGGCTCAAGAGGAAGCGGCACACCGATAACACCGGTGGAAGCTACTATAATATCGTCCTCATTAACGCCGATCGCCTTTGCGAGCATCTGACATGTTGCGTTTGCCTTATCGTATCCGTCACTGTTGCAAGTGTTGGCGTTTCCGCTGTTACAGATAACCGCCTGCGCCTTGCCATTTGCAAGATGTGCACGTGTAACACCTACCGGGGCGGCAAAAACCTTATTGGTTGTATAAACGCCCGCCGCGCTGCACACATTGTCTGCAACAATAAGCGCGAGATCACGCTTTTGCTTGTTTTTGCGGAAACCGGCATGGATACCGGACGCACGAAATCCCTTCGCCGCACAGATACCGCCTTCTATCTCAGTTATTTTATATTCAGCCATTATTTATTCCTCATTAAAGTATTAAATATATCCGCCGTTTACGCCGAGTATCTGTCCCGTAACATATGAAGCTTCACAAAGAAAATGTACACACTGTGCAACCTCTGCTCCACTTCCCATGCGCCCCATTGGAACCTCGGACAGAAAACTGTCAATTTCATCTTTATCAAACGATGCGTTCATTTCTGTATCGACGATACCCGGTGCAACGCAGTTAACACGCACGCCGCTCGGCGCAACTTCCTTTGCAAGCGACTTTGTGAAACCTATAATCGCCGCCTTTGACGTGGAATACTGCACTTCACACGATGCTCCAACCTGTCCCCATATCGACGAAATGTTCACAACAACACCGTTTCGTTCGTGAAGCATATGCGCAAGAGCAAATCTCGTGCAATCCATTACGCCGAAAAGGTTCACATCGAACATTCTTCGCTCTCGCTCTACGGGCATCATATCAAACGGAATAAGTTCGTCAACAGCCGCATTATTTACAAGAGCGTCAAGTTTTCCGCCAACGGACACAGCATATTGAATAAGCGCCTCACATTCGCTCGTCACACCAACATCAGCCTTGAAGCAATATGCTTCCCCACCGCCGTCATTGATAAGCTTCGCAAGTGCAATCGCCGCATCCTCGCTTTTGTTATAATTTATTATCACTCGCCAGCCGTGCTCGGCAAAATATTTTGCACAAGCGGCTCCGATTCCGCGGGAGGCTCCGGTTATGAGTACTGTTTTCATATCAGAATGCCGGCGGAACCATGGTAAGTCCCGTTGTTTCATCAATTCCGAAACGGATATTCATATTCTGTATAGCCTGACCCGCCGCCCCCTTGACCATATTATCAATGCAGGAGGAGATGATAAGCGTGTTTGCGTGGGAATCAAGATGCAATGAAATATCGCAGTAATTGGACATTCTAACATTTTTGATGTTTGCATAGCTTCCCTTTGGCTCTATGCGGACAAACTTCTCGTTTTTATATGCATCGCACCAAAGCGCGTGTATTTCATCAATACCGAGCTTTGCACCACTATCGCTGAGCGTACAGTAGAGCGTTGACTCAATTCCGCGGTTTACTGGTAACAAATGCGGAACAAATGTAACCTTTACCGGAGAGCCTGCAAGATATGTGAGCGTCTGCTCGATTTCAGGTGTGTGTCTGTGGGCGCCTGCTTTATATGCCGCAAACGCTTCATTGGTATCGGGATAGTGAGTGCCCTGCGTGAGTCCGCGCCCAGCACCGGTCACGCCCGATTTTGAGTCGATTATTATATGCGATGTATCGATTATTCCCGCCTTTACCGCCGGCATTAAAGCAAGCGAAATTGAGGTGGGGTAACATCCCGGATTACCGATTATAGGAGCATCCTTAAGGTGTTCTCTGTGAAGTTCGGGGATGCAGTATACAGCCTTCTCGTGAAGCGCTGGGTATTTATATTCCTTGCCGTACCACTTGTTATAATCAGCCTCGTTATGCAACCGAAAATCCGCGCCAAGGTCGATAAGTACAGTATCTGCCGCCTGACATTTCAACGCCATTTCCTCGGAAACACCGTGTGGAACCGACGCAAACACAACATCACAGCGAGGAATAATAGCATCAACGCTCTCAAGCGTCATCGGAAGGACTTCCTTTAAATTAGGGTAGATATCGTCAATTCTCTGTCCCTCATATGAAACGGATGATACCGCTTCAATTTTCACCTCGGGATGATTTATAAGCAGACGTGCAAGTTCCGCGCCGGCGTAACCCGTAGCACCGATTATACCCACCTTAATCATTTGTTGCCCTCCAGGAATTCATCAACAATCTCAATCTGACGCAGCACGGATTCCTTTGCGGGACCTCCGCGAACCTTTCTGCCGTTTACGCAGTTCATAAGGTCAATTGCATCATAAACGGTTTCATCAAAAATGTCGCAGAACTCATGAAGCTCGTCGAGAGTGAGCTCCTCAAGCGTTTTTGAGTTGTCAATGCAGTATGCAACAAGACCTCCGGACACCTTATATGCATCTCTGAACGGCATACCTTTTTTAACAAGATAGTCCGCAAGGTCTGTGGCGTTGATAAAGCCCTTTGCCGCGGCACGTCTGAGTCTGTCGGCTCTCACAGTCATCGTAGCAAACATAGAGGTGAACACCTCAAGACAGATAAGTGTGTTGTCAATTGCGTCAAATATTGCTTCTTTGTCCTCCTGCATATCCTTATTGTATGCAAGCGGAAGCGACTTCATCATCGAGAAAAGCGCCATCATATCGCCGTAAACTCTGCCGGTTTTGCCGCGTACAAGCTCGGCAACGTCGGGGTTCTTCTTCTGCGGCATTATTGACGATCCGGTAGAAAATGCATCGTCAAGCTCGATAAATCCAAACTCGGACGAGCACCAGAGGATGATCTCCTCGGAAAAACGGCTCATATGCATCATGAGAAGCGAGAGGTCTGACGAAAGCTCTAAAACGAAATCTCTGTCGGAAACGCCGTCGATCGAATTCTCAGTTACACTCGGGAATCCGAGCAGCTCCGCCACACGTTCTCTGTTAATGGGATATGTGGTTGATGCGAGCGCACCGGAACCGAGCGGCATTACCTTGGTACGTCTTTCGGTGTCGCAAAGTCTGTCGTAGTCACGCATGAGCATCTGTGCATATGCGAGAATGTAGTGAGCAAACGTAACCGGCTGTGCACGCTGAAGATGCGTATATCCCGCCATTACGGTATCCGTGTGCTGCTTCGCTTTGTCGCTTATGGCAGCAAGCAGATCGAGCACACGCGCCTTTATCGCACTAATTTCGTCGAGCAAATACATACGGATATCGAGCGCTACCTGGTCGTTACGTGAACGGGCGGTGTGAAGTCGCTTGCCCGTGTCACCGATACGGCTTGTGAGTATCGTTTCGATGTTCATATGGATGTCCTCGGCGTCGGCGGGAAACTCGAGTTTTCCCTCTTCGATATCGGAAAGTATTTCGCGAAGCGCCGCCACTATTTTGTCAGACTCACTCTTTTCGATAATTCCGCACTCGCCGAGCATTGTTGCGTGAGCTATGGAGCCGTTTATGTCCTGGGCGTACATACGTCCGTCAAAAGAGATAGACGAGTTGAAATCGTTAACGCGTGAATCGACGTCCTTTTTAAAGCGTCCCTGCCAGAGTTTCATGGTGAATATATCCTTTTCGATGAATTTTTATATCCTGAAATAACCCGAACGGAGAAACAGATATAAAATCTGTTTCTCCTCGGAACAAATATCTATAAATTATCTGTTTGCGTCAAGCTTTGCCTTAACCTTAATCGGGAGTCCGAAGAGGTTGATAAAGCCCTCTGCGTCAGCCTGGTTGTAATCCTCGTCCTCGCCGAAGGAAGCAGTCTGCTCGTCATAGAGAGTGTACGGAGAGGTTACGCCGGCATTGATAAGATTGCCCTTGTAGAGCTTGAGTGTAACGTCACCGGTAACGGTTTCGTTAACCTTGTCAACGAATGCGCAGAGTGCCTCGCGAAGAGGTGTGAACCACTGACCGTTGTAGGTGAGGTCTGCCATCTTGGGAGCAACCTGAGCCTGCATGAAGTGGAAGGTTTCCTTATCAACGCAGATTGTTTCAAGAACATTGTGCGCCTTGTAAAGGATTGTTCCGGCGGGAGTTTCATATACGCCGCGGCTCTTCATACCAACAAGACGGTTTTCTACGATATCGAGAAGACCGATACCGTTTGCACCGCCAATCGCATTAAGCTTTTCAACAAGCTCAACAGCGCCCATTTCTACGCCGTCAAGCGCAGTCGGGATACCCTTTTCAAAGTGGATAGTTACATAAGTGGGCTTGTCGGGAGCCTGCTCGGGAGAAACGCCGAGTTCAAGGAAGCCGGGCTTATTGTACTGCGGCTCGTTTGCGGGAGATTCGAGGTCAAGACCTTCATGGGAGAGATGCCAGAGGTTCTTATCCTTGGAGTAGTTTGTTTCGCGGTTAATCTTAAGCGGAATGTTGTGAGCCTCTGCGTAGTCGATCTCCTCGTCACGGGACTTAATATCCCACTCGCGCCAAGGAGCGATGATTGCCATGTTGGGAGCGAATGCCTTGATTGTAAGCTCGAAACGAACCTGGTCGTTACCCTTACCGGTACAGCCGTGGCAGATAGCGTCAGCGCCCTCGGCAATAGCGATCTCTACAAGACGCTTTGCGATGCAGGGACGTGCGTGGGAAGTACCGAGAAGGTAATCCTCGTATTTTGCATCAGCTTTAAGGCAGGGCCAGATGTAATTTTCGATATAATCTTTTTTGAGGTCTTCGATGTAAAGCTTGGAGGCACCAGTCTTGAGAGCCTTTTCCTCAAGTCCGTCAAGCTCGGTTCCCTGACCTACGTCACCGGAAACCGCGATAACCTCACAATTGTTGTAATTTTCCTTGAGCCACGGAATGATAATGGATGTATCAAGTCCGCCGGAGTATGCAAGCACTACTTTTTTGATGTTCTTCTTGTCCATGATATGTACCTCTTTTTGTGTTTTTTGCTGTATGTATATATTATACATCCACATCTGCATAAAATCAAGACTGCAGATGCATAATATGTATAATTATTCACACGCATGTTTTATTCAAAAGTCATAAATATGTATAAAAACTATGTATATTTCCCGTTTTTATACAATTTGTCTTTGATTTGAATACAAATAATATTATACCCTATTTTAAAAGAAAAATCAAGGTGATTTTTCAAAAAAATCGTGCAAATTATTATTGTCGCAATTTTGCTGTCAATCTGTCGGCAATACGATACTAAAAACGAAAGGAACTAAAATGAAAAAACGTATTGTAATCTGCCTTTTGCTTATATCGGCGCTCATTTTGTTGGCTCTTCCTTTGTCTGCATACCCGTCTGAACTACGGTGGTACTGCAAGCCGAACGAATCGCACACACAGCCACCGCTGCCGAGTGAATTTTCATTCATTGAAAATTACGGCGGAGTCTATCTCGACCGCGAACACGGCGACACGTGCGCCGATAAGGTTATATATTTAACCTTTGATGTTGGGTACGAAAACGGCAACGTGGCAAAAATTCTTGACACACTGAAAAAGCATAACGCACCGGGAACTTTCTTCGTGCTGAAGCATGTAATTGAAAAAGAAACCGCCCTTGTAAAGCGAATGTTTGACGAGGGACACACAGTTGCAAACCACACAATGTCCCACCGTAATATGTCCGGCGTTGACCGCGCTGTATTTGAGGAGGAACTTTACGGTCTTGAAAAGCTTTGCACCGAGCTTACGGGCTGTAAAATGGCAAAGCTCTACCGTCCGCCCGAAGGCTGCTTTTCCGAGGATAACATGAAAATACTTTCCGATATGGGCTACAAAACCGTCTTCTGGAGCTGTGCATATGCCGATTGGGACAATAACAAACAGCCGTCGTGTGACTCGGCTATGAAAAAACTCACATCAAGACTTCATAACGGCGAGATTTTACTCCTCCATCCCACATCCGCAACAAACGCCGCGATTATGGATGAGTTTCTCACGCATCTCGAAAAGAACGGTTACCGATTCGGTTCAATAGAGGAATTATGCGGCGCATAATCATATTAACTCTCATTGTCATCGCCTTGTGTGTAACATTGAGCGCAGACGAAATAATGGCAAATGTGCATTTTTCGAGTGACACCACTGACAAGCGTATAGCCCTTACCTTTGACGACGGTCCTCATTATAAATACACCGCCGAAATACTTGACATTCTAAAGGAAAATGAGGTTAAAGCAACATTTTTTGTCGTCGGTTCGCTCGCCGAACGCTATCCTGAGCTTATACTGCGTGAGCTCGCAGAAGGTCATGAGATAGCAAGCCACACTTGGTCGCATCCGCATCTTTCAAAGCTCCCCGAGGCCACACTTGAAAGTGAACTGTCGGCAACGGAAGACCTGCTTTATGAGCTTGCGGAATACCGCCCAAAGCTATTCCGTCCGCCCGAGGGCAAATGTCCCGACAGCGTAAGGCGCGTAGCGGCCCAGCTTGACTATGAGGTCGTTCTATGGACGGTTGACACTCGCGATTGGGCACACACACCAACCCAGACGATCGTAAAAACCGTACTCGAAAACATCGAGCCCGGCTCAATAATTCTCTGCCACGATTTCATCGGCGGCAACAGTCCCACCCCGGACGCACTGCGTGAATTCATTCCCGAACTAAAAAGACACGGCTACGAATTCGTAACCGTTTCAGATTTACTCTATTCAGATTAGTCAATGGAATATTTCTCGGAGCATGCACGGTACTCGTCCATAAACGAGTGCTCGTTCTTGAGGTCTGCGAGATACTTGTGTGTTTCATAGGACTGCTCTGCCGCCTTGATCATACAAGCGGCGATATTAGAGCAATGGTCGGAAACACGCTCGTAGTTTGTGAGAAGGTCAGAGAGGATAAATCCAAGCTCTATCGTACACTTACCGCCCTGGAGTCTGTCGATATGCTTCTCTCTGATCTTGTCCTTGAGATCATCGACAACCTGCTCAAGCGGTTCAATATGTGTTGCCGCATGGAGATCCTTCGATACAAGCGCATCGTATGTGAGGGAAAGTATTTCTGTAACTGCAAGAGAAATAACTTTAAGCTCACGTTTAGCCTCATGAGAGAATGTGATACCCTTTTCTCTCATTTCCTTTGCGGCTTCCTGAATATTCACCGCATGGTCGCTTATACGCTCAAGGTCACCGATATTGTGAAGAAGACGTGTAGCGGTTTTGGAATCCTCGATCGACAGATCACGCGAGGACAGCTTGACAAGATAAGTTCCGAGTCTGTCCTCATACCTATCCACGATGCCCTCAATCTCACGTATTTCCTCTGCGTCGGAATCTGTGTACTGATCAACAAGATTCATAGCAGCGTTGATACTCTGTATAGAAAGCTCAGCCATGTTTGTCATAACCGATACACACTGCTCAAGCGCAAACGAGGGTGTCTGCAGGAAACGCTCATCAAGCAGAGGCTGTTCCTCGGCCACTGCAGCCGCTTTTTGGGGAGAATCCTTAATTGTAAGCTCTGCAAGCCTTCCAAGGAACTTATAGAACGGGAGAAGAAGAAGTGTTGTTGCAACATTGAAAATTGTGTGGGTTATAGCAATCGTTGTAGAGTTGATCTGAACCTTGTCAAGTCCGAAATCGAAAATTGCGTCAAGCGCATAATATCCGACAAGGAATACAAATGTACCGATTACATTGAAGTAGAAATGCACCGCCGCGGTACGCTTTGCATTCTTGCCTGCGCCTATGGTAGAAATCATAGCGGTGGTTGTACTTCCGATGTTCTGGCCCATTATCATCGGTATTGCCGCACCGAACGACAGTGCGCCTGTTGCGGAAATCGCCTGCATAATACCGACAGACGCAGACGAGGACTGCATGATCGTGGTGATAACCGCACCCGCGAGAATACCGAGTACGGGATTGGTAAAGAGTGCGAGAATTTCTGCGAACTGCGCGTTATGCTTAAGAGGAGAAAGCGCATCGGTCATCATAGTCATACCGAACATGAGCACGGCAAAACCGATGAAAATTCCGCCGACATCCTTTTTGCGGCTGCTCTTGCCGAACATTATCAGAAGTATGCCGATAAACGCAGATATTGCGGCAAGATTGTTTGCCTTAAGCAGCTGCATTACCATTCCGCCGCCACTATCGCTGCCGCCTGCAAGAGTAAGAATCCATGCTGTTGCGGTTGTACCGATGTTTGCACCCATGATAATACCGATGGCCTGGGTGAGCTTCATGATTCCGGAGTTAACGAAACCGACAACCATAACGGTGGTTGCACCGGATGACTGAATCACAGCGGTAACAATAGCACCGAGTAAAACGCCCTTGAACGGGTTGCTTGTGAGTTTTTCGAGTATACGCTCAAGCGAACCGCCCGCGCTCTTTTCGAGGCCCTTTCCCATATAGTCCATACCGAAAAGGAAGAGGGACACGCCGCCAAACAGCGAAAGGAAATTGAATATGGTAAGCGTTCCGTCCGGCACGTCAGCACCGCCTGCCGCGGCAACCGAAACAGCTCCGTATGCCACAACCGAAAGGACAGTTAAAACCGTCATAAAAATCTTAAAAAATTTACTGTTTCTCATCAAATTTGCTCCTTTGATTTATACGTCACTATGATTGTTTGCTTCAAAGAATTCCACGCGAATAGTAGTGCCGACACCGACAGCGCTGTCAATTTCGATCTTTGCGTTGTGCCGCTCGGCAACATGCTTTACAATGGCAAGCCCGAGTCCGGTGCCGCCCGTTTCCTTGGAACGGGATTTATCAACCCGGTAGAATCGCTCGAAAACTCTGTCACGGTGTTCCTCGGCAATACCGATGCCTGTGTCCGTCACGCTGAGTATAACAAACGGATCCTCTCTCGAGTGTGCCGGAGATGTTATTTTTACATTAACACTTCCGCCGTCGCGGTTATAGCGTATACCGTTGTCAATGAGGTTGTATACAAGCTCCGTAAGCTCGCTCGGAGTTCCGACAACGATGCTTTCTTCG
The DNA here is from genome assembly GCA_045636265.1 of Candidatus Flemingiibacterium sp. Taxonomy (GTDB): domain Bacteria; phylum Bacillota; class Clostridia; order Oscillospirales; family CAG-272; genus Flemingiibacterium. The sequence continues at coordinate 39,490 of JAZTXD010000121.1, forward strand.
CCCGAAACGTTTATTGTAACATTATGTGCTTTTGCGTTCATTTCGAGCATGTCACGGCACTCAAACGCAATCTTTAAAAGATCGACTTCTTCGCCGCTGTCAACGCTTGCCTTTTCATCAAGCTTTGAAAGCTTGATGATATCCGATATCAGCGCGAGCATTCGCTGACTTTCTTTGTGTATGCGCCCCGCAAATACAGCCGCATCATCACCGTTTGCCATGCCGGATTCGATAAGCTCGGCAAAGCCTGATATTGATGTGAGCGGAGTTTTCAGCTCGTGAGATACATTTGCGGTGAATTCCTGCTTTATTCTGTCGATTTCCGAGCGCTGTGTGACGTCAAGCAAAAGCCCGATGCGTCCGACCGCCTCCGAGTTTGACATAACGTGGTTGACGTGAAGCTGAAACTGGCGACCGTCAAGCGTAAATGTTGCCGAAGCCGCATCCTCTATGCACTGACATATGTCAGCATTCGAGCAAATATCGCTCATTCGCTTTCCAATGCAGTCACTGCGCAAGGTCTTCGTGCCAAGACAGGAGTATGCACTCTCATTCAGCATAATAACGTGAAGATCATTATCAAGTATGATAAGTCCCTCGTCCATGTTGTTGATAATTGTTGCAAGTCGGTCCTTTTCTTTTTTTACTCTTGCAAGCTGCTTTGCGATTTCCGAGTCTTTTTTATTAACAAGCTCGTCAATCGGCTTTGAGATATATCCCGAGAGCAAAAAAGCCGCTATGAGAGATACAACACATACCGCAGCCGCTCCAAGCAGAAGCAAGGCATTTGCCCCACCAAATGAAAGCGTCGCTTCGGCATAAACGTTATTGACAATCAAAAATTCAATCAGCAATGTCAATAATACCGAAGAGATTGCCACGGCCCCAACCGAAATAAATATGCGTTTCTTCATCTTAGTCAGTCACCGATCTTATAACCGACACTGCGTACGGTTTTTATAGCACTGCCGGCTTCGCCGAGCTTCTGGCGCAGCGTTTTGATATGCATGTCCACAGTGCGCGACTCGCCCTCGTAATCGAATCCCCACACCTCGGAGAGTATGCGATCGCGGCTCATAACGATATTCGCATTAACAAGCAGGAATTTGAGAAGCTCATATTCTTTGTATGTAAGATCAACCTCTGCATTCTTCGCGGTAACCTTTCGCGAGGAATCGTCAAGGCGTATGCAGCCGTATGAGAGTACATTTTTGTCGCTGACTTTATTTTCCGACTTCGCACCGGAGCGGCGAAGAAGCGCCTTTACTCTTGACACAAGCTCCATTATTCCAAACGGCTTTGAAAGGTAGTCGTCCGCGCCCATGTCAAGACCGCGCACCTTGTCAAGCTCGGTGGTTTTTGCAGTCACCATCATCACGGGAATATTTTTTGTACGCTCATTTTCTCGTATTTTGCGAAGAACGGTCAGGCCGTCATCCCCCGGGAGCATGATGTCGAGCAAAATAAGCTCGGGCAGCTCGCCGCAAAGGGATGCCATCATCGAATCTCCGTCAGCAAACCCCTTAACCTCGTATCCGCTGTTTTTCAGTGCATACCCTTCCATTTCCCGGATGTTTTCGTCGTCTTCAACTATAAAGATCATAAAACCTCCATGCGCCCATGCAGTATTTCTGCCGTCTTCTTGGGCGTATTTCATTCATTTATTTCCAATATACAGAACTATGATACAATATTTATGTATTTTACGAAAGCTATTTATTGTAAAATCTGAGTAAATTCGCCCCACACTTGACAATTTGCCGCGAGTGTATTATAATAGTTGTAAATACTCGATTTTACAGTGAGGTAAACATGAGCGAAAAGCGTATCATTGAAATCTTTGACACCACCCTGCGCGACGGCGCACAGGGCGAGGGAATTTCATATTCTGTTCGTGACAAGCTTTATATCATGAGCGCACTCGATGAGTTCGGCGTGGACTATATTGAAGCCGGGAACCCCGGCTCAAACCCCAAGGATGCCGAATTTTTCAAGTTAGCAAAAGATGTATCGCTTCTGAACGCCAAGCTCTGCGCATTTGGCTCAACGAGAAGAAAAAATCTCCGTGCCGATGAGGACCCCGCAATCGCGAGTCTACTTTTGGCAGAAACTTCGACTGTTTCGCTGTTCGGAAAGGCGCATCTTCTTCACGCCGAGCGTGTAATCGGCGCCGATGCAAGCGAAAACCTCGACATCGTTGCATCAACCGTTGAATATTTAAAAAAGCGTGTAAACGAGGTCGTTTTCGATGCCGAGCATTTCTTCGACGGCATGAAATATAACCGTGAGCATGCTCTTGACGTAGTAAAAGCCGCTTTCGATGGCGGAGCCGACTCCGTTGTCCTTTGCGACACCAACGGCGGAACGCTTCCTCATGAAATTGCCGCGTTTACATCCGAAGTGTGCAAACTCTTCCCGAACAAGCGCATCGGCATACATACGCATGACGACTGCGGACTCGGTGTCGCGGCGGCAATGTCGGCGGTGGGATCCGGAGCATCAATGGTTCAGGGCACGTTCACCGGAATCGGTGAGCGCTGCGGCAACTGTGACCTCAGTACCATTATACCAAATTTAGTTCTCAAATGCAATATGCAATGCGGAAAAAACGCAAAAAACGGCGAATCCGCACTTAAGCTCGGTTCACTTATGGAAACCGCACGCCGCATCTCCGACATTTCCAATGTGGTAATGCGTCCGACCAAGCCGTACACGGGCAAATCCGCATTTACTCATAAGGGCGGCATGCATATAGATGCAAACGAAAAGCTTGACGGAGCCTATGAGCACATTTCCCCTGCCCTTGTCGGAAACAAGCGCCGTCTGCTCGCATCCGAGGTTTCGGGCAGAAGCACTGTGACAGAGCTCGCGCGTGCCGTTGTCCCGGGACTTGACCGCTCATCTCCCGAAGCAAAACTCATAACGGAAGAGCTCAAAAAGCTTGAGTACGAGGGCTATCAGTTTGAAGCGGCAGATGCAAGCTTTGAGCTTCTCATAAAGAAGCTTGTGTGCGACTACAAGCCGCATTTCAATGTGGTTCTCTATAAAACAATCGACGACTTCCCCTCAACCGACGGAAAGCTTCAGGCAAGCGCCATGGTTCAGGTCGAGGTCAACGGCGTGAGCGAGACCACCGCTTCTCTCGGAAACGGTCCCGTCAACGCACTCGACAGCGCGCTCAAGCGTGCGCTCACGGTATTCTACCCCATACTCTCGGAAGTAAAGCTTACAGACTTTAAGGTTCGCGTACTCGAAGCAAACTCCACCACAGCGGCAAAGGTTCGCGTACTCATTGAATCCACCGACTCAAACCGAGTGTGGACAACAGTCGGCGTTTCAAACGACGTTATCGAGGCATCTTTTATCGCCCTCGCCGATTCGCTTGAATATAAGCTCTCAATGTCGGATACCCATAACCGGTAAATCATAAAAAGACGGACAGCGATATGCACACGCTGTCCGTCTTTCATATTCGGTTTTATAATCTTAAACTACTCAGCCACATGTGCACGAATAAGGGATGCGAATGAGTTAAGCCAAGAGGCACCATGGAAGTAAAGCGGCATCTCTGCTTCCTTACGGTAAATGAGCTTCTGAAGCTGTTCTGTAAGACAGTCTGCCCCATCTTTTGTAATACCACAGTCTATTTTGATAAGGAGATCAATCAACGCTTCTGCAATGTCAATAAAGCCCTTGAACATTTGAACGTTTCTTCTGTGGAAAGCAGTGGCAGGAGAATAATTATAAAGCACCTTGCGGAAAGCCTCTGTTTCTTTAAGAGCTTCCATGAGCGCAGAAACTTCGCCCTCGGTAAGCTTATTTCTCTTGCGTTCAATGTAATCAAGAGGAAGAACTTTCTGCATGAGTTTAAGATATTCGCTGATTGGCTCCCCAACTCCAAAGAAATCGTTGTAACACTCTTTCTCGGAATATTCACTTCCGTAAAACAACGCTTCGCTCATGGCATACCAAACCATAGGTATGGGGAATATGTATCTGTTGTTAGCGCATTCGATTCTGCCATTAAGTCCAATCTCTTTCATGTAAAGGCAGTCATCAGACAAAATCGGAGCCTGGGAAAGATGGGTTATATCAACTTTAGCGATAGCGGAATCAAGGTTGTAGTCAAACACAGCACAGTCACCGCCAAACCATTCTCTCCATCTCTTATACTGACCGAGATACAGCCCCATATTCATGTGGCTTTCTTTATAGGAGTTAAGCGGAATAGGCGTTACCTCCTGCACCTCCCAATCGCGATAACGTTTTGAAAAATCGCGTGCGTACGGACAGAAAAGGAATGTGAATCTGTCTTCATTTTTCACTTTTTCAGAAACCGGCGGATATAAAAGCTCGAAATATCCGAGGAAAACTATTTTCTGGTTTGAGCCGTGTCTTGTGAACTCCTCATCTACCTCATTTATAACCTTGATATACCAGTCAGTTGGAGTCATTTTTCTGCAATCTTCGCATTCGCAGAAATTAGCGAACGCATCGCCCAGCCATACATGCAGATAATCAACCTCGGGATGCTTTTCGGAATACTCGTATATTTTCTCGGCGTAAAGCTTTCTTACCTCGGGCTTTGAGAAACATAAATTGGTGTTAAGAGGTGTATTGTTGCTAAGCTCCCTTTTTCCGTTTATCAGCGGAAGTATTTCGGGATTTTGGCAAGGCGTCTTGTCTTCTGTTTTTTGGATAACAACACCTCGCTTTGCTTCTGTAATACCTTCCATGAGCATATTTGTAAAGCCGTGACCTGCTGTGTGATATAAAAGTCCTCTTTTCTTTATTTCACCAACAAGCCATCCGTGCCACATTTCATACTGCTCTTTTGAAAGTGAGTCAGGTTTCTGATATGGGTCACCCTCGTGAAGCTGCTCATACCACATATCCCAATAACCGTCTGTCAGCTCGATGAAATATGTATTCATCATTATTTTGGGAAGCCAATCAACAAACTCTAGCATGCAGTCTATTCCGCCGCAGCGAAGCATCGCATCTGTTGTGCCTCTGTGACGTGTGTATGCGTACCAGATTTCCTCGGCATCCTTCACCGATTCAATGATCGGAACATACTCCCCATTTTTTCCGGGCATCATGAAACGGCAGCCCTGAAGCTTTAAGAAGTGATAAACACCCATGAGAACAGCCCTGTGGTTTGTCGCTATAATAGTTCCCTTGCCGCCCTTCACGCAAATGCTGAAAGCGTCGTCAAGCTCGGGGTTATACTGTTCAAATTTATCACCGTCAAATATGGAAGCGTCAACATTGAGCGCAATATCGGCCTTTACACCCATTTCTGCTAAATATCTGCTTAACTCATATGAAGCAAATTCCAAAGTTTTCATACTCATAGCCCTTCTTTATCTTAAATATAAATCACTTATTAACCTTTGACAGCCAGCGCCCGCTCTTCACTCGCCATGTGAACAGTACAGCGCGGAAAATCCAGTCGAGCAGCATTGCAATCCATATACCGATAATGCCGAGTCCGCACATTACTCCGAATATGTATGAGAAAACTATTCTGAAGCATATCATCGCCGAAACCGCCACTACCATCGTAAATCGGACATCCTTGGCGGCGCGAAGTGCACCGGGGAGCGTAAACGCAGGCGGCCACAAAAATATGGCGCATCCGTCGTGGATAACAATGAGTATCCATGCAATCCGAAGAGCCTCATAAGAAGCGCTGTAAAGCTGCAATGTGAGCGGAAGCGTAAGAATTATCGCTACCTCAATCACGGCAGTATAGACATAGCATTTTTTGAGAAGCTTTTTTGCATAGTCAAGTGCGGCATCGTAATCCCCCGCTCCGATAGCCTGACCTACAACGGTTACCATTGCAAGCGTCATAGCATGACCGGGTACACATCCAAGTGAATCGAAGTTTTTTGCTATAGCATTTGCAGTAAGCTGTGCGGTTGAAAAGCTTGCTATCATAGCAATAACAAGTATTCTTCCAAGCTGAAACATACCGTTTTCAAGTCCGCTCGGTATTCCCAGACGAAGCATACGCTTGATGATGCCAAAATCAAAGTTGAGTTTTTCCCTGAAGTCTATGTAAAGCTGACGTGACTTACTCATCATTACAAAAAACATGATAAACATACCCACAATACGTGCAATCAGCGTTGAATAAGCCGCGCCGGCAACACCAAGCTCAAATACGTAAATAAACAGTGCGTTTCCGCAAAGATTTATTACGTTGGTGATAGCCGATGAAATCATGGTAATTCTCGAATTTCCCATAATTCTGAAAATTGCCGCAAAGCCGTTATAGAGCGCGATGAAAGGAAAAGAAACCGTATTTATCGCGAAATAAATCAGCGCAAATCCGAGCACTTCTTCGCTTTCTTTGCTGAATATAAGTCCTAATATCTGCACGCGAAGCACATAACAAATGAGGG
>JAZTXD010000122.1:0-45917 GCA_045636265.1 Candidatus Flemingiibacterium sp.
TTAAAATTTCTTTCTTCGCATTTTTGCCCGTGGCAAAGATGAGCACAAAGGCAGGTTTTGCCGTTTTCGCCCGAAACCACGGTAACGCGCCCGCCAATATGGGCGCAATATTTCTGAAAAAGCTCGCCGTTTTCTTGCATATTCCCCTCAAAAAACACGTTTTACGATAGTTTTTGCAAAAAAACGCGCTTTATGCGTTATTCATCGTCGTACATTTTGATTTTGGAATCCTTAAAGCCGGAAACTCCGCCGCGAAGCATAGCACCGAAAATGCGGTGGCGCAAGCCCTTGTTGCCGCGCTCTATTTCCGCAAGCAGTGTTTTCATCTCCTCGCGCTCCGTGTTCTTGTTCGCGGGGCAGGAGCTTTCTATGATAGGAAGAGCCGTGTGTCGCGCGAAATATTCCACGTCCTTTTCGGGCGCGTAAACAAGAGGCCTGATAACCGTTATATCCGTTCTGTCAAGGTAAGTAACGGGCGAAAAGCAACCGATCCTTCCCTCGTAGAAAAGATTGAGCATAAACGTTTCCACAACGTCGTCGAAATGGTGTCCGAGCGCAAGCTTATTGCAGCCCTGGCGCTTACATTCATCATGGAGCGCGCCGCGGCGCATCTTCGCGCAAAGACTGCACGGGTTCTTTTCTTTTCTCACGTCGAATATTATTCTGCTTATCTGTGTCGGCGAAACAACAAACGGCACGTCAAGCTCACGGCACAAATCCGCAATGGGTGTGAAGTCCATACCCTCAAAGCCCATGTCCACGGTGATCGCCACAAGTTCAAACTTCTTGGGGTAAAATCTGCGAAGCTCTGCCAGCGCGCAAAGAAGTGTCAGCGAATCCTTGCCCGCCGATACTCCGACACCTATTCTGTCGCCGTCCTCGATCATTCCATAATCGTCGATCGCGCGGCGTGTAAAGCTTAAAATTCTTTTGATCTCTTTCACGTTTATTTCTCTCTTTATCACTTTTTAATGTATTTCATATACTGATATTAACTTGAAATGGAGGTAGACTATGCCAAAGGTTTTTATTGATCAGGGACACAATCCCGTAAATCCTAACGCGGGAGCCGAAGGAAACGGACTTCGCGAACAGGATATAACTTATGAAATCGGCACTATACTCGCCCAGCTTTTAAATAACAATCCAAGCTTTGAAGCTCGTACATCCCGAAACTCCCCCACCGAGCAGGTCGGCACATCCAACGCCTCAAGCCTTCGAGAGCGTGTGAGCGAAGCAAACGAGTGGGGCGCGGACATATTTTTAAGTCTGCACACCAATGCGTTTACAAGTCCCTCGGGAACAGGCGTTGAGGGATTCTCCTTCCGCGTTGACAGCGACGGTTTCCGTCTTGCCGAGGATGTTGTAAGCCAGCTCTCGCTCATAACGGGACTCAATAACCGCGGGGTGTTTGCGCGCCCGTCACTCTATGTTCTCCGCCGCACACAAATGCCCGCAGCGCTTATCGAAATGGGGTACATAACCAATCCTAATGACGCCGCACTTATGAGTGAGCAGCCTGATCTTTTCGCGCTCGGAATATACAACGGAATACTGGAGTATTTTGGCATGTAAGCTTTCGGCTTTTGCGGCAACAATGATATTATAAACAAAAACATGGGAAGTGAAAAAATGCCGCAGGATTTTATGCAAACATATGAGGAAAACACAGCGTATTTCGACGGTGTTTTCGGCATCGGAAAGAACTACGATTTCATCGGACGTGAGCGTATCTTCGCAGGACACCGCTCGAAATTTTACTTTATCGACGGATTTGCAAACGCCCAGGTGCTCGACCGCCTTTTTATATATTTTGCAGAGCTTGAAAAGCTTGAAACGATAAACGATGCCAAGGACTTCATCGCCAAGCATCTGCCTCACACCGAGGCAACGGTGCAGACCGATATTGAAAGCTTCACCTACGCCGTAATGTGCGGCACTGTTGGGATAATAATAGACTGCGTGGATTCTGTTGGAATCACCGTGGATGCGCGAATGTATCCCATGCGAAGCGTGAGCCAGTCGGAAAACGACCGCGTACTGCGCGGCGCGCACGACAGCTTCACCGAAACCATAAAACAGAATACTACGCTTATCCGTCGCCGTATCCGCGACACAAATCTAACATTTGAGCACATCAAGATAGGTGACGTGTCAGGCTGTGATGTTATTGTATCATATATCGACAAAAAGGCTGACGGCGAATATGTCAAATCTCTGATCGATAAATTAAAGCGCATCAGAGTTGATTCGCTCACCCTCGGACAGCAAAGCCTTGCGGAATGTTTAATAAAGCGCGGATGGTTTAACCCATTTCCGAAATTTCGCTACACGGAGCGTCCCGATAACGCCGCCGCACATCTTCTTGAGGGAAGCGTGATAGTCCTCGTTGATACCTCCCCCGAAGCAATGATACTTCCAACCTCGCTTTTTGACTTTATGGAAGACACAAACGACTATTATCTGCCGCCGCTCACTGCCTCGTACCTTCGACTTTTGAGGTATGCCGTATTTGCCCTGACACTGCTTCTCACGCCAACGTGGTATCTGTTCATAAGTCACGAATCGTGGATACCCGAATGGCTTGCGTTCATAACGGTTGACACCGAATGCAGTCTGCCAATCCTATTGCAGCTATATATAGTAGAACTCGCGCTCGACGGACTCAAGCTCGCATCGCTTAATACACCGAATTCACTCAACAACACCTTTGGCGTTGTCGGCGGACTTATACTTGGAGATTTCGCGGTACAGATCGGCTGGTTTGTGCCGGAGGTTATCGTTTATATGGCGTTTGTCGCCATCGCCAACTTTGCCCAGTCAAGCTATGAGCTTGGTTACGCCTTCAAATTCATGCGAATACTGCTGCTCACGACCACCGCAATCGGCGGACTGTGGGGATATATCGGCGGACTTATACTGATAGTAGTCCTCGCCGCAAGCAATAAAACCGTGAACGGCAAGCGAAATTATCTCTATCCTCTGATACCGTTTAACGGTAAAATTTTAAAACGCCTTGTTATGAGAGAACGTCTTCGCTCCAAGGACAAATAAACGGAAAGGGACGACATTATGTCGTCCTGACCGTTTTATTTTATCTCTGTGGTATCCTTCATTTCTGTTGTGCAGACCTGGAAGAATGTCTTTCCGCGGTTTATGCGAAGCGCCTCGCCTGCCTCGTTGTAAAGCTTCACGGGAACATCGTCACCGGTCTTTACCCATGTTATCTTCTCATACTTACCCTGTGTGAGATAGTAACCCTCGCCCTCACCGGTAGTCGTTACATCAACGTGGCCGTAGGAGTCACCGGTCTGTCTGGTCGGGCAATAGAGTACGATAACATTGGTGAACGAAAGCTGAACACCTGCGGTATTGTCAATATGCTTGTCGCCGTTAAACTGCCAGCGATAGTACACACCATCATTTGCATCGTAGGAGAAGTAGGGATGATGTGCGTAGGAATACTTCACCTTCAAATATGTAGCATTTCCGCCTTCGGGAATGCGAACCGTATCATACGGCACGAAATCGAGCGGAGAATCAAAATCCTCCTTAAGATTGGTGTCGTATTTTTTATAGTCAAGAGCCTTTACGATTCCCTCGCCGGTTGTCATAAGGCTGTGCTCATATCCCATATTGTTAAGACGCCACTGATCGCGGTAAAATGCTCTGTAGGACACGCCGCTGTCATTTACGCCGTCAAGGTTGTTGACTCTGCGAGTTCCTATCTCGGCATATGCCTGATTACTTCCGCCGGCATGCATGTATATTGCATTGTGGTTCGCCGCAAAGTCGAGATAATACTCGCGTGACGAGCGCACCGATCCGACAACGGGCAGATTCTCATAATCCGAAACGAGCATCATAAGCCGGGTCTGATATCCCTCAACGATGCACTCATACATGATATCTGCATAGGAGATTCCCTCCTGGGGAGTCGCCACCTTTATGTTATTAATCATGATTGCGAGCGGGCGGCGGCTTTCATAGTCCACCTCGGCAGCAAGTCCCGTCAGGGGATTTATTATATCCGGCTCGTTGAGGTCGATATATTCTGTGTCAGCTGTTGTGTCCTCGGATGTGTCTTCGGTGGTGTCATCGGAGGTATCTTCGGTTGTATCCGCAGTTGTATCCTCTGCAGTGTCTGGCTCCACGGTTTCCACGTCAAAGAGATCGTTCGAAGTTGAGTCATCCGAAACATCACCGCCAACAGGCAAATCTTCGCCGCCACATGAAACGGTGAGTGCAACAGTTGCCGCAAGAAGAGCGGTAAGAGCTATTTCAGAAAATTTTGTTTTTTTCAAAATCATATATACACCCTCACAAAAAGATCTTGTTCATTCAATATTATACCTCAAAAAGCTATTATTGTCAACTGTAAATAATATCCGCCACTTAATATATTTTTTGAGAATTCACGCGTAATTTACAATTTGTATGTAGAATTTATGTTTGAAATGTGATAGAATAGTCATAATTGTAAACATATTTTTAGGAGGAATACGATGAGCACGATCAGTAAAGATAAATATTTAATGTTCCGCGGCAAGCCTCTTGTTCGCGAAGGAAACCAGATATACTACGGAAGCATGGATGACAAATACGTTCTTTTCCTCGGAATTATGTCAACCAAAAAGGTGTTTGACAAGGAGCTGCCCGATCAGATTCTTGTTCAGATCCAGAGCACAGAGGACAAGAAGGTAGTAAAGTTCGGCATGAAAAACGGACTTCACGAGGCATTTGAATACGGTCTTATCTGGCTGAGCACAGAGCTTCGCAAGGCTGAAGCACAGTAAAACAAAATGACTGCCGCATTTTATGCGGCAGTCGCTTTTTTATTTTTCGTCTGGGATAAGAGTAACCTTCTTCATAACAACGTCACGAAGCGGCTTGTCACGCATGTCTGTTTTAACAGATGCGATCTCGTCAACAACCTCAATGCCCTCTGTAACAACACCGAATGCGGCGTATTCGCCGTCAAGGAATGTTGCATCTGCGTGACAGATGAAGAACTGCGAGCTTGCGCTGTCCTTTATCTGTGTGCGTGCCATGGATATTGTGCCGCGTGTGTGGCTTAAGTTGTTGGTAACGCCGTTGGATCTGAACTCACCCTTGATCTCGTCGGGAGAGCCGCCCGTTCCGGTTCCGGTAGGGTCACCGCCCTGAATCATAAAGCCTGCGATTACACGGTGGAAAATGAGTCCGTCGTAAAAGCCTTCCTTTACGAGCTTCTCAAAGTTTGCAACCGTTATCGGTGCCACAGCGGGATAAAGCTGAAGCTTTATAATGCCGCCGTCTTCCATTTCGATCTGTACCATTGTTTTATTCTCCTTTTGATATAAATTTTTTAAAAATGAAAGCGTTTTTTAAGTTCGTTGTGCGTTCTGCGCCAACCGAATACCAAGGTAGCCAAAAAGCACATTACCGAAACAAGTGCAGCTGTGACAGCAGGCCATTCGATATGCGAATATCCAAACACCCACAAAAGAACCGCCATTACCCCAAGAAAGGCTATAACAAGCTGATAAATCGTATACGCGCGGAACTTTATAGGACGTATCGCTATCATAAGCGTAACAGCACATGATGCACCGAGTATAAGCATCGGTATCACATAATTCACAGACCAGCGGAAATATCCAGTAAAATAATCTATTGCAATCGTGAGTCCGCTGACACAAATAAGCTGGCAAAGTATTATAGATGCCGGATTCGGCGTATATCTGAGAATATTCATTGCGCTTATCCAAAGATAAAGTATCGCAGCAGCGGCAATTATCATCCACGGACTGCCTGTCGGAACAAGATGATCTATTGCAAACCCGATAATTACAAAAGCAAGCGCTGTAAACGTTATAAGCTTAAGCAAAAGTCCGCGATTAAAGCGGCTTTTTACATATGGGTAATCCTTTTCGAAATTACCGTCAAGAATTTGTGTATCCATGTCGCACAGGGGGCAGTATTCAATGTCATTTGCAAGCTTCACGCCGCAGTGAGCACAGTATCTCATACATCCGCCTCCCCTTTGCGTTTCTTCTTTTTCTTTTGCTTTTTTACCTTCTCCTTTTTAACTTTTCCCTTCACCGGCTTCTTTACTTTCACAGGAGCCGGTGTTTCGTTGGACGAAACCGTAACGTCAATTTCGCATTTCGCAAGATAAGAAAGCATATACTGCTCGATTGAATTATCGTCCACAGTGGACGAAAAAGTAAGCACGATATTATTTTTATAGCTGCAAAGCGAGGTCTTCTTAACGTGAGTCTGTGAGCCGCCGATAAGAGCCTCTATCCGCTCTACCCTGTCGGATATCGCATCTGGGAGAGTTATGCGTCCAAGATTTGAAAATGTCATTGTGTGATGCTTGTCGTTCTTTGCAAATATAAAGCGCATCACAACATCTTTGATTATTCTCGGAACAAATTTTATACCGGGAATACGCTCGATCTTCACGTGGTTTGTTATCTCACGCTCAAACGCGCTCTTTGTAAGACCGTCCGAAAAGCACTTTTTTGTCTTTGTAAGTATATCCTCAAAGCTCGGGCTTTTGCCGGGTATAACCGAAACTGTGAGATGACCGAAGAAATTGCGCAGGGTTGTCGACTCAAACATTCCGCGCAGATTTACCGGTATGCTCACGGCTATCGGTTTATTTTTAAGAGTGCGTCTGTATGATGTATTGTATATCGACCAGATAAGCAACGCCGAAATGTATTCGCTGAGTGTTGCGCCATGCTTTTTTGCCAGAGCAAGCAGCGAGTCGGCAGGCATCACAGCCGAAAGAACGCCAAGTCTTGTTCCGTCGTAGCTGTAGCCGCCAAGGCGGTATGCTTCGGGAAGTTTCCCTTGCTTTTTTTCGCCGTCCGGAAGGTCGGCTACATTTTTTACAAAGCTGTCCTCACCGAAGTCGCGTACGACTTCATCGGATTCGCACCGTATGTACTCCTCGGGAACTTCATCTGGGAACAGTACAGAAAAGTAGCAGTATATAAGCAATCTCATAAAGCTCATCGCACCGAGTCCGTCGGTAAGCGCATGATACATTTCGAGATTTATCCTCTTGTGATAATACGTAACGCGGAAAAGAAATCCCCTCTCGCCGGCACGGTATATCGGCGTACACGGATAGGAGCGTTCCTCTTTTACAATAGGTCGGTTGGTGTTTATATCAAAATAGTACCAGAACAGTCCGCGGTGGAGCTTTACGGAAAACGACGGCATTATGGAAAGTGCTTTTTCAAGTGCCGTTTGCAAAGCGTCGGGTTTTACCTCATCCGCGAGCACCGCGCATATTCTGAAAACATTTGGAGAGCGCGTGTTGGTTATTGACGGGAACAGCTTTGCCGCATTGTCGAGTCTGTCCCAGTAGGTTTCATCTATGCCGCTGTGACGCGCACGCTTCTTCCGCTGTCCCATTTAGCTCTCCTTTCGTAAAAGTTCATTAACAACTTATATTATATCTCATGGCAATATTAAAAAGATACCGCTATTTTGTTAATTTTGCGCCGTATGCAGAATATTCGCTTGACAAGACAAGCAAAAATCGGTATAATTCTAAATACAAGCCGGATATTCTATTTGGCATTTCCGTCGCCCGCAGAATGGACGTGGAATCCCTCGCCCGTTACCTCGGTAACCGGTGAAATAACAACAAACGCCTGCTTGTCGCATTCCATAACAAGCTGCTTTAAAAGGAACACCTGTCCGCGTCCAACTACACACATAACAACTTTTTTAGGCTCGCCGGTGTATCCGCCAATCGCATCGATGACGGTTACACCGCGGTCAAGACGCTCGAAAATCAGCTTTACAATTTCGTCCGGCTTCTCGGTTATTATAAACGACTGTCCCGCACGCTTCGAGCCGGATATCATCATATCAAGCACACGTCCTGCCGCCCACACGCAGAGCACCGAATAAAATATGCTCGTAAAATTGCGTGATATAACTGCGGCACCGAGGATGATTACAACATCCGCCACGGTAATTATGGTTCCCATGGATATGTTCTTGAACTTGATCCTTACAAGGCATGCTACAAGATCGGTTCCGCCGGTGGTATATCCGCGAGTCATCATAAAGCCAACGCCCACACCCATGGCGGCACCGCCGAGTATCGCGCACATAAGCGGATCCTCTGTGGTGATTGGGAAAAACGTCAGCACGTCTGTGGCGATGGACGTTGCCACAACGCCGATAAGTGTACGGCGCAGAAATTTGAGTCCAAAGAAATATGCATTGGCAATAAACAGCGGAATATTAAGGATGATTATTGTTATACCGACGGGGGTTTTAAAGAAAATGTTGAGCACGGTGGAAATACCCGTCATACCGCCGAGCACTATTCCTGCCGGAAGTATAAACATATTCATCGCTATTGCGAACATTACCGAACCGAAGATAACGAGTCCGCTTTCGTATAGTACATTTTTAATTTTCTCGTGTTTTTTTGTCATGTGACGCTCCTTTGGTGTGTATGAATTTTATTGTATGGAGGATATAGAACAGTGATTTTTATGAAACCAAAAAAGAAAACAGTAGTAATTCTTGTAATAATCTCGCTTATTCTTCTGATCGCGCTTACCGCGTACATAATCTGGGAAAACAAAAATGTGCAAATAACAGAGATAACCGTAAAATCGGGCAGCCTTCCGGCATCGTTTGACGGCTACAGGATAGCGCATATATCCGATCTTCATTCGGCCGAATTCGGCAAGGATAATCAAAAGCTGCTGGAAATGCTCTCGGACATCGCACCTGATATTATCGTTATGACGGGCGATCTTTTCGATCCGCGCCATGGAGATATGGCAGTATGTGTGGATTTTTCAAGAGAAGCCGTGAAAATCGCTCCCACGTATATGGTTTCCGGAAACCATGACGAAATCTACAAAAGGGGAGATAGCTACACCTTTGAAGTCCTTGCACCAAAGCTCAGCGAAGTCGGAGTGACCGTACTTCGAGGTGAACGTGTATATCTTGAACGTGACGGCGAGCACATTGCGCTTCTTGGTATCGACGATCCTATGGTACTCATCCGACAAGAGTTCGACAGAGATTATTTTGAGCGGAACGAAGAACCTCGCTACACAATATCAAAAGCGATAAACGCACTCCCAAAGTCCGATGACAGTTTTGCAATACTTCTCGCACACCGTCCCGACTTTTTCGATTTATATGCCTCCTACGGTGTCGATCTGGTATTCTGCGGTCACGCGCACGGCGGTCAGTTCAGACTGCCGCTTATCGGCGGGCTGTACGCTCCCGGTCAGGGCATTTTCCCGAAGTACACGTCCGGACTACATACGCTGGACGGTACAAATATGATTGTGAGCCGAGGACTTGGCAACGCCTCGTTCCCGTTCAGATTCAACAATCCACCGGAAATAGTCGTGGCAACACTTGATTGCGAATAAGAACACCTTAATATTATATATGCAAAGAGCTGTATCAATTGATACAGCTCTTTTTCACGCATCAAAACAGATTAATCCTCGTAGCTCATATCCTGCTCCGAGCTGACACCCATATAGTCAAGCGGATCAACATACTTTCCGTCCACCTTCATCTCAAGATGCAGGTGCGGCTCCTCGGCAACCTCAATAAGCGCACTCTCACCGACAGTACCGAGTGCCTGCCCCATTGAAACATCTGCTCCAACCTCGATAAGGGGATCCAGCTCCTTTGAGAGATTCATATAAGTGGTATAGATGTTGTCACCGTGGTCGATAGTGACACACTGTCCCATGAGCGGATCGTTCCAAACCTTGCACACAGTACCGCTCGACGCCGTTACAACATCGCTTCCGAGCGATGCATAAATATCAACGCCGGTGTGCGCGCGGTAATCGTTCATCGTGAGCGAATAAACGGGAATTTCGATCTCAAATTCCTTGGCCACAGTACCGGCTACGGGCATTACAAAGTAGCGAAGCTCCTTTGACGCCGAAACATCACCTGTGTCCGCACTTGCAGGAGTAGAAGATGTTTCAGCAGGTGCCTTGCTTGTATCCGTTCCCTTGGAGGTGTCGGGGGACTTTGCCGTTGTGTCCGTACTGTCACTTGAAGGCGGCAGCTTCCCTGTATCCGTGGGATTTATGTCGGACGATGCACCGGTACCGTTTGATGAGGTGTCCTCTGTTCCACCGCGCCGTCTTGACGACACGGTGAATACGGAAACACCTACCACAACGGCAAGCATTGCCGCCATAAGTGAATAGATAAGCTTACTGATCGACTTGTTTGATGATTTGTTCTCCATGTATAATTACCAACCTTTCAAATTTTGACATAATGTCGGTTTGGTAATATTGTGCGCCGTATTTTGGCTGTTTATACACGAAGATGAAAAATATTATTTTGCTGTATATTATGATTATACCACAAACTCTCGCCTAAATCAAGTGGAATATATATATACGAAAAAAAGGGAGTTTAACTCCCCCTTTTACATCCCGGTTATATTGTTTCCAGTTTTGTGAGCTTGGCACACTCACCCGGTGCACCCACAAGTGTGGCACAAAATTCGTGTGAAATAAGTGTAATTCTGTACTTCCCGTTTTTCAGTTTATCAACGCCGTCAACATTGTATCTGACTCCGCCGCAGAGTATCTGCACATATGTAGTTTTGTTGAACATACTCTTGCTCATTCGCAGCTTCTTTATGTTTTCCTCTGTCAACAAAAGATTATCGATATCGATAACCTCGGCGTTTATTTTATTCGGCCTTTTAGTCATCTCTGCGATGGTCAATACGTTATGCGGAACTTTCGTTTTCATTCGCCTGTAACCTTTCCATCTTTATTGTATCGGATGTGAACCAAGTGCGGCAAACAATGCCACGACCTTTTAATTATATCATACAAAAACGCATTTGTCAATAGGCAACATAATTATTAGATTTTATCTGACAAAAATATGCAAAATGTTCTACAGGTGAAATTCCCGATAAAAAACAGCGGCAGTTTACACTGCCGCCTTATAAGCTTATTCGGTTTTAATATCAAAGAATTCCACAACAGTCTGCGACTCGCCCTCATAGGTGAGAGTGTATGTGTATTCCTTGGTAATATTTGAAAGGTTTGACATAACGTCAATATAGTAAACCAAAACAACACTTGTGCAGTCAAACTTTGCGCCGTTTTCTTCACGGTCAAAGCCGTTTGCAAACTCACCGGACATGACGAATTTATATTCCCACTCGCCTTTTCCGAGATTCTTTACTTCAGCAGACTTGATATCTGACGATTCAAAATCCAAATACACATCAGTGAAAATCTCCGGAGCAGTTTGAGCCACACCTCCGACACCGTTTATAAGCTCTACCATGGTATCTCCAACCTTCTCAAAGCTGTAGTAAGAGTCGAGGGTCGGTTCCTGTGCACCAATGTACACATAACGTCTGAGGAAGAAGTCGTGATCCTCACCGTCCTTGGAAAACTTTACGTTGGTTTCCTCGGAACCGTTCCAGATAAGACCTTCGATTTCATTTTCGACCTTTACGGTTTTATATGTGAATATATTACCGATATCTACGGCGAGAAACTTATCGCATCCCGCTTTTACGGCAGCGAGGGCCTCGTCATAATTCTCCTTGGCGCCACATCCGCAAGCTATTACCGCAGCCATTACAAGGGCAAGGCAGAACGCCGCAATTTTGCAAAACCTTTTCATTGATATATCTCCAAATTTAAACTTATTTTCAAGTGCAAAATGCACTTAACTTACGTTCTGCCGCAAATCAACGATCTGCGGCAGACATAATTTAATTCAATTAGTAAAACCTATTAAAGATACTTTTTAACAGTATCCGTAGCCTCTTCCGCAGGAATAGAGGAAGTCATTGTGCAGTGGATGCCGCACTTCTCTGTGAGCGCATTAACTTCATCGCAGAGCTTTTCAAAGCTTACCATATCGTTGTTGCAAATCTTGAGAGCGGAATCAATATATATATCGGTAACGTCATGGTTACTTGCAAATATACCCGCGATGAAACCGAACAAGGACTGTCCGTCGCAGATACCGTACTGTTCGGTATCGATAAGACGTGCGGTATGCTTGATATCATAGGTAAGCTTTGTACCCTTTTCGATACATACTACAGCACCCTTGGACTGTTCGGAAGCGGTGTTGACCATTTCAATAAGATGCTTGGTCTTGCCTGTACCCTTAACGCCGATGATTAATTTTAACATAGTGTGTTCCTCCTTGAATTTTTTGGTGATAATACTAAGCTGATTTATTATCTACATATATTTTACACTAAAACTTCAAAAATTTCAAGAGGATTTCTAAACAAAATGTACGATTTCGTAAAGTTTTTACAACTTGTACAAATCTGCGCCCAATACTTGTGACAAGCGACGAATTTTCACACTGTCTTACTTTGACATTCTCGCTTCAAGCTCTGCCTTCTGCGCTTCATAGCCGGGTTTGCCGAGGAGCGCGTACATATTCTTCTTGTACGCCTCAACGCCGGGCTGGTTGAACGGGTTCACTCCGAGAGTATAGCCGGAGATAGCGCATGCAAGCCCGAAGAAGTATACGAGCCAGCCGAAGGTGTGCTCACTTCTGTCAGCAATATTGAGAACGATGTTCGGAACGCCGCCGTCAACGTGTGCAAGCAGAGTTGCATTCATAGCCGCAGAGTTTACCTTGTGAAGCTCCTCGCCGGAGAGGAAGTTAAGACCGTCAATGTTGTTGGGGTCGTTCGGGATAACAACGGTGTCGTTTGACTTCTCAATGTTTACAACAGTTTCAAACAGATTACGTCTTCCCTCCTGGATGTACTGACCGAGAGAGTGAAGGTCGGTTGAGAAGATAACGGATGCCGGGAAAATACCCATGTTGTCCTTGCCCTCGGACTCGCCGTAGAGCTGCTTCCACCACTCGTTCATCATGAGCATTGCAGGCTCGTAGGAAACGAGGATCTCGGTGGTCTTGCCCTTTCTGTACATAAGGTTGCGAAGCGCCGCATACTTTGCCGCATCGTTTGCTTCGATGTCATCGGTTGCATATGCCGCACGTGCGTCAAGTGCACCCTTCATCATAGCGTCAATATCGCATCCCGCAACGGCGATGGGAAGAAGTCCCACAGCGGTAAGAACGGAATAACGTCCGCCGATATCGTCCGGAACAACGAATGTTTCATATCCCTTATCTGTTGCAAAGGACTTGAGGGTTCCGCGTGCCTTGTCGGTGGTTACGAAGATGCGCTCACGTGCACCGTCCTCGCCGTACTTCTTTTCGAGAAGCTCACGGAATATACGGAAAGCAACCGCCGGTTCTGTTGTGGTGCCGGACTTGGAAATTACATTCACGCTGATGTCCTTGCTCTCGCAAAGCTCGAGAAGCTCTGCAAGCGCGGAGGAGCTGATGTTGTTGCCTGCAAAATATACAGAGGGAGTGTCCTTCTTCTTTTCGTTGTACATGGGGCTCTTTACAAATTCGATAGCCGCACGTGCGCCAAGGTATGAGCCGCCGATACCGATAACCACGAGAATGTCGCTGTTCTTCTGAATTTTAGCGGCAGCCGCTTTGATTCTCGCGAACTCCTCTTTGTCATAATTTTCGGGAAGGTCAACCCATCCGAGAAAATCGTTTCCGAGTCCGTTTTTGTTCTTAACTTGAGCGATAGCGCATTTCACCGCAGGCTCAATGCCTTTCATATCCTCGCATGCGAGAAAATCTCTTACGTATTTGTCGTTGATTTTAAGTGCCACAACATATTCTCCTTAATTAACTATTAACATTACCATAGATTATATTACTACAAATCGTTGTAATTTTCAAGTACATTTCCTAAACTTTTCGCTTTGTCACAAAAAAATATTTTTGATTTGCATCCGTTTTTTTGGTGTCTTTTAACAAAACTCACGTGAAAACTGCCCCAAACGGCGTCAAAACATAAGAATAGTAAAGTTTTTTTAAAAATTTTTCAAAAGCCTATTGCAATTTCCAAATAAATGTGATATAATATCCGTTGTTAGTTATGAATCAGCATCGCTATGCTAACCCACATAGCGGCTTTAATATCGGAGGTAATAATCATGGCAAAGTGCAGCATCTGCGGAAAAGCAGTTCAGTTTGGACAGGCAGTATCCCATTCCAACAGAAAGACTAACAGAACATGGAAGCCCAACATCAGACGTGTTAAGGCTATCGTAAACGGCGCTCCTAAGTCCGTTAACGTTTGCTCCCGTTGCCTGCGTTCCGGCAAGGTAACCAGAGCTGTTTAATCAAAAGCAAACGAAAGAGCCTGTGTTTTCACAGGCTCTTTTTCGTTACTTCACCACACAAGGAAACAGTATGCAATATATTCTTCTGAGTGAAACCGCTCACAAAAAATATTCAGATACACTTCAAGGCCTCGGTTTTGTGCCAATCCCCCTTCCATCTGACAAGCGCCTTAACAAAGCCGTGTCATCCCACGCCGACACGCTTATATACACACACGGTAACACCCGTATTGCGAACAGCAATTATATAAAAAGTCTGCCCGAGGAAGTGCAGCTGCACATCACGGGCGTGCCAGAATACCCTCACGGCGATTATCCCACAGATGCAATATTCAATGCACTCTGTATTGGCAAACGTATATTTGTGCGTACGGCAAGCCTTGCAGAAGCGGTAAAAGCATCGGCAAAGTCGGCAGGATATACAATAATAAATGTAAATCAAGGCTATGCCAAATGCTCTACCCTTGCCTTTCCAAACAAAAATGCCGCTATCACGGCGGACAGCGGCATGGCAAAAACTATGGAACAGCACGGTGTACGTGTGCTGAAAATCGCCCCCGGCGGCATCGCTCTCGAGGGTTGTGAATACGGCTTCATCGGCGGCGCTTCGTTTGTGCACGAGGACACGCAGACCGTGTTCTTCTTCGGTGATGTCGGCGCGCATCAAAATGCGGCTGAAATTACAGCTTTCACCGAAAGCATCGGATACAAAACCTTTTCCCTCGACGGTAAGCTTACCGACTTCGGCGGCGCGGTGATTATCTAAATCCCAGCAAGCTGCTTTATAACATGTCCGCCGATTATAAGACCGGCAACCGACGGCACAAAGGATACCGAACCCGGAACATGCCGCGTGGTGTTCCCCTCAAGCTCGCTCTCACACACCGCCTTTGCTGGCATCTCATCAGAAAAGAGCACGTCACAGTGAGTGATTCCATATTCACGCAGCTTCACGCGCATAACCTTCGCAAGCGGGCATGTGTGCGTTTTTGAAATGTCCGTGATGCGAAAACGTGTTGGATCAAGCTTTGAGCCGGTTCCCATAGATGATATCACAGGGATATCGCGTCCCTTTGCTGTCTTTATTATTGTAAGCTTCGATTTAACCGTGTCGATAGCGTCGATTATATAATCGGGATTAGTTTGACCGATAATCTCCGGAATGTTTTCCTCATCCGCGAAAATATCGTATCGGAGAACCTCAATATCCGGATTTATCGCTTTGCACCGTGCCCCGGCAACTTCAGTTTTGAGTTTGCCGACGGTGGTGGTATCCGCAATTATCTGACGGTTTATATTGGTTTGGGACACTGTGTCGCAGTCAACGAGAATAACCTTGCCCACTCCTGCGCGTACTACCGCCTCGAGCGCATATCCCCCAACTCCGCCGATACCGAATATCAGCACGGATTTGGTCCCCAGAAGTTCAGTCGCCGTGTCACCGAGTATCATCCTCTGACGGTGCAGCCAATCTGCCATATCATAACCTCACAATTAGTTTTATCATTACAATTATTATACACCCCGCAGGGCATCTTGTCAATTTAAAAAATAAATTTGAAAAAATTTCAAAAAACTATTGACATTACAGAAATCATGTGATATAATGTATGAGTTGAATCCAAAGACCGCAGGTTATGTGGTGCAAAAGTGCCGCATGTAAAAGGTGAACCCTTCCTGCCGAGGAAACACTTCCAAAATCAAGAATATAATTCTGCATTTGTGAAGTCCCTCGTCAAATCTTGGATTTGCGATGGATTTTTTTATTTTACTTGGGAGGTGAAATCATGGCAAGTGAGAAGATTTTAACCCAGAAAAAGCAGATGGTTGCTGACCTTACCGAAAAGATTCAGGCAGCTCCCGCAGGCGTTATCGTTAACTACTCCGGTATCACCGTTGCAGACGACACTGCTCTTCGTGCGGCTCTCCGCAAGGCAGGCGTTAACTACAGCGTATACAAGAACTCTATTACCGGACGTGCATGTGAAGCAGCAGGCTACGCAGACCTCACAAAGGTACTCGAAGGCATGACCGCTATCGCAGTTGCAACCGATGACCCTATCGCTCCCGCAAAGATCCTCAAGGAGTACGCAGACAAGATCGAATCATTCGAGCTTAAGGGCGGCTTCGTTGAAGGAAAGGTGCTGGATAAGAGTGGTGTTGAAGAACTCGCAGCAATCCCGCCGAAGCCTATTCTCGTCGGAAAGATGCTCGGTTCTCTCCAGAAATCGCTCTACGGTCTTGCTTACGTACTTCAGGCAAAGATCGACAAGGAAAACGGCGGAGCAGATGCTCCCGCAGAGGCATAATCGCCTAACAAATTTATTATTATAATTGGAGGTATTTTAAAATGGCTACCGAAAAGATTACTAACATTCTTGAAGAAATCAAGACTCTTACCATTCTCGAACTCGCAGATCTCGTTAAGG
The DNA here is from genome assembly GCA_045636265.1 of Candidatus Flemingiibacterium sp. Taxonomy (GTDB): domain Bacteria; phylum Bacillota; class Clostridia; order Oscillospirales; family CAG-272; genus Flemingiibacterium. Next base: position 16,664 of record JAZTXD010000122.1, read on the forward strand.
CTCTCGAAGAAGAATTCGGCGTTTCCGCTGCTCCCGTAGCAGTTGCAGGCGCTGCTGCTGCTCCCGCTGCTGCTGCAGCTGAGGAGAAGACCGAGTTTGACGTTGTACTCACCGATGCAGGCGCTAACAAGCTCGCTGTTATCAAGGTTGTACGTGAGCTCACCGGTCTCGGACTTAAGGACGCTAAGGACCTCGTTGAGGGCGCTCCCAAGACCCTTAAGGAAGGCGCTTCCAAGGAAGACGCTGAAGCTATCAAGGCTAAGCTCGCTGAAGCTGGCGCAGTTGTTGAACTTAAGTAATTTAAGTTACACATTAATAGCTACACAAAAAGAGCTGTTGCTTATGCAACAGCTCTTTGTTTTTGTTCTTTTTGTTGTATCTTGTACAGTTTGCGCGCTTCTATAACCGCAAGGACACTGCAAATAAGGGCATAAATCGAAAAGATGAGATAGGTGAGCTGTTCCGGATTTTCACCGAGCATGGTAATATACAGCACAACATTGACAACACAGTTTGGTATGTATAGCCAAGTATATTCAATGTACGCAAGCATAGTGAGAACGGTGCTGCAAATTCCGATAAGCATGAGTGTATTATCAAACAGCATATAGCTGGAGCCGATAAATGTCATCACGACATACAGAATCCCCCAGCCGGCAATAGCAAGAGCCAATGCTATGAGTCGTTGCTTCGTTGTCATGCTGCGAAGCGTAACCGACTGCCTCCAAGCACGTTTTTTCCATCGAATAAATGTAATGATCTGCAGTGGACATGAAACCAACAGCGCGTAAAGTGCAGAGGCATAGAGATGATAGTATACATACATCAATGCATAAAGAATGTTGTTGATACCGCCCAGAAGTGGTGCCAAACGGTTAACTCTTGATTTAAGCAGAGAGATTACCATTGATACATAAAGCGGTAGTATCCGCAGAAAGGATTGATGAAATGTAATGCCCGCAACGGTAACGAGAATAGCAGTTATCCCCATCAAAATAAGCATTGGCAGATTTTGCTTGGTGACAAATTTTTTGAGTTTCATAAAGTGACCTCCTTGTTTTCCGGTGACTCACATATTATATCACACCCCCGATATGTTGTAAATTGCAAAAACTGACGCGTGTGCAAAAAGATGTCACAAAATGTAAACTGCCGCATTGACAAATACCGGCATCTGATTTATAATAAAACATATAAGCCATTTTGGAGGTTATGCAAATGGGAAGTGCACCTCAACGTTCAAGCAAGCACACTGTCAAAGTGGAAAACGTAAAGCTTGATTTGTTTATTCACCATTTCGATCCTACAGTCAAGCCGCCGCTGTTCATGCTTCACGCCCATAGCTATCCGGAGCTTTTTGTATGTGTAAAGGAACAGCTTGGCATAATATTGGAGAATTCTACAATAACTCTGCATCCCGGCGAAGCAATTATCATTCCTGCCAATACAAAGCACGCACGTGTCCTTACCGATACCCCGCATTGCGGTTGTTCGGTGGGAATTATGCTGACACACCACGGAGGTAATAAGCATCAGGACTTATATACTTCCCTGTCAAGAATTTGTTTTGTGCCTCAAATACGTTTGTACACTGATGTGCAGTTTCTCTGCGACGGGGTCATGTCACTCAATACGATGTCAAACACACCGGAATATTATCCTGCCTTGAAGGTACTTTTGCTTCTGACAGAACTTTCAAATATGTCGATTTCCGAGCACCGCAAGCCTTCTCACACGCCTCTTCCGGACAATGCCTTTGACTATGTATTACAGCTTGATCGGATTATCAACCGTGAGTTTCATTTACCGCTTACAGCAGAGGAGATTGCCAAGCGGCTTTTTATCAGTCCGCGTCAGTTGGTGCGAATTGTGGAGCGGTGTTATGGAACAACACTTCACCGTGTGCTGAATGAAAAGCGCATGGAAACCGCGGCACGTCTGCTAAAAGAAAGTGACATCGAAATCGGTGAGATTGCCGATCAGGTCGGTTTTGCCTCCAAAACCGGATTTTACCGTGCGTTTCAGAAACATTATGGCATATCCCCAAGTGCTTTTCGCCAAAATACGAAAAACCACCGGCTTGAATAAAGCCGGTGGTTCTATTTGTTATACTCTTACGGGTTCATAAGAATCTGACCGAGTCTTGACTCCTTGTCGATTATTACAACCTTGTCTTCTCCGGTGAACAGCTAAAAGTAAGGATAGCTTGCAGGGTGCGAGCGTGAAAAGGAGACTCACCTTGTCAGTAAGTCTCCTTTATTTTCTTAAAAACTTGCGCCAGTTTCGTCGAACCAAACGAAAGAGGTTTCTTCACCGTCAATAGACCATTTGGCGGGAGTGGCGTTATACTGCCAATCAAGCGGAATGGCAACATTCTTTTGCTCGGAGGCTAATTTGTACATTTCCTTCATGTAGGCAAATTCCTCGTCTGTGAAAGCGTCGATGGGTGCGGAAATGAAGAGGGGGGTGCCACTCTTGGCAAGGAGTGTGACCCATTCTTTATTGAGAGAGAAAGGAATCATGCCTTTTTTAAAGCCTACACAGTCGGCATCTACTGTGTAGAACTTGCCGTGTTGTGGCAGACGGAAGGCAAGGGCATTGACGCCCATACGACGGGTTCTGTCAAATTCCAAACCACTGGTATCGTCGCCTATGCGGTTGATGTGGCAAAGACCTGCGGCAAGGTGAGACAAGCAGTTGCAACCAAGGATATACGCTTTTCCCTCGGTAGCGTCGAGAATTGCCTTGCATAAATCCATGTAGATTTCGGCAGTGGTTCTGGTGCGGTCATGGAATTTCCACTCGCCGCACGTTAAATACTTGTTGGCCTCAAAACCCCAAATGCCAAAAATGTCATTCGCGGAAAAGTCATGCTTGATCAGCTCGTAGCCCCAATCGAGCACTATGCGGCGCACCGTCTCTTTGACATGGGCAATGACCTCGGGACGCGAGGGGTCAAGCATATTATTGTAGTTTTCAAAACGCCACTCTGCGGGAATGGCATCGGTATCGTCGCGAAGGAAGCGCACCCAAATACCGGGGCGAACGCCCATTTTCTTAAATTCATCGGCGACTTTTTTCATGTCGCCGTATTTTTCGTTAGGGAACCAAGGACCTGCAACGGATTTTTGCTGCCATCCGGCGTCGATCACCATGAAGGGCGAATTATCAAGGCCCTCGGCAAGCTTTGCTTGCAGAGAAGCGTCCGAGATAATATCTTCATAAGAGGTGTTGCCGTACGCATAGCACCAGTTGTTGCCACCGTAAACCGGCTCGGTAGGCAGCACGGGATCCGGGGACATTTTGCCGCAAAAATCACAAGCGGCTTCAAAGGTGTTATCACGATCAGACGAATAGGACTCACTCATAAACGAGCCGATGAGAAGCTCGCGATCACCAAGCTCCACACCGATCGAGCCCGAACGCACGTCGCAGAAAGCGGTAACGCCTTCACAGTCAACCACCCAGCTGATAAGCGAAGCGGGTCTTACGGCAACACCGACGCAATCGGTGCCGTCACTATGCTTCATGATGAAATACCAAGGATGTGCTTTTTCGGTGGTGAGGCCGATAAAGCCGAGGTCGCCATAGCTTCTTTCCCAAGCATCGCCAAGCACGCGGACTTCTCTATCGATCTTGGCTTTCCACCGGAGCTTTACGATCTTGGGGTGGGAAGTGGGAGCAGAAAGGTAAACGTTGACTCTGTCGTTTTGCATCTCGTAGCGAAGGGAAGCGTCGTTTACTTCGTCCTTTTCTACCAGTACCTCGGCATAGTCAGGAAATCTTGTAATATCAATCATAGAAAAACCTCCAGGAAGAAATTAAAACTTATTATTTTGATAAAACTATTATATCACTCTTTGCTGAGCCTGTCAAGAAATTTAGCACCCGACAATACGCTTAAAAGATGTATCTACATCAGTTTGGTATATTTGTCGAAAAAACCAGCTAATGCAAAAAGCATTTTCCGTTTTTTTCTATCGGTAGGTAACCTATTCTCAAAACTGTCCTTAGGAGTGACGCACTATTACCGGTGGCTTTTTTTACTTTTACGGGTTCATAAGTATCTGACCAAGGCTTGATTCCTTGTCGATTATTACAACCTTGTCTTCTCCGGTGAGAGAAGCCTTGAGAGCCTCAAGAGCACGTGTGAACTCGTAGAAATCTTTTTTATCCGGTGTGTTATATGCCTCTGCAAGCAGACGCATATACTCCTGCTCGCCCTCGGCCTCGAGTCTTGCCGCTTCAGCCTCTGCATTGGAAACGATTATGTTAACCTGCTTGTCAACCTCGTTGCGTATAATGGAAGCCTCGTAGTTACCGTCTGCGGTATACTTCTCTGCCATCTGATTACGGTCGGAGATCATACGCGCATACACTGCCTCCTCATTACTCTGTGCAAGGTCAAAACGCTTGATACGAACGTCGAGTACGTTTATGCCGTAGGTTTTGCAAAGCTCTGCTACCTCGGTGGTAATACCGGCGTAAATATCGTTACGTCCGGATGCATCCTCGGTGTTAATGATGTCGTCCTGCATGAGCGTGCCCATAAGATTCTTGAGAGCTGTATATGTAACCGCGTTGATACGGGCCTCTGCCTCGGAGGTAGTGCCGAGTGTACGGTAGAATACCGCGGGATCCTCGATTTCCCATATGATATAGCTGTCAACTGTCATGTTCTTCTTATCGGAAGTGAGAACCTCGGACGGGGGTATATCGTATATGAGTGTGGTATCAGGAAAAACGGTTACTGTGTCAATAAAGGGAATCTTGAGCTTGAGTCCAGCCTCGCTAGTAACATTTACAATCTCTGAAAAACGCATCAAGCACGCATACTCATTTTCTGCTACAACATAAAACGAATTAGCCGCAACTACGATCAGTACAAGAAGCACCACTACGGTGATAATTAAACTTTTTTTCATTTTATCTCCTCCTTACTGTCCGTTGTCCGCAAAATCATCAAGCGGCAGAAGTTTTTCAGTGGAGCCGTCCGAAACATCTATGTAAAGCTTCACGCCCGGAAGTGCCTGCTCTATCATTTCATAGTACATACGGATACGTGTAATTTCGGGATTCTTTGAATACTCGCCGTACATAGCTTCAAAGAGCGCAACCTGTTTCACAGCTTCGTTGATTCTGTTCTGCTTTAAATATTCAGCGTTCTGGATAAGCTTATCAGCCTCGGCCTGAGCCTGCGGAAGCTTGCTGTTCTCATACGCTTTCGCCTGGTTGATAGCGGTTTCAGCCCCCTGCTTTGCCGTTTCAACAGCCTTAAATGCCTCTATTACAGAGGTTGTGGGCGGCTCCGAGTCCTGAATCTTGACATCGGTAAGCATAAGACCTATGTCGTATTCTTCAAGTATTTCAGCTACAAGCTCTTTAACTCGAATCTGAATGTCGGTTTTACCGTCGGTAAGCACCTGGTCAACAGTAGCAGAGCCGACAACTGCGCGTATCTGTGACTGTATCAGATTCTTGAGTATAGTTTCCGGCATCTTTGAATTGTAGAGGTATTTCACCGGATCGGAAATCTTATATTCAATAAAGAAATCAACATTGACTATATTGTAGTCGCCGGTGATCATCTTGGATTCCTTCTCGATTGTTGCATATGCGGAATCGCCTGTGGGGCTGCTTCGGTATCCAAGCTCGATCTTTTGGTATACGTTTACGTCAACCTTATGTACCTGCTGTATGCCAAACGGCAGCTTAAAGTGCATACCTGCTCCGGTGACCTCGGTAACCTTTCCGAATGTGGTTACAACAGCCTGCTGTTTTTCATCGACTGTGTACCAGCAAGTGGAAAGGAGCGCGAGTAACGCTGCCACAATGAGAATTATAACAACGATGCGAACATTTTTCTTGGGGTCTCCGGATTTTTTCTTCAAATCCGTGTAAAAGGTTTCACCCTTTTTTGTAAAGTTGTTCATATACTTCCTCCTCACATATTTCACGTGAGTAATCGAAAGAGCTTTCAATACGGTCACGTGATTGTATAATTATTATACATCATATTTGTGAACAGCATGTTACATATTTATGTTACAGTGGAAAATAATACAGTGCTGACAATTACGCCAACTTGGAGAGCACCGCGACGGCATCACGCTCCACCATGCATTCACAGTGTTCGCGAACGTACGTTATCGCAATGGGAGATGTCATCACCTTTGAGTAGGCGCCGAGCAACTCACCAAGACTGCCGCTGTTTTTGGTATCAACAAACTCCTTGTAAGACAGGCATTCCTCGGTTATCAGATAATATTCCCTCTCCGCTCGCCATGCCGAGCTTGCACCGGGCATTATTTCCGGTCTTATTTTTGAGCATGCTTCAAGCATAAGTGAAAGCGAAGCAAACTTGTATACACCCGTAATTTTCACGGCAGCATCAGTGTGGGTGCTCTGCTCGGGTGTTGTAAGACGTGTTATGTACATCTCTGCACCGCCGTCACGCGACGGATAGAGCTGAATAAAAACCTTGTCATTTGATGTATCAAATCCGGATACGCGCTTAACATCCGCCAGGAGTGTGCGAAACGCCTGACGTGTAAGTGTATCCTCACTGTCCATGGAAGCGGCATCGAGCGCATATCGGTCAAGATCCGATTTTGTAAGCATCAGCTTAAGCTTCCCGGGACTTATGATTATATGTTCCATGTGGGTTCCTTTCCGGTTATGTTTGATTATTCGGGGATACTATTATTATAATCCGAAAACGCGAAAATGGGAACCCCTAAATTAATGGAAGTCAAGCGCGAATATAACTTGATAAGCAAAAATCGCCGCCAAACGGCGGCGATTTTTGTATTAAGCTTTTTGTTTATGCCTTCTTTGAAGTGCGCGCCTTCATTACAAGAACGAGGCCTACAGTAGCAACTACAGCTACAGCAAGACCAATCCAACCGTTCTTGGTAAGACCGCCTACGACGTAAGCAACAAAGGAGCACGCCGCGATGGATATAGCGTAAGGAAGCTGAGTTGAAACGTGGTTGATGTGGTCGCACTCCGCGCCCGCACTTGACATGATGGTGGTATCGGAAATAGGCGAGCAGTGGTCACCGCAAACCGCACCTGCGAGGCACGCAGACATACCGATGATGTAAAGCGGATCAGTTATAGTAAAGATGCTTGCAACGATCGGGATAAGGATACCGAATGTACCCCACGATGTACCGGTTGCAAATGCAAGCAGGCAAGCAACGATGAATATAACTGCTGGCAAGAAGAGAGCAAGTGCCTCTGCCGAGCCCTTCATGAGGGTTTCGATATAATACTTTGCACCGAGTGTGGTTGTCATATTTTTAAGTGCTGTCGCGAAGGTAAGAATAGTGATAGCCGGCACCATCGCAACGAATCCCTTCGGGATGCAAGCCATAGCATCCTTAAACGAAACAACACGGCGGCATACAAGATAGATAATGGTAAGAACGAGTGCGATAAGTCCGCCCCACGGTAAACCAACAGTTGCATCAGTATCACCGAATGCGGTAACAAAGTCAACACCGGAAAGAATACCGCCAACGTAAACAAGCGCAAATACGCAAGCTATAATGAGAATAGCAACGGGAATAATAATGTCGATTACTTTACCCTTTTCATTCTTATCAAGCTCTTCGCTGGGCTTGTTATCGGAAACACCGGTGGTAAAGAGGTCACCCTTTTCGATTGCATTCTTCTCATGCTTCGCCATCGGACCGAAGTCAACCTTCAGAACAATTATGAGAACAACAAAGAGAAGCGCCATCAGCGAATAGTAGTTAAACGGAATAGCACGAACGAACAGCTCAAGACCGCCCATTCCTGCATCCTCGGCATATTCGGAAACTGCCGCAGCCCAAGAGGAAATCGGCGCGATCATACATACAGGAGCCGCAGTTGCGTCGATAATAAACGCGAGCTTTGCGCGTGAAATCTTATGAGCATCGGTAACAGGCTTCATAACCGAACCAACTGTAAGACAGTTAAAGTAGTCGTCGATAAAGATAAGCACGCCGAGTATAAATGTAGAAAGCTGTGCGCCAACTCTTGTTTTAACGTGAGTCTGTGCCCACTTACCGAAAGCGGCAGCAGCACCGGTCTTGTTTATGAGCGCTACCAAAATACCGAGTATAACGAGGAATACGAAAATACCCGCTGTATCGGATACGGCTGCGATAAGACCGTCGTTAATTATTGCGTCCATAGTACCGAGCGGACTGAAGTTGGTTGCAAGCAGACCGCCTGCAAGGATACCGATAAACAGAGAGGAATAAACCTCTTTGGTTATCAGCGCAAGACCGATTGCGATAATCGGCGGAACGAGTGCCCAGAAGGTAGCATAAAATTTGCCGTTGTCTTCCTCTGCTTCTTCGGCAGCTTCATCTTCTGCCATGAGAACTTCTCCGACAGCTAAATCTTCGGTAGCAGCATCGGCTGACGTATCATCGGCAAACACACCAAGTGCGAACACCGACATCACGAGCATAACTACCACCAGAATCGCCATCAGACGCTTTGTGGTTGAAAATTGCATGGTAATATCCTCCTATATTTTAGTTAGTTAAATTGTATCACATTATTTACTATATGTCAATATAATTTGACAAATTTCTCCGAAATCTGTTCATATTTCACCAAAAGGGAAAGCCTCAAACCAAAATCGGTTTGAGGCTTTTGTGTGTATTTATCTTTCCTCTCGGAAATACGCAAGTCCAAGACTTTGCGGAGGCTGATGCTCTCTCTTTTTTCTGACACTTGTTATTATAAGCACCGCAATCGTTACGACATACGGAAGCATCTCAAAGAGAGGCGCGATGTTTCTCGCAACTCCGACGTAATTGTAGAGAATATAAAGTCCGCCGAAAAGTATTGAGCCGACAATTCCCACAGCAGGCTTCCACAAAGCAAAGATTACAAGCGCTATCGCAAGCCAGCCGCGCTCACCGAGCGCACCGTCATTTGCCCATGTGCCCATCTGGTAGTCCATTACATAGTAAAGACCGCCAAGACCGGCTATCATACCGCCAATGCAGGTTGCGAAGTATTTATACTTTGACACGCTGATACCTGCGGCATCTGCAGTTGCCGGATTTTCTCCGACAGCTCTCAAATTAAGGCCGACTCTTGTCTTCTTGAGGATAACGCCTACCACAATAGCAATAACTATCGCGAGATAAGCTAAAAATCCATAGGAAAGGAACAAATCACCAAACCATCCGCAGTCATCCGCAAACGGAAGTATCTGTCTGAACGCAAGGTTTGTACGGTTAAGCTTTATCTCCGCGCCGCCGTTGTTAACAAGCTTTACGAGCGAGCCGCCGAAGAAGTTACCGATACCCTCACCGAATATGGTAAGCGCAAGTCCGGCAACGTTCTGATTGGCACGAAGTGTAATCGTGAGGAAGCTGTAGATAAGCGCCATAAGTCCGGCACCGATAAGCGAGCAAACGAGCGGAATCAGTATAGTCAGGACGGGGTTCATCGCGTCGCCCATTGCGTTCTCGTAGAAGAAGCCGCCGATGATACCTGAAATTCCGCCGACATACATGATACCGGGGATACCGAGGTTAAGGTTACCGGATTTCTCGGTGATTATCTCGCCCGTACAACCGTAAAGAAGCGGTATACCGAGCACTACGGCTCTGGGGAGAAAGCGAAGCAGAAAGTTTATAAATTCCATTACTCATTTTCTCCTTTCTTTGCCGCAAGACGCTGTTTGTTTATAACAATTCTGTAGTTAAGGAAGAATTCGCATCCGATGATAAAGAACAAGAGTATACCGATGATTATATCGGCAAGGGATGCGTTGAGTCCTGTGTTGGTGGCAACGCCGCCCGCGCCCTTTTCAAGGAAAGCGATAAAGAGCGATATTCCTGCCATGATAAACGGGTTGAACTTCGCAAGCCACGATATCATTACCGCGGTAAAGCCGTTGCCTCCGGCTGTGTTTGCCGCAATAGTGTGGTGAGTTCCGGCAACGAGAAGCACGCCTGCAAGACCGCATATCGCACCTGAAATAGCCATAGTGCGGATGATAACCTTTTTAACGTTCATGCCAACGTATCTTGCGGTATTTTCACTCTCTCCGACAACGGAGATTTCAAAGCCCTGCTTGCTGTATTTAAGATAGAAATACATGAGCACCATAACGGCAATGACGATAATTATGTTGAGGATATAATCCTGACCGAAAAGCTTCGGAAGCCATCCGGCGTTCTTATACTCACCGCGAAGGTTGATAATACCGACCTTACCGGAATTAAGCGGATTTTCCCACTTAATTATGAAGAATGAAACTATCTGCATCGCGCAGTAGTTCATCATAAGCGTGAAAAGTGTTTCGTTAGCACCCCACTGAACCTTAAAAAGTGCAGGGATAACGCCCCAGATCATGCCGAGAATTATACCGGAAGTGAATATCGTTACGATAAGCAGCCAGTTGGGCATTGTTCCGCGAAGTGTAATCATGCACGCCGCAGCAGCAAGACCGCCCATGAGAACTTGTCCCTCGGCACCGATGTTCCAGAATTTCATCTTGAAAGCCGGTGTTACCGCAAGGGAGATACACAGAAGTATCGCCGCTTTTTGAAGAAGGTCCATAACACCGTTACCGTTTGCGCCGACAGCACCAACGATAAGCGCCTCAAATACTTCGAGGGGATTACGCTTTGTGAAAACAACAATGATGATCGATGACACAATGAGTGCGGCGAGTATAGCAACAGCACGCACTAAAAGCGGCTTTTTCCAGCCGAGAGTGTCCTGCTTTACGATATGAAAAAGAGGTTCGTGTACCTTTTGGCGTGACTTTGCCATTACTTTTCACCCCCATTTGCTTTAGTCATAAGAAGACCGATCTGCTCTTTTGTGGCAGTCTTTGCATCAACCACACCCGAAATATGACCGGAGCTTATTACCATTATTCTGTCGCAAAGGTCAAGCAGAACGTCAAGGTCCTCTCCGACAAATATAACGGCAACGCCTTTTTTCTTCTGGGAATTGAGTACGTTGTAAATGGTATAGGACGAGTTTATGTCCAGTCCGCGTACGGGATATGCCGCCATGAGAACGGACGGCGAGAATGACAGCTCACGTCCGAGAAGCACCTTCTGCACGTTACCGCCGGAAAGACGGCGTACCGGTGTTTTAAGGTCGGGAGTTACCACCTCAAGCTCGTTTACAATGTTTTCCGCAATCTCCTTGGGACGTTTGCGCTTTACAAAAAAGCTCTTACCCTTGTTGTAGCGTCGAAGAAGTATGTTATCAACAATGCCCATGTTGGCCACAAGTCCCATGCCGAGTCTGTCCTCGGGGATAAAGGAAAGGCGCACACCGAGGTCATGTATCTGTCGGGGATTTTTATGAAGCAGGTTAACAACCTCGCCGTTTTGCGGATTGTTATACAGAATCTCACCGGAATTTATAGTCTGAAGTCCGGCAATAGCCTCCAAAAGCTCCTTCTGACCGCTTCCGGCTATACCCGCGATACCGAGTATCTCGCCGCTGTATGCGGTGAAGCTTACGTCGTTGAGCATCTTAACGCCCTCAGCATTTGTGCAGCTGAGATCCTTTACAACAAGGCGCTCGGTGGAATTTTCAGGTTCGCTTCGCTCTATGTTAAGTACGACCTTCTTACCGACCATCATTTCGGTAAGCTCGGATTCCGTGGTTTCTGCGGTTGTAACTGTGCCTATGTATTCTCCCTTGCGCAGCACCGAAACTCTGTCGGAAAGCGACATAACCTCATGAAGCTTATGGGTGATAATAACTATAGATTTGCCGTCATCTCTCATTCTGCGAAGCACGGCAAACAGCTTTTGTGTTTCCTGCGGAGTAAGCACCGCGGTAGGCTCGTCAAGGATAAGAATATCCGCACCGCGGTAGAGCACCTTAATAATTTCAACGGTCTGTTTTTCCGAAACCGCCATATTATATATCTTTTTGGCGGGATCTATATCAAAGCCGTACTTTGAGCTTATCTCGCTGACACGCTTCTCGGCACTCTTAAGGTTGTACCTTTCATCCTCAAGACCGAGAACTATATTTTCAGCCGCAGTAAAGAGATCCACAAGCTTAAAGTGCTGATGGATCATACCGATTTTATATTTGAACGCATCTCTCGGCGAGCGTATTACAACTTCCTCGCCGTTTATAAATATGTGTCCTTCATCGGGGTAATATATTCCCGAAATCATATTCATAAGGGTGGTTTTACCGCTTCCGTTTTCGCCGAGGATTGAAAGTATCTCTCCGCGCTTTACGGATAAATTAACATTCTTGTTTGCAACCACGCTTCCAAAACGCTTGCTGACGCCCCTCAGCTCTATTGCAGGAATATCACTCACGCTTGTGTCCTCCGTTTTACAATTCTGTGTTTTGCTTTTATTTTGGAAAAACAATTTCCCAAGGGCAGTTGCCTTTCCAAAATAAAAGCTTTTTCAAGAACAATAAGGCGGAGCTGTGCTCCGCCTTATGTTAATGATAGCTTACTCTATAGTAGTGATACCGTCGATATCGATGTCGAAGTACGGAGCGGATCTGTACTCGGACTCATGGAAGTAACCGTCAGCGATAACTTCGGTCTCGCCCTGCCATGTTTCGTCAGTGTCAACGTCTGCAAGGTAGGAAGTGAGAGTTTCGCCGTTAACGGTGAAGTTTGCGGTATTGAATACCTTGATGGAGCCGTCCTTAAGACCTGCCATAGCAGCGTCGATAGCTTCCTGAGTGCCGGGAGCTGCTGCTGCAGTGTTAAGAGCGGTAAGAACAACGGAACCGTCCTCAAGGCTACCGGTGTAGTCGGTAACAATAGCCTCGCCCTTCTGTGCCTGGGTGATCATGTACTTGAAGTAAGGAGTCCAGTCGATACGAGAAGAGATGAGAGCGGTGTTGGGGCAAGCTTCAGTGGTGCTGCCGTTGTAGGAAACGTTAGGAACATTTCTTGCTTCGCAAGCGTTGGGAGCGCCCATAGAGTCAGCGTGCTGGCTTATGAGAACGCATCCGCCGTCCATAAGAGCGTTAGCAGCTTCCTGCTCCTTGGTCATGTCATACCAGGAGTTGGTGAACTTAACGTCCATGGTAACGGTGGGGCATACGGACTTAGCGCCGAGGTAGAAGGAAGTAAGACCGGACTTAACCTCTGCGTAAGGCATAGCGCCTACGTAACCCATCTTTGCTTCTTCAGCGGTGATGGTGCCGTTTTCGATCATCTCGTTGAGCTTAAGGCCTGCAACGATACCTGCGAGGTATCTGCCCTCGTAGATAGAAGCGAAAGCGTTGTGGAAGTTGTCAAGCTTTTCGGTGTGAGCCTTTGTACCGGTTGCATGGCAGAACTCAACATCCGGGAACTCTTCAGCTGCCTGGATCATGTAGTCCTCATGACCGAAGCTGTCTGCGAAGATAACGTCGCAGCCCATGTTTACGAGCTCTTTAGCAGCCTCATAGCATTCCTGACCTTCGGGAATGTTGGGCTTTAAGATAACCTGGTCGTCAGTAAGACCAAGCGCAGCCTGTGCAGCCTTTGCAGCGTCCATAAAGTTCTTGTCGTAGGTGGAGTTTTCGTCGTGGAGGAAGATGAAGCCAACCTTGAAGGTGTCTTCAGTGTTTCCACAAGAACCAAGTGCGAGAACCATGGAAGCAAGCATTGCAATAGCAAGAATCGCGGAAAGAATCTTTTTCATTGTTTTTCTCCTTAATTTTATTTCGTAAAGCTGTATATCTTTCACGTAAAAAGGCATACAACCCACTGATTCATATTTTATCACATATACTTCACATTGTCAACAAAATTTGACCGAAATATGAATTTTTGTCACTTTAAACAATTTTACCGACAAAAATCGGCACTTACTCTTCCATGCCGGTAAAGCCGTGCTCTTTGAGGAGCTTTACAGCCGCGCCCTCTGCTTCAATGCGCATAACGACATAAGCCTCATTCTCGCTCTTTGCGATAAATGCGTACATGTACTCAATGGTAATATCGTTTACAGAAAGAACCTCGAGCACCTCGGCAAGTCCGCCGGGACGGTTGTGTATGCAAGCCGTGATAACGCTTGTTATCGACACGGTAAGACCTTCCGCCTTGAGCACACGCTCAACCTCTTCCGGATTATCAACGATGATACGGAGAATACCGAAATGTGTTGTATCCGCAACGGAAAGCGCACGGATATTGATATTGTTCTTTGCAATGATCTTGGTGATCTCCGCAAGTCTTCCGGGCTTATTTTCAACAAATATAGATATCTGCTTGATAATCATGGTATATATCCTCCTTTAAATTAGTGCAATTTTCTCTTGTCAACTACGCGCTTTGCCTTACCCTCGCTTCTCGGAATGGTTCCGGGCTCAACGAAAGTAATTTTCGAGGAAAGGCCAAGCGTTGACTGCATACCTGCGTTTATCTTCGCCGCCATTTCTTCCATACCCTTAACGTGGTCAGAGAAGTTTGACGCGCCAACTTCAACCTGGATTTCCATAGTGTCAACGTTGTTTTTGCGGTCAACATAGATCATGTAGTGCGGGTCAACGTTTCCGCAGGAAAGAAGAACGCTTTCGATCTGCGACGGGAACACGTTTACGCCGCGGATGATAAGCATATCGTCCGAGCGTCCGCAAGGCTTCTGCATACGTACAAATGTACGTCCGCATCCGCACTTTTCACGGGTGATGCTGGAGATGTCGTGTGTTCTGTAACGAATAAGCGGAAGCGCTTCCTTGGTGATACAGGTGAATACAACCTCGCCCTGCGCACCTTCGGGGAGCACCTCTCCGGTTTCGGGATCTATTATCTCGATTATAAAATTATCTTCATTTATATGCATACCGTTCTGGCATTCGCAGTCGTATGCAACGCCGGGGCCGGATATTTCGGAAAGTCCGTATATATCGTATGCCTTGATGCCAAGACGTTCTTCTATCTCCGCTCTCATCTGCTCGGTCCAGGGCTCTGCGCCGAAAAGTCCTGCTTTGAGGTGAAGCTTGTCAAGCGTAATTCCCTGCTCCTTCAGTGTATCCGCTATATAAAGCGCATAGGACGGTGTGCAGCAAAGTATGGACGAGCCGAAATCCTGAAGCATGGTTATCTGACGTGCGGTGTTTCCGCTCGATGCGGGAATAACGGTTGCGCCCATTTTCTGTGCGCCGTCGTGTATTCCCAGCCCGCCGGTGAACATACCGTAGCCGTAGGAAACGTGAACAAAGTCATCCTTGTCCGCACCTGCCGCTACGAGTGCACGTGCCGCACACTCTGCCCAAAGGTCAATGTCGCCCTTGGTATATCCCACAACAGTCTGCTTGCCGGTGGTGCCGCTGGATGCGTGGATTCTCATAAGCTTCTTCGGCTCAACGCAGAACATTCCGTAGGGATATCCGTCACGCAGGTCCTGCTTATAGGTGAACGGAAGCTTATAGAGATCGTCTACCGAATGGATATCCTCCGGCTTCACGCCTGCGGCATCCATACGCTCGCGGTACATGGGCATGTTTTTGTATACATGATAAACAGTACGCGAGAGATTATACGACTGAAGATGGTAGATTTGATCGCGCGGCGCGGTTTCCATAGCCTCGTTGAAATATCTTGCCATTGGTTTATATCTCCTTAGTGTAAGTTACGCAGAATGGCTTGCGCCAAGATCAAACGCTTTCAAGTTGAGTTCAAGGAATTTTTCGGGAACGGAGATGCGTACCGCCTCACGAAGTGTGGCATCGTCAATACCGAGTGCATGTGCCGCCATACCGATAAGTGCAACGTTAACAGCCTTTTCGCTTCCCGCCTCACGCGCAATTGCAAGAGCGTCTGCGGCGATAACCTTTGCGCCGGTTGCTTTCATTTTTTCAACAAGGTCGGTGGGATATTCAGCCGCACCGGTTACAACGGGCATGGGGTTGATCTGCTGTGTGTTTGTGATAACAACGCCGTCTTTTTTAAGATAAGGAAGCCATCTTGCCGCCTCGAGGAGTTCGAAGGACATGATAACATCTGCCTCACCCTTGCATATAACGGGGGATGCAACCTTCTCGCCGTATTTTACGTAAGTAACAACGGAACCGCCGCGCTGGCTCATTCCGTGAACCTCGGACACCTTAACGTCATAGTTCTGAAGAAGAACCGCATTTCCGAGGATTCGGCTTGCGAGCAGAGAGCCCTGACCGCCAACGCCTACTATCATTATATTCTTTGTCATAACACTCACCCCCATTAAGAAATCGCGCAGAGCTTGCACATCTGAGTGCAAAGTCCGCATCCGGTGCACAAGGTAGCATCGATAGTTGCCTTGCCGTCAACGATGGATATGCACGGGCATCCGATCTTCATGCACGCCTTGCATCCAACGCACTTGTCTGCGTTCACGGTGAGCGCGGGCTCACGCTTAACGTATTTCAGCAATGCGCACGGACGGCGGCAGATGATAACAGACGGGCACTTTGCCTCAAGCTCTTCCTTGAGAACCGCCTCGGTTGCCTTGAGGTCATTAGGGTCAACAATGCGGATGTGCGCTTCGTCAACTCCGGCTGCCTTTGCGATATTTTCGAGCATGATACCGGTAACCGGCTCGCCCTTGAGGGTAAAGCCTGTGCAGGGGTTCTGCTGATGTCCGGTCATGCCGGTGATGCTGTTGTCAACGATAACAACGGTGGAAATTCCCTTGTTGTATGTGATGTCAACAAGTCCTGTGATACCCGAATGCATGAATGTGGAGTCACCGATAACGGCTACGCTCTTATTCTCCTCGCCGCGAACCTTTGCAAAGCCGTGAAGCGCGGATATGGATGCGCCCATGCAAAGAGTTGTGTCCATACCGGACAGCGGAGCCGCCGCACCGAGTGTGTAGCATCCGATGTCGCCGCTGACATAAAGTCCGAGCTTCTTGAAGAGGTAGAAAACGCCTCTGTGAGGACAGCCGGGGCAAAGCACGGGCGGACGTACGGGGATATTATCGGAAAGCGAATAGGATTCGTTGGTCTTTCCGAGAAGTATATCGGAAATAAGCTCCTGCGAGAACTCGCCGCAAATGGGGAGAAGATTTTTACCGTCGCAGTTTATGCCCATAGCCTTAACGTGAGTTTCGATTATGGGATCAAGCTCCTCAATAACGATCACGCGCTCATATTTTGCTGCGAAATCGCGGATGAGTTTGGTAGGCAGGGGGTTAACCATGCCGAGCTTCAAGTAGGATGCGCTATCGCCAAAAGCTTCAAGCGCATAGCAAAACGAGGGACCTGCGGTGATGATACCGACCTTCGCGCCCTTGTTCTCGATAACTTTGTTGAACGGGCAATTCTCCGCAAGCTCTGCAAGATCGGCAAGACGCTTTTCAACAACAACGTGTCTGCCGCGAGCCATTGCGGGCATCATAACATGCTTGGAAATGTCCTTCTCATAAGGCTTTACGGGAACCTCAGTACGCTGGGCGGTTTCAACCACAGACTGCGAGTGTGACACACGTGTATTGAGTCGGAGTATGAACGGAGTGTCATACTTTTCCGAATAATCGTATGCAGTCTTTGCAAATTCGAGGCACTCACCGGAATCGGAGGGTTCAAGCATGGGAAGCTTCGCCGCGATAGCGTAGTGACGGCTGTCCTGCTCGTTCTGCGACGAGTGCATTCCGGGATCATCCGCAACGCCGATAACAAAGCCACCGTTAACGCCGGTGTATGATGTAATAAACAGCGGGTCTGCCGCAACGTTAAGACCAACGTGCTTCATAGCGCAGAAAGAACGTCCGCCGCCGATAGACGCACCGAGTGCAGCCTCGAGAGCCACCTTTTCGTTAGGCGCCCATTCAGCGTAAATTTCATCGTATTTTGCCACTGCCTCGGTGATTTCCGTACTCGGTGTGCCGGGATAGCTCGAAACAAATCTTACTCCCGCCTCGTAAAGACCGCGTGCAACAGCTTCGTTGCCAAGCATTATCTTTTTCATAATTTTTCTCCAAAAATATAGTTTCTTTATTGTTTTACTCGCAACGGCTTTCGCCGTCGCTCGAATGTCGGGAGAAACCTTCGCATCGGCGTTTGAGAGCAGATGGTTTCTCCCTGCCTCGTGACAGCGTGTGCTGGCACGAGTAATAAATTTTGTTTTCGGGAATCGCGGAATTATTTTACGCGATTGTCAATAACTCTCTTTGCTTTGCCCACAAAGCGCTCAAGCGAGCGAGGCTCAACAAGATTTATCTTCGCGTCAAGACCGAGCACGGTCTGGAGCTTGTGGCGAACCTTCTGCTGAAGATTTTCAAGAGCGGTAAACGAGGTGAGAAGACTTGCATCGGATACCTCGATGTTTATCTCGAACGTATCCATGTAGTTCTTCGTTCCAAGCACTATCTGATACTGGGGACCAACCTCGGGAATGCTTACAAGCACGCTCTCGATCTGTGTCGGGAATACGTTAACGCCCTTGATCTTAAGCATATCGTCCGCACGTCCGAGCGGCTTATCCATACGTACATGTGTGCGTCCGCATTCGCATTTCTCATAATGAAGCTTTGTAATATCCTTGGTACGGTAACGCAGAAGCGGAATACCTTCCTTGGAAAGAGTTGTTACAACAAGCTCACCCTCATCACCGCGCGCCTTTACTGCGCCTGTCGCACTGTCGATAACCTCGGGAAGGAAATGGTCCTCGGCGAAGTGGAGTCCGCATCTGTAGCGGCACTCACCCGATACGCCGGGGCCGCAAAGCTCACTCATGCCGTAGTTATCGGTAGCAAAGAGATTCCATGCCTCCTCAACCTTGGCACGCATTTCGTTTGAGCATCCCTCGGAACCGAAAAGTCCAAGACGAATGCCAAGATCACGGCAGTCGATACCGAGATCGCGCGCAACCTCCGCTATGTAAAGCGCATATGACGGAGTGGAAACAAGCGCTGTTGTGCCGAAGTCCTTCATAAACTTAAGCTGTTTTTCTGTGTTGCCAGTGGATGTGGGAACAACAGTCGCACCGATATTTTCAAGACCGTAGTGAAGACCGAGCGCACCGGTAAACATACCGTAGCCGAACGCTATCTGAACGATATCGTCAGCGCTTGCGCCTGCGGCAACAACGATACGGGAAACGCAGTCGGTCCACATTTTAAGGTCATTTTTAGTGTAGCCTACAACAGTGGGATTACCCGTGGTACCGCTGGATGCGTGGATACGAACGATTTCCTTTTTGTCAACCGCGAAAAGTCCGAAGGGATATGTGTCGCGGATGTCGTCCTTGGTGGTGTACGGGATATACTGGATATCGGAAAGCGCGGTTATTTTGTCCGCTGTGATTCCGACCTCATCAAGACGCTTTTTGTAAAACGGGACGCGGTTGTAGCAGTAGTCTACAAGCTTCTTGAGCTTTGCAAGCTGTAAGCGCTCAAGATCCGCGCGGTCCATAGTTTCGATTTCTTCATGCCAAAACATAATTCTGTGTCCTATCCTTATGATTTCATTGAAAATTTGCTATAAATATTATTATATCACTTGTAATATCGCCGTGTCAAGTTTTTTGGCGTATTTTATTGCAGGTTATGATATAAAGTCGAATTCGATATCATAAATGTTGACAGTATCGCCGTCCGTACAGCCTTTTTCGGTCAGAGCATCGATAATTCCGCTGTCCTTGAGTATTCTCTGGAAGAATGCAATGGAATCGCGGTCGCCAAAGTTTACGGAGTCGATAAACTGCTCCAGCCAGTCACCCTCGACGTAGTATACTCCGTTTACGTTCTTAACCGTAAACTTGGTCTTATCAAGCTCCTCGACCTCGGACACAGGTGCTTCCTCGGACTCGTAAATGGTGAGCGGCGGAAGGTCCTCAAGCAGTCTTGCCGTGCGCTGTATCAGCTCGTCCACGCCTTTTCTTGTAGCCGCAGAGATGTAGAAAAGCTCGCATCCAAGCTCATCCTTGACATAGGCTTCGAGCGCGCTCAAATCTACGTCATCTTCAACCATTGCATCTATCTTGTTCGCCGCAAAAATCTGCGGTCTTGATGCAAGCTCGGACGAATAGCGCTCAAGCTCGGAGTTTATCTTTTTAATATCCTCGATCGGATCGCGTCCCTCTGTACCGCTCACGTCCACAACGTGAATGAGCAGGCGGCAACGGTCAACATGACGCAAAAAGTCGTGACCGAGTCCCGCGCCCTCAGCCGCGCCCTCGATAAGTCCCGGGATGTCCGCGAGAACGAATCCGTCCTCGCCGGATTTTACAACGCCGAGCTGTGGCTGGAGCGTTGTAAAATGATAGTTTGCAATCTTCGGCTTTGCGGAGCTTACAACCGACAGAAGCGAAGACTTTCCAACGTTCGGGAAGCCGACAAGACCTACATCCGCGAGCATTTTAAGCTCAAGTGTAACGTCCATTTCCTCGCCTTTAAGCCCCGGCTTTGCGAAGTTCGGTATCTGTCTTGTAGGCGTTGCGAAATGCTTGTTGCCCCAGCCGCCGCGGCCGCCCTTTAAGGCAATGAACGGCTCACAGTCGGACATATCTTTAATGATACGTCCGGTTTCGGCATCCTTGATTATCGTTCCGGGCGGAACCAAAATTACGGTGTCCTCACCGTTTTTGCCGTGGAACTTTTCCGTTCCTCCGGCACCGCCGTTTTCGGCGACAAACTTGCGCTTATATCTGAATGCAAGCAGGGTATTTGTGCCCTCGTCTATCTTAAAAACGATGTTTCCGCCAACACCGCCGTCGCCGCCGGACGGTCCGCCCTCTGCAACATATTTTTCGCGGTGGAATGCAACGCATCCGTTGCCGCCATCCCCGGCTTTTATGTGTATTGTTACGTTATCTATAAACATTTTAAAATCCTCCCAACCTTACAAATCAAATGCATGCGGCAAAAGCTCTGAAAGTTTGTACTCGCGTATTTCACTTTCCTCATCGGCACCGGCGCACCAAACAATAATGTCACCGAACTCCGAGAGTGCCTGACGGCAGATACCGCACGGCGTTATCACGCCCTCACCGACACAAGCGACAGCCACAAACTTTCGCTCACCTGCCGCAATTGCCGCTCCGAGTGCCACACGCTCGGCACAGGTTCCCGCGCCAAACGATGCGTTCTCAAAATTGCATCCAACGTATATTTTGCCGCTGTCTGCTAAAATCGCGGCTCCCACGCGGTAGTTTGAATAAGGCGCATACGCCCTCTCCCGAACTTCCCTCGCCGTTTTGATGAGCTTTTCTCTCATATCCATAATCATTTCACCATACTCAAAAGCGTGTCCTCGTCTATGATGTTCACTCCGAGCGACTGCGCCTTCGTAAGCTTCGAGCCGGCATCCTCGCCCGCCACAACATACGTGGTCTTCTTCGACACTGACGATGACACCTTGCCGCCGTTAGCCTCAATAAGAGCCGCCGCCTCGTCACGCTTCATCGTGGGAAGCGTACCGGTGAGCACAAACGTCATTCCGGAGAGAATGTCGCTCTTCTTATCCGATTCATACACAGTAAGCACGCCACACACTTTGAGTTCGTCAATAAGTGCGCGTGTTGACGGCTTGCCGAAGTATTCGGTAACGTACCTGGCGGTTATCTCACCGACATCCTCTATCTCGCAAAGTTGCTCTGTGTTTGCCGTGAACAGCGCTTCAATATCACCGAATTTTGAAGCAAGAACAGCCGCCGCTTTTGCGCCAACCTGCCTTATTCCGAGTGCATAGATAAGTCTTGCAAGTCCTGCGGACTTTGATTTTTCTATCGCATCCACAAGATTCTGCGCACTCTTCTGCCCCATTCTCTCAAGCGGTATCAAATCTTCAGTTTTCAGATTATAAATATCCGCCACGGTATGGACAAGTCCATTTTTGTGAAGCAGTGCTATAAGCGACTTTCCGAGTCCGTCTATGTCCATTGCATCCTTCGACGCGAAATGCTCGAGATTTCGAAGCAGCTGTGCCGGGCATGAGGAGTTTGTGCATCTGTAAGCTGCACTTCCCGAAACGCTTTCGTCATCAGCATCTGCGGTGATGCGCTCGCCGCACGACGGACACACATCCGGCATATCAAAATGCCGCTCTGTGCCATCACGCTTGCCCTTTTCTACGCAAACGACCTCGGGAATTATATCTCCCGCTTTTCTTACGATTACCGTGTCGCCGATCATTATGTCGCGCTCGCGGATAAAATCGAGATTGTGGAGCGTTGCGCGTGAAACCGTTGTTCCTGCAAGCTTCACCGGCTCAAGCACAGCATTCGGCGTGAGTACGCCGGTCCTGCCGACCTGTATAACGATATCCGTAAGCTTTGTGGGCTTCTCCTCGGGCGGATATTTGTAGGCAACCGCCCATTTGGGAGTAGACGTGTTCTCGCCGATCTCCTCGCGAAGCGGGAGCGAGTTTATCTTGATAACCGCGCCGTCTATTCCGAAAGGAAGTCCCTCTCTCGCCGCGCCGATACGCTCTATCGCGGCTATAACTTCATCGGCAGTCTTTACAACCGAAAACTCGGGCAGAACCGTAAATCCCACAGATTTAAGCCATTCAAGGCTTTCGCTGTGTGTACTAAACTCTTTTGAACCGGTCTGATAGTTAAAAACGAAAATATCCAGTCCGCGTGATGCGGTGATTTTTGAGTCAAGCTGACGAAGCGTTCCCGCCGCGGCATTTCTCGGGTTTGCGAAAAGCGCCTCGCCCTCTGCCTCGCGTCGCTCATTGAGCTTTTCAAATTTCTCGCGCGACATATAAACCTCGCCGCGCACCTCAACGTAAGGCTCGTCTGTATTTATGGTAAGCGGAATTGAGCGAACGGTGCGAAGATTTTCCGTAACATCCTCGCCCACTCTGCCGTTGCCTCTCGTACCTCCGCGAACAAATTTGCCGTCCTCATAGATAAGCGCTACCGACAGACCGTCGATTTTACATTCAACAGTAAACTCGCATTCGGGGTCGACCGCTTTCATGCGCTCCACAAATGCACGCACCTCATCGTAGTCAAACACGTCCGAAAGGCTTCCGAGCGGCACGTTGTGCACCATTTCGGAAAATGAGTCGAGTGCTTCTCCTCCCACACGCTTTGTGGGTGAGTTGGGATCGGCAAGATCCGGGTACTGTTCCTCGAGTGTGACAAGCTCGTGAAAGAGCATATCGTAATCGAAGTCCGATATTTGGGGAGCATCAAGCACGTAGTAGAGTCTGGAATGATACTCAAGTTTCTTGGCAAGCTCCCGCATTTTATTCTGAATTTCGGGGGTATTCATGTTATCTTCCTCCGTAGTTCACAAGACTTATGTGCAACTTACTTAATTATAGCACACTTTCATTATAAATAAAAGACTTTTTTTGAAAAAAACAACTTTTTTATGAAAATTCATTGACTTTTGTGGTGTAAGTTGATACAATATAATAGTAATATTATGTATTTTCGAGGGAGAAATCCTACACGGAAATCAAAACAAAACACAAGCACAAGAAAGGATCATCACAATGAAAACCAAAGCAGTTAGAATTTACGGCGTCAACGATCTTCGCCTTGAGGAGTTTGAGCTTCCCGAAATCGGCGATGACGAAGTCCTTGCCCACATAGTTTCCGACAGCCTTTGCATGTCCTCCCACAAGGCAGCAATGCAGGGCCCGGCACATAAGAGAATTCCCGATGACTGCGATGTAAACCCCATAATCCTCGGTCACGAGTTCTGCGGCGACATCGTTAAGGTCGGCAAGAACTGGCAGCATAAGTTCACTCCCGGTGAAAAGTTCACCATTCAGCCCGCTCACAACAAGAACGGTAGCCTTATGGCTCCCGGATACAGCTACAAATACTGCGGCGGCGGCGCTACCTACGTAATCATCCCTGCTGACACCCTTGAGATGGACTGCCTTCTCAAGTACAGCGGTGACGCATATTTCTACGGTTCCCTCTCCGAGCCTATGAGCTGCATCATCGGCGGCTGCCATGCAAACTACCACACCAAGGGCGGCTCCTATGTTCACGACATGGGCATCAAGGAAGGCGGCGCAGCTGCGGTTCTCGCAGGTGCAGGTCCTATGGGTCTTGGTGCCGTTGACTACATGATCAACTGCGACAGACGTCCCTCCCTCCTTATCGTAACCGATATCGACCAGGCTCGTCTTGACCGTGCGGCTGAGGTTCTTCCCGTTGAAAAGGCCGCAAAGAACGGCGTTAAACTCATGTACCTCAACACCGGTAATGTTGAGAACCCTGTTGAGTACCTTAAGAGCTTCGCTCCCGAGGGATTCAATGACGTATTCGTATACGCTCCCGTTAAGCCCGTAGTTGAAATGGGCGATGCGATCCTCGCAAAGGACGGATGCCTCAACTTCTTCGCAGGCCCCACAAAGACCGATTTCTCGGCTATGTTCAACTTCTACAACGTACACTACGCATCCACACACATCGTAGGCACCAGCGGCGGTAACACCGATGACATGCGCGAGGCTGTTGCTATGATGGAAAAGGGACTTATCAATCCCGCAGCTATGATCACTCACATCTGCGGCCTTGACGCTGTTCCGGATGCTACCATCAATCTCGACAAGATCCCCGGCGGCAAGAAGCTTTGCTACACCAACATCTCCCTGCCCATGAGCGCTATCGCTGACTTTGAGGAGCTCGGCAAAACCGATCCCATGTTCAGAGAGCTCGACCGCATCTGCAAGGCAAACAACGGCCTGTGGTGCGCAGAGGCAGAAAAGTATCTGCTTGCCAACGCGAAGTCCATCTGACATTAAGCAAATATGGCGGGCGACCAATGGACGTTGCCACGAGTCTTCCTCGCGGCACACATTGTCCGTCCGCTTTGCGGTTTAATTATAAATAAATCACACAGAAAGGATATAAAACCATGCAAACACTTTGCAGCTTTTCACACCGTTACGGCGCAGATGCCGATTTCGTTCTCGCAGGCGGCGGAAACACCTCCTGTAAGGATGCCGCAAGCCTTTTCATAAAGGGCTCGGGCACCGCACTTGCAACTATCGCTCCCGAAGGATTTGTAAGAATGGAGCGTTCCAAGCTCGACGCGATGATGACCAAGGCATATCCCGCAAACGAGGCTGTACGCGAGGCGGAGGTTCTTGCTGACCTTATGGCAGCCCGTGCTATCGGCGAAGAGGCAAAGCGCCCCTCCGTTGAAACTCTTCTTCACAATCTCTTCCCTCATACATATGTGCTCCACGTTCATCCCGCAAAGGTAAACGGCATCACCTGCGGCAAGACCGGTTCGGCTGTTGTTGCTGATAGCTTCAAGGAAGCTGTTTGGGTTGAGGCTACCCGCCCCGGCTACACTCTCGCGAAGCTCTGCAAGGACAAGCTCGATGCATACAAGGCCTCCACCGGCAAGGATGCAGATGTGCTCTTCCTTGAAAATCACGGCATTTTCTTCGCGGCAAACTCCGAGGCGGAGCTTGACAAGCTCGTTGCATCCGTAATGGATAAGATCGACTCTATGCTAAAGCGCACTCCCGATTTCACTGCGGCTGATTATGACGCAGATAAGGTTACCGCTATCGCTCCGGCACTCCGTATGCTCTACGGCAAGGGTGGCAAGGCAATTGTAAAGTTCACCTGCAACAAGGAAGTTATGAACTTCGCCGACAGCGCTGCTGCATTCGCACCGCTCACCAAGGCGTTCACTCCCGACCACATCGTTTACTGCAAGGCAAATCCCCTCTACATCGCATCTGACGACATTGATGCAATAAGGGCTGCATTTGCAGATTATGAGGCAAAATACAACGTAGCTCCCAAGGTTGTATTTATCGAAAAGCTCGGTATGTTCGCTATCGCTGACACCAAGAAGGCGGCTGAAACCGTTACCGAGGTTTGGCTCGACGCTATCAAGATCGCAGTATATTCCGAAAGCTTCGGCGGCCAGGCTCCTATGACCGATGATCTCATTGACTTCATCGTAAACTGGGAAGTTGAGTCCTACCGTTCCAAGGTTGCGGCAGGCGCGGCAAACGCTCGCAGACTTGAAGGCAAGATCGCTATCGTTACCGGAAGCGCACAGGGCTTTGGTAAGGGTATCGCAGAGTATATGGCAAAAGAAGGCGCATACATCGTTGTTGCCGACATGAACGCTGACGGTGCAAAGGCAACCGCTGATGAGCTTTGCGCACAGTTCGGCAAGGGCACTGCTATCGCAGTAGGCGCAAACGTTTCCGACGAGGAGAGCGTTAAGGCAATGGTTGCGGCTTGTGTTGCAGAGTTCGGCGGACTTGACGCTTTCGTTAATAACGCTGGTATCGTTCGTGCAGGAAGCCTTGAAGAGATGACAAAGGCTAACTTCGAGCTTGTTGCGGCTGTAAACTACACCGCATACTTCCTCTGCGCTAAATACGCTTCTGCCGTTATGAAGACACAGAGAAAGATCTGCCCCGACTATCTCTCCGATATTATCGAGATCAACTCAAAGTCCGGTCTTGAGGGCTCCAACAAGAACTTCGCATATGCCGGCAGTAAGTTCGGCGGCATCGGTCTTACCGAATCCTTCGCTCTCGAGCTTGCTCCCTACGGCATCAAGGTTAACGCAGTATGCCCCGGCAACTTCCTTAACGGTCCGCTCTGGAGCGACCCCGTAAAGGGCCTCTTCGTTCAGTACCTCAACGCAGGCAAGGTTCCCGCCGCAAAGACTGTTGACGACGTTCGCCGCGCTTATGAAGCAAAGGTTCCGCTCAACCGCGGATGCGAGGTTAAGGACGTTGCACGTGCTATCCTCTACATCATTGAGCAGGAATACGAAACCGGACAGGCAATCCCCGTAACCGGCGGTCAGGTAATGCTCAAGTAATATAAAACGAAAGGACCATAATAATGTCTATCGAAGCTTTAATAAATCAGCTCAACGCCGAGACCAAGGAAGAACGCCTTGCGGCACTTCGCGAGATCAAGGCATTGACCGACAAGGGCGAGCTTAAGAAGCCCGAGCCTACATCTTACGTTAACAACCATATTCACACAACATACTCGTTCTCCCCGTACTCTCCTACCAAGGCGCTCTACATGGCATGGCAGAACGGACTCAGCACAGCCGGAATCATGGACCACGATTCCGTTTCCGGTGCAATTGAGTTCATTGAGGCCGGCGAGATCATCGGTATGCCCGTTACCGTCGGTGCAGAGTGCCGCATCAGCATGGCAAACACCGCACTTAACGGTAAGCGTATCAACAACCCCGACCAGATCACTGTTGCATACTCCGCAATTCACGGTATTCCTCATCAGATGATCGATAAGTTCGATGCATTCTTTGAGAAGTGCCGTCGCCGCAGAAATCTCCGCAACATCAAGATGTGCAGAAAGATCAACGATCTTATGGCTCCGTACGGCGTTGCGATCGACTTCAAGGCGGACGTTCTTCCCCTTTCCAACTCCTGGGAAGGCGGTTCTGTAACAGAGCGTCACATCCTCTTCGCTCTCACAAAGAAGATCACCCAGCGTTACCCCACCCCCGCAGAGGTTCTCGCTTTTCTTGAAAATGAGATGAAGCTTCCCCTCTCTGCAAAGGTACGCGATCAGATTGCAAACGGCGACCAGACTCCCCAGTTCTATGAGTACGACATCCTCGGCGCACTCAAGAGCAATCTCGTTGAGAAGATCTACATTGACGCTACCGATGAGTGTCCTGATGTAACAGAATACATCGCACTCTGCCGCGAAACCGGCGCTATCTCCGCATACGCATACCTCGGTGACGTTGGAGATTCCGTAACCGGCGACAAGAAGACTCAGAAGTTTGAGGATGATTATATCGATCTTCTCATCTCCGAGCTCAAGCGCCTCGGATTCAACGCTATCACCTATATGCCCTCGCGTAATACACGCGAACAGCTTGAGCGCATTATGAAGCTCTGCCGTGATAATGGATTCTTTGAGATTAGCGGCGAGGATATCAACTCCCCCCGTCAGTCCTTCATCTGCAAAGCTATGGACGATCCCATGTTCTCACACCTCACCGATGCAACATACGCGCTCATCGAGCATGAGAATGCGGCAACAAAGGACATCACCAAGGCGATGTTCTGGGGCAAATAAAATATAACCAAATATGAAAGGAGTGCACTCCCCCGGAGTGCCACTAAAAGAATGCTTAAAGGAAATGCTATTGTCGGTCAGTCCGGCGGACCTACCGCCGCTATAAACGCAACTCTCGCAGGTGTTATCAAGGGTGCGTTTGACTGTGACGCTATCGAAACAATATACGGTGCTTTCAACGGCGTTGAGGGCATGCTCGCAGGTACTATCTGCAACCTTAACGAAGTTTTCGCAAACCGTGATGACCTTGTAACCCTCTGCAACACTCCTGCGGCGGCTCTCGGCTCCTGCCGCAAGAAGCTCCCGAAGCTCGATGACGAAGCAGGCAAGGCTACATACGAGGCTCTCGTTGAATTCTTCAAGAAGAACAACATCCGCTACTTCTTCTACATCGGCGGTAACGACTCCATGGATACCGTTGCAAAGCTCACCGGATACCTTGCTGACAAGGACTGGGAAATGCGCGTAATGGGAGTTCCGAAGACTATCGACAACGACCTCGTTGGCACTGACCACACCCCCGGCTTCGGTTCCGCGGCGAAGTATATCGCGGCTACCATGCAGGAAATCATTCGCGACACTGCGGTTTACACCGTAAAGGCTGTTACGATCGTTGAGATCATGGGACGTGACGCAGGCTGGCTTACCACCGCGGCAGGTCTTACAGAAAAGGTCTGCGGAGTTGTGGCTGACCTCATTTACCTTCCCGAGCGCACCTTCGATATGGATAAGTTTATCGAGGACGTTAACAAGGCATTTGAGAAGCATCCCAACGTAGTTGTTGCTATCTCCGAGGGCGCAAGATTCGCTGACGGCAGATACGTCGGCGAAGGCTCGCAGAGCGGCGTTACCGATGCTTTCGGTCACAAGTACCTCTCCGGCACCGGCAAGGTTCTCGAAGAGGCCGTACGTGATCGCATCGGCTGCAAGGTTCGCTCCATTGAGCTTAACCTTATGCAGAGATGTGCTTCTCACATCGCTTCCAAGACCGACCTTGACGAGTCCCAGGTTGTAGGCGCAGCTGCAGTAATGGCTGCGGCAAACGGCGAGTCCGGCAAGATGATGGGTTACACCCGTGCGGCTGGTGAAAACTACCGCGTTGACGTTGAGGCATTCGATATCGCGAAGATCGCAAACCAGATCCGCGAGGTTCCTGCTGAGTTTATCAACGCAGAGGGCAACGGCGTTACCGATGCTTGCATTGATTACCTGCTTCCCCTTATCCAGGGCGAACCTGCGCAGGAATATGTAAACGGTCTTCCCAAGCATTTTGTTATTAAGAGATAAGGAAAA
>JAZTXD010000123.1:0-7180 GCA_045636265.1 Candidatus Flemingiibacterium sp.
CCGCGCAAAAGCTTTGAGTATACAAAATCACGGTCACTTCCCTGCAGTGAACCGTAATATTCATGTGAACGCTCATCAACTTCGATTTCCCAACCGGCACAGCACGTGTCGGGACAGTCGGACGCTATACATTTGAAGCTATCGTAAAATTTCGGTTTAACTATCATTTAGTGACCTCTCTCAAATCTTTATCATCGCCATAATTATACTGCATACCTCCGAAAAAATCAATACTTCCCACATTTTTTCGCCATATTATGTACAAAATACCTTGACACGGAGCAAAAAAAGATGTATAATATTGTAGATATAACTATATCGCACAAAACGGAACACACTTCCCTTTCGAAAGGAGTTAACATATGATCATTGTAAAAACACATCCTCTTCATAAGTTTGAGGATAAAAAGTTCACCATAGCCGTTATCGCCGCAAGAGTGGGCGACAAACTCGTCTATGTACGCCGCCGCACACTTGACACATGGGAAATGCCCGGCGGTCACCGCGAGGGCGATGAATCCATACTCGACACCGCAAAGCGTGAGCTCTATGAGGAAACCGGCGCATCGCAGTACCGAATCGCGCCCGTATGTGCATACACTGTTGATGAAGACGGATACGACAGACTTTACGGAGTGCTGTTCGTTGCCGACATTTTCAAGCTTGGCGAAAAGCCCGAGTCGGAGATTGCCGAGGTTCGTCTTTTCGATGAGATCCCCACAGCGCTCACATTCCCGAAAATTCAGGCAAAGCTTTCAATAATCTCCCTGCCGCACGAGCTTCGCGACGGAATGGGCAAGGACATTTCCATTCGCCGCGCACAGTTTATCGACGTTGCAGATATTTGCGAGCTGTACCGTCCTCAGTTTGCAAGCACGGGCGATGATGATACAGACGAAATAATCAAGCTTGAGCAGGATTACCGCATGCGTACCACAGAGCACCTGCTTCGCACCACTATCGAAAAGCCGGAGCGCCATGTGCTTGTTGCATACGACGGAATATGTCCCGTTGGTGTAAGTGAAGTACGTTTGCTCACACGTCCGGGCCTTGGCGAGGGTGTATACGACGGCGGCGAAATTGCATCTGTAAAAGTTCTCGAGTCCCACAGAAGACACGGCATCGGACGTCACCTCACCGACTGTGCGGTTTCGCTTCTCAAGGATATGGGCTGCACATACGCTGTTGTGTGGATTCCTTCTTCAGACGAACAGCTTTGCGACATCGCAGAGGCACAGGGATTTTCATGCGACGGTACACGTCAGATGACCGACACCGGAAGCAAGCTTCGCTACAAGCGCTCGCTCATCGGTTAATTCAAACAGCATATAAAAAAGCATCCACCCGTTTCGGGTGGATGCACTTTTTTATTTGCCAACGTAGTATTTTCTTCTCTTTGACTTGATGATGTATGCGCTCAGTGCCCATACAACAAGCACTGTGAGTATGACAGCGCAGATTGCGTAGATCGCCGCGCTGACGGTAACATCAGACTTGAGCTCTTCCCAAAGCTGGTTTATGAGAATCAGCTTTTCTCCGGAAAGATTCTTATAAGTCGAGGTTGCAACACTGTCAGTTGCATACATTTTCTCATAAGCGTCTTCTTTTATTTCCGCCATGTACTCAATATACTCTTCGCTCTCAACAACCACGCGGTTGGGAGAAGCGTAGTATGTATATTCGGCATTTGCCACGGCAGGCTCTTCGCTGAGCATGTAGTTGATGTATAACTCGGCAAGCTCCTTATTTTTCGCAGACTTCGGAATACACATCGCATCAACATAGAGATTGGTTCCCTCCTCGGGATAGAAGAATTCGAGATCCTCGTTATTCTCATACATAGCGAGATAGTCGCCGGCGTAGTATGCCGCAATTCCGGCAGAACCGTTTTCCATTTTGTTATAGATTTCATCCATAACATATCCCTGGAGAATAGGCTTCTGCTCCTTGAGCTTTTCAAGTGCCATACGCCAATCGGCATCACTGTCTGAGTTAACGTCAAGACCGAGGAAGTACTGTGCGCTTCCGAAAGCATCGCGGGAATTGTTGAACTGCAGTATATTTCCGGCGTGTTTTTCGTCCCACATGAGCTTCCAGCTTCCAAGACTCGGATCATCCTCATCAACCATTGTTGTGTTGTAGATAATACCGATCATGCCGTACATATACGGAACAGAGTAAACATTTCCCGGGTCGTGATCGGAATGCACGGAGGTCTCACCGAAAAATTCGGGATAGAGATTTTCCTTGGCGTTAGGAATGTTGTCATAGTTGAGAGGTGCCAGAAGGTCCTCTGCAATAAGGCGCTCTATCATATAGTCGGACGGAACTATTACATCATAGTTTACCGAACCGGAGCTGAGCTTTGCGTAAAGCGACTCGTTGCTTGAGAAGGTGGAATAGTTAACCTTAACCTTTTGACCGTAGGTTTCATAGTACCACTCCTCAAAGCCCTTGTTTGAGTCAAAGCATCCCTCGGAGCCGTCGGAAATATATTCGCCCCAGTTGTACACATAAAGTGTAACTGTTTCTGTGCCCACTATAGCGGAATCGCATCCGACAAGTGTGAACATGAGAACAATGCATGCAAGCAGAGAAACGGCGGCAATACGGAGTTTACTGTTTTTCTTCATCACAACTACCTCCTTTTACCGTCTGCTTTGCGATGTCCGACCGAGCCTGCAAAATTGACAACCAGAAGAACTATAAGAATGATGATTACTATAAGCGAGGACAGCGCGTACATGCTGAACTTAACATTGTGCGCGGTCTGATTGTACACATAAAGCGGCAGAGTCTGGAAATCGGGAGAGCTTACAAAATGGCTGATTACGAAATCGTCAAGCGACATTGTAAAGCCGAGCATGAGTCCCGAAACTATACCGGGAACGACCTGCGGCAGCTCTACTTTGAAAAATGCGCGGGACGGTGTGCATCCGAGGTCCTGCGCCGCCTCGGACAGAGATTTGTCAAGCGCCTTGAATCTCGGCATAACGGAAAGCAGAACGTACGGAAGATTGAATGT
Source organism: Candidatus Flemingiibacterium sp. (assembly GCA_045636265.1). Taxonomy (GTDB): domain Bacteria; phylum Bacillota; class Clostridia; order Oscillospirales; family CAG-272; genus Flemingiibacterium. The sequence continues at coordinate 3,026 of JAZTXD010000123.1, forward strand.
AACGTGAGCTATAAGCATAGTTCCGAATCCGAAGAAGGACTGGGACTTGAGAATAGCCGCAACAGCTACAAATAAAAGCATCATGGAAACACCGGTTACGATATCGGGATTCATCATCGGGATATTGGTAACGGTGTTAACCGCACCGCGTACGTATTTGCTCTTCATGCGGTAAAGTCCGAGTGCACCGAATGTACCGATAACGGTAGCAATAACGGACGAGGACACCGCAAGGATAAGCGAGTTTACTAGTGAGGACAATGCCTCCTCATCGGCGAACAGCTCCTGGTACCATGTGAGCGATACACCGGAGTACTCCGCAAGGCTTCCCGCTTCATTGAAGGAGAAGACTATCATTACGATAATCGGTATGTACAAAAGGAAGAAAATCAGGCCGATGTAGAATTTTGATAAGAATTTCACGGCATAAATCCTCCTCTCTTATGATTCTTTGAGTTTTCCGCTTCATCGTCATCGTCAGAGAAGTGGTTCATAATACGCACGGAAATTATAATGAGAACCATCATCACGAGCGAGATAGCGGCACCCACATTGTATGTACTGGGGTTCTGGAACAGACGCTCGATAGTGTCACCAACGAGGTCAATCTTTCCGGCACCGAGCTTCTGGGAAATGTAGAACGTACTGATTGAGGGCACGAACACCATTGTAATACCCGAGATTACGCCCGAAACGGTGAGCGGCATGACAACACGTGTCATAGTCTGGAAGCCGTTGCATCCAAGGTCATGCGATGCCTCGATGTAACGCTTGTCAAGCTTTGTCATAGCGGTGAATATCGGCAGAACCATATACGGCAAAAAGTCGTATATCATACCGAGTATAACGCCGAAGTTTGTACCGACCACGGAAAGTCTGCCAAAGCCCAAGCGCTCAAGCAGTGAATTGAGAAGGCCGCCGTTGTCAAGCAGTGCCATAAGCGCATAGGTACGGATAAGCAGGTTGCACCACATGGGAAGCATTACAAGCACCATGAGAATCTTCTGCGCTCTTGGGGACTGTCTTGCCATGAAGTATGCAAGCGGATAACCGATAAGCAGGCAGACAACGGTTGCGATAAGTGCGAATGCTATTGAAAGCACGAACACATTGCCGTACTGCGTAAGCGATGCAATGTTTGAAAAAGAGAAGTTGCCCTGGGCATCAGTGAATGCAAAATACAGCACAAAAATCATTGGAGCAACGATAAACATGATTGCCCAAAGAATGTGCGGTGCGGCAGCTATTCTTTGAAAGAGGGAGTTTTTTCTCATTCCTCGCCCTCCCCGTCGGGATTTCCGAGGTTGTCAAGCTCATCGCTGAACGATGAGTAGTCGCCGAACATACCCGAATATTCGGACTTCTTCATAACATGAATAGCTTCAGGTTCAATATCAAGACCGATAGTAGCATCAGGTGCCACGTAGTCAGAGGTTTCAATCATCCACTTAAATCCGCGAACGTCTACAATAATCTCGTAGTAGTCGCCCTTGAAGGTAACAGAGGATACAACTCCGGTAAGCATACCCTTGTCTGCCGCCACAACGTCCACGTCCTCGGGACGCACAACAACGTCAACCTGCTCGCCCGGGGCAAATCCGGTATCAAGGCACTTAAACTCGGTACCCGAGAACTTAACTCTGTAATCCGCCGGCATAACACCGTCAAGGATGTTCGATTCACCGATAAAGTCAGCAACGAATGCGTTCACCGGCTCATTGTAAATATCGGTAGGAGTGCCTATCTGCTGAATCTCGCCGTCTGCCATTACAACAACGGTGTCGGACATGGAGAGTGCCTCCTCCTGGTCGTGTGTAACGTAGATGAACGTAATACCGGTCTTCTTCTGAATATTTTTAAGCTCGTTCTGCATGTCCTTGCGAAGCTTTAAGTCGAGTGCACCGAGCGGCTCGTCGAGAAGGAGCACCTTGGGCGAATTTACAAGTGCACGTGCTATTGCAACACGCTGCTGCTGACCGCCCGAGAGAAGATTTACATTTCTGGTTTCAAAGCCCTTCATGTTTACCATGGCGAGCATTTCTTCAACCTTCTGATGTATCTCATCCTCAGACAGCTTCTTAAGGCGCAGACCGAACGCTATATTTTCATACACATTGAGATGTGGGAACAGCGCATATTTCTGGAATACAGTATTAACGGGACGCTTATACGGCGGAACATCGTTAATGCGCTTGCCCTCGAAGAATACGTCACCGCTGTCCGGCGTTATGAAGCCTCCGACAATACGCAGAGTTGTGGTTTTTCCGCTTCCCGAGGGGCCGAGAAGCGTTACAAACTCCTTGTCGTGGATATCAAGGTTTATACTTTTAAGCACCTTTTCTCCGTCGTATTCCATTGTGATATTTTTAAGTTCAATAATTTTGTTTTTGTTCATTTGAGTCCATGTAACCTCATGTATAAAATGAGGCTCCCTTTCTCGCTTTTGGCGTAAAATAATTGTAATAAAGTAAAGTGAAAAAGCGGCCCCACGAAAAAAAACACCCCGAACCAATGCTCTGACAAAGCGGCGTCAGATACCGGAAAGAGATGATAAACAAATCGCGGGAAAATCCCCACATAAATATGAGGACAGCATTATTGTAACAGAGATAATAAAAAATGTCAATAGGTTTTATAAAATTCCTCAAAAATCCTGATTTTTCTATATTTATTCCGAGTTTGTCGGAGTTTTCTCATGAAAAATACACAAAAACGCTGAAATTCTCCCAAATACTCGGTTTTCGAGCAGTTTTGCAGTCCGGTGCACATATAAAAACTGCACAGACAGCCCAAAGCCATCTGTGCAGAAATATCAACTATTCGACAGGCGAAAAGCGACGCATCAGCGCACACGCCACTCCAATACCGTCCACGGCCGCCGAGGTTATTCCGCCGGCATATCCGGCACCCTCTCCGCAGGGGTAAAGATTATCGGCATGCGATGATGTAAGCTCTTCTCCTCTGGGCAGACGCACCGGAGAGGATGTACGGGTTTCCACTCCCGTGAGAACCGTATGGCGAGCATCGAATCCGCGGATTTTACGTCCGAAGCTGCCAAATCCTTTTTTTAACATATCCGTGACAAACGGCGGCAAGATCTTCGACATATCGCAAAGCGTATACACGCCGTTTCTGTATGTCGGCAAAACACGTGACGGCTCTGTGAAATGCTTTTCCCTGCCGTCAAGAAAATCGCCGAGGGTTTCCACGGGAGCACGGTAGTCATGCTCACCTGTGTCTGCCGCTTTGTATGCCGCACGCTCAAGCGAGCGCTGAAAATCCACGCCGTCGCGCCATGTGCCGCCGATATCCTCGGGAAACACCGACACAACTATAGCCGCGTTTGCGTTTTTACCGTCTCTTGCGTATCTGCTCATGCCGTTGGTGACAACTCCGCCCTCTTCACTCGCGGATGCCATGACCTCGCCGCCCGGACACATACAAAAGCTGTACACTCCTCGCGCGGTGTCCGACACGATTCCGCTCTGCGCTTCTCTGTAGGAAAGCGAGTATTCGCCCGGCGGCAGAATACGCTTTCCGTCCGCGCCGCAGATATTAGCGGCATCTCCGTAGAGCGCATCGTCTATGTCGCTCTGAAGATGCTCTGCACGAACTCCGACGGAAAAGGGTTTGGGCAGAAGTGTAAATCCGCGCTCTGCGAGCATGTCATAAGTATCTCTTGCGCTGTGTCCGACAGCAAGTATGAGCGCCGAGCATTCTAAAGTATCAACCGAACCGTCTGACTCTGTTTGCACCGATGAGACATGTCCGCCCGACAGCGCAACGTCACAAAGCTTTGTGTTATAGCGAATCTCGCCACCAAGCTCTGTGATACGGTTTGCAATTCCGTCAACAACAAAGAGAAGCTTATCTGTTCCGACATGCGGCTTGGCAAGCCAAAGTATCTCCTCGGGCGCACCGAATTCCACAAATCTTTCGAGCACATATGAGCATCTCGGATCGTTTATTCGTGTGACAAGCTTTCCGTCGGAGAAAGTACCCGCGCCGCCCGCACCGAACTGAATATTGGTTTCTTTATCAAGAACGCCGTCGGATCGCAACACCTCGGACGCACGAACACGCTGAGCAACGCTACCGCCGCGGTCGATCAGGATAGGTCTGTATCCGTTTTCGGCAAGAGTCAGCGCGCAGAGC
>JAZTXD010000124.1:0-39674 GCA_045636265.1 Candidatus Flemingiibacterium sp.
TGTATCAAAAAATCGTGTAGTACGACACTTATACGACACTTGTACCTAAATAACGCAAAAAAACCGGGCATTTCTGCCCGGTAAAACTCACTGCATTTTAAACTGCGAAACTTTGGAGTTAAGGTCGGTGTACCAGTCGTCGAAGTAGTGCTTCATCGTGTCACCGCCCTGCTCGAGGAACTTGCCGGCAGTGCCGACACCGTTCTCCGCCTTGTCGCGCCACTTCTTGACCGCCGACAGACGCTCCATCGCTTCACCGCGGTGCATTTCGGCGAGCTCTTTGTCACCTGCCTGCATTGCCGCTGTTGCGTACTGGTACTGCTTGTCGGCATCTCTTATATCATCAAGCATGGTGCAGGTTGCGCATTTTGCCAGATTTTCGTTATTGACTGCCATATTTCATCCCTCCGTCAGCAGTTGTATTTTGTTACCGTCGCATTGGCTGAAATCAGTGTGCCGGCGACGTTTACCGTATAGGTGATCGGGACCGCGCCACAGCAGCGTGTTTCATCGTGATCGGCGGTAACTATCGACGGTATGGTGATGTTGACAATATCGCCTGCCGCAGCGGCTGTCTCAGAGCCGACGTTGACGAGCGATTCAACGCCGTCACGCTGCATGGTGATAATCACATCTCCCGCCGCTGTAGGAGCAAACGAGAAGTTGGCTACAATCAGATAGATACCTTTGTGTCTGATGGAAATGCTGCCGCCGTTGAGAGCGGTGGTACAGCCGCGCCGTTCTACCGAAGAAAGAAACGGAAGAGTGCCGCCCTCAAGTATCGCGGTGGGTGTATTGGAATATACCTGTATCATATATCCGCTGTCCTTTCATAAAAATTTGTGGGAGAGCCGCCAGACCCTCCCGTAACGGCTATACCGTTCAAATGTTGTTGCAGCCGCAGCCACAGCCACAGCCGCAGTTATTGTTGCCGCTGTAGCCCAGACCGAGACTCAGGCCATAGCCGAAACCGCTTCCGAAGCCGCCGAAGTTGCCGAAGCTGCCGCCGCAAGAGTTGCCGCAGCTGTTGTAGCAGGGCGGGTTGGTGTAGTATCTGCCGAGCTGGCTGAGGATGTACTGGGACTGGTTGTAATCGCTGTTTGCGCATCGTGCCTGATTGAGCTGATCTCTGAGCCATGCGGTTTCCTGTGCAGCGATTGCCGCACGGGTCGCTTCACCTTCGGCGTGAATAGCAGTGGTAATTGCACAGGTGTTCTGCGCGTTCTCATACTTCACGCTATCAATGTTTCTGCCGAGCTCGCAGCAGCACTGAGCCTGAGCCGCAGCCGCCGAGTTGACAGCCGCAGTGACGCCCGCAAAGCCGTTGAGCATAGTGGTGTTCTGTGCATAAAAACCGTCGGAGAGACCGTTGGTCAGGCCGTCGAGTTTGCGGGTGATCTCCTGAGTATCAAAACCCTGCTGGAGATCGGTACGGGTAAGGATGCCGTTAATTGCACCGCCACCGCCGCCGAGACCGCCTAAACCGCCGAACATACCGCCACCTCCTGCCGCGAGGAGAAAGAAGAGCAGCAGTAAAAGCATTGCCGCACCGCCGCCGCCGAAGAGGTCGCCGTTAGAGCCCGAACTGTTGTTATCACGGGTAACGGTCGCAATATCGGCAAGGTTATAATCATCCATTGTGTTGCCTCCATATTGTAATTTAATTTATAACAAAATCGGTGTGCACGCCCGATGATGTCACTTGAAAAATTTTGAGAACAGCGGCATAAACTGTTTTGCCATGCGCTCAGCCTGTGCCACGTTGTCACGGCTGTATTTGCCGCTTGACATCAGTTCTCTAAGCATTGCCGCCGGATCTCTGCCCTGCATCGCCTGAAGAAAGTGCTGAAACCTGCTCATTATATCCGCCTGACTTTGCGCCTGCGGATTCATATTTGCCGCCATTTCGCTGCTGCTGTTTCGGAACAAACTGCTGCTCATACTTTGCTATCTCCTCTCGAATCATCTGCTCGATTTCCGGTCTGGTAAGTCCCTGCGCCTGCTGTGTCGGTGCGTCCTCGATTGGCGAGAACCTGTAGGCTTTTATCGTCGGAAAGCCGCCGCTGTCGGTTGTTTTGATATAAAACACATCCTGCGTATCGTCGAACAACGGTACTATCGAATTCGCCGGTACCTGAAATGCCCTTGCGCCCTCATATCCCGTTACGCGGTTGAGTCCACTCTGCGGCGCTTGCTGGGGCTGTATCGTCTGCGGCATCGGCTGATACTGCTGTCCGTACGGCTGATACATCGGGTACTGTGTATAACCCGGATATCCGAAAGCCATTTGTTTCACCTCCGATAAAAATAAGCCATTCCTTTTCTACAGTCACAGTGTACCATAGAATTGGAATGGCTTTTCTTCAACTATTATGTGTCTTTTAACCGCTTTTTCGTCAGCTCGGTTATGGCTGCAAGAGCCTTTTTATGCCGACGGTATGCCGTAGTGTAGCTGTAGCCCACCATATCGGCGGCGCAGGCGAGGTCCATGCGTTTGATATACAGCAGCTCCATGAGGTGTGCATCGTCCGGCGTGAGTGCACAGCGGTCAAGCAGACGGCGGTATTCGTCACGGTCAGAGATGGCGGTAAATGCGTGTTTGCGTGTGAGATGGTCTGTCACATGACGTCGCCGCCTTTCACTCTTCCTCTGCTTTATCGCACGACGGCAGTATCAGCGGCACTGCACCGGCAGCATCTACACGGGATTCTCCGGATGTATAAGACACGACCGATGCACCAGATACAAGCAAGCCGACAATACGGACCGCGGTCGGATTCTTGGGATTGAGCGCCGCTATCTGACCGGCGATAAAACCGGCGCAGGCTGCCCACAGTTTACGGCTTTTCAGTTTACGTTTCATTGGTCTTGCCTCCGTTCAGCTTTGCAACTTCCGATTCGATCATAGCTTCAATTTTTTCCGGGTCAATGTAATATCCCTTTGACTTTAAAAAGTCAAGTACATACTGCTTCTTTTCATCACCGCGTCCGATGCCCTTGAAAAGCTGTTCGGCGGCAAGTACGGCGATATTTACCCATGACATGATCTGTTGAAGCTGTTCGGAGGTTGTCCGCGATTTAATCCATGGTGCTATAATAATTGTTATTACAGCGAATATAAGCGCGATGATTATTGTTGCTATCGGTGTGATATCTGTCATATAGATTCCTTTCCGGTACGGAGAGAGTGTCCCCGTACCACACGCGTTAGTTTCGTTCGAATATCTTCCGTTCGGCGGCTATGATCTCGGCATAGTGAACGTACAGCACGCGCTGTATTTCCTCCGACATCGACCGCCCGTTTTCCTTTGCCCGGCGTTTTATCTCTCCGAGCAAATTCTTTTCAATGGCGATATTTGTCTTGACGATCTCTCCGGTTGTAAGTCCGTATGAATCCCGTCGTGCCGGGCACTCTCTGAAAGCATCCATTTCGTAGCTTATCGGACGGCTTTGCCGTTCTTCGAGTTCCCGGTGCGCCTTTTTCTTAGGGTCAAGATAGAGCTGCCATGTACCGCAGTACGGGCACTTATTGCGCTCGTGCCGCAGTACGGTAAGCTCTCCGAGATCATACACCCTGCCGCAAGCCTTGCATTTTACCACCCGTCCCTTGGGCTTCGGCGCACTGATGTTTATTTCCTGCATTTTACTTCCTCTTTGCTTCTTTCTGTGATGCCATGACGTAGTCGATGTAGTAGTTCATCAGCTGTTCGGCGGTGGCATTGTCGGCTTTGCGAAGTTTCTTTTTGTAGGCTTCGGGGATTTCAAGAAAAGATTCATAGTAATATACGGCACTTTGGAGTTTTTCATATTCTATTTCATCGAGAGATTCCTCCCACGCTTTTCGTTTATCTTTCGATTCTTCACTTGTCATCCCCCAATACGGATTCATGCTGGATATTGAAGTTACAATTCCGCTTCCTGTTCCGCCTAACGCAAAATATTCTTTGACATATTTTTTTGCCTTATTGGATTCGCCATACCGTATTGCTTGTTTGACATAATACAATGCCATTTGGTGAGGTTCATATTCTCTTGAAACGCCTTCGCTTCCTTTCCAATTGTTTCTGTTATCAATGGTATCCCAATACGCAGATTCAAGTGTGTCATACTTGTATAATGCCATGTTTTGGATAGTATCCCACAATCCGTTCTTTACGGGCTTACCGGTAAGACCCTTGTATATATCAGAAAGTCCAAAAGCGTTGAAAAAGTATTCCCACCTGTCTCTAATCTTGGATGGTTTGTCGAAGTCACTATAGCGAGATTCACCGGAAAAAAGCTCAAACGGTACTTTTACTGCGGGAGTAATGCTGTCCCACAGTTTATCTATAGGAGCCTGCCAGTCTTCCTCTGTCCACTCGAAGTCATCAAGTCCCACCCATTCGAGCAGTTCCATCATGTTGCCCACTCTCGTAAAGGCGTATACGTTGCCGCCCCACTCGCCGAATGTGATATGCGGTCTGTTGCGTACATCTTCGGGGAGCTTGTCATCCGCTTCCTCATTGAGAACGCGGTTGATGAGTGCGAGAAGTATTGCGCCCATTGCCGGTGTCGCCATGCGCTTTGCGAGATTGCCGACGTTTGCCGCGCGATTATCGCCCTTTGCAATGGAGATTATCGGGTTGGCAAAGAATCTGTAATATCGTCTCATGTTCGACTCGGTGAACGAATAGAACGGAATGAGTCCGCGTCTGATCTGACGACCAAACTCCGATATATCTGCATAGTTGCCGAGAGCATCCGCCGAAAGCTGGTATGCTTTTTCTTCGATGGTGTCAAGTCCGTTGATGATATGGCGGTTTGATGCAACGTAGTCGGTGACTTTACCGCCCGACTTGGTGAGCTTTTCCTTGTAGTACAGGTACGAAGCGTATCTGAGAAGCGATTCACGGGTACGGTTTACATCTTCTCCGAATTTAGCTAATGTACTGAACGGTTTTACAACGGCAGTTATTACCTTTCGCGGTGTTGAGAGATCTTCCGCGAACATCGGCAGATACTTTCTGCGTTCGCTTTCGGTCATTTCCTGTATCGCTATAAGGTTTGTATCGCCGCCGAGTTCAAGCCATTCACGGTATGTGTCGCTCGGCTCTTTACGGTCGAATATCACACCGCGTATTTCTCCGAACGCCTGGGGAACCATCTTTAACACTCCGGGATCGGCAGTCAGTGCCGCTTCTATATCACCGATGAAGTTTCTGATGTGGTACTTTGCCGCACGAAGTATGTTGCCGGCAGTTACCCAGCCTTTCCAGTGCCGCAGCATCTTAAGGTAATAGTTTACCGCCGAGTTGCTGTTAACCTGTCCGGCTATTGCTTCCATCGCGTTTTTGTTGAACACCTGAGTAATAAGCGGCTTTACCGCCCACTGCTCATATGGCTGTCCCATAACGCGAATCTGCCTTGCGTAGGTGGAAATAATGGCGTTCCATTCCTCGGTTGTAAGCTTTGCGGCTTCATCCTTTGCAACTGTTGCCGCGATTTCCTCTGCCAGCTTTCTTGCCGCCGATTCGTCAAGAGCCTGCATATTGTAGCTGTAGCGTCCCTCGCGCGGCTGGAATATGACATAGCCCTCGTTCTTTGCGATCTTTTCCCATGTCATAAACTTGTCGCCGAGCTTATCTTCGACAAACTGACGTTTCAGAGCCGAGTTTTTGAAGAACACACGGGCAGCTATTGCAGCTTCGTTATCGTTCTCGGAAACGAATTCTGACATAAAATCGAACGTGCTTTCGTTCATCATTCCGCGCTTCAGCTGTTCGAGTGCGAGTCTGTGACCGGCGGTATTTGCATATCCGTCAAGTTCGCCGTCGATTGCGAGCTGTGTGAGCTGACTGAGTGAACGTGCCATGCCCTTGTTGTACTGCATGATCTGCTCGTAGGTTTCGCTGACATAGCGCATCTTGCCGTTCTTTACGGTCATGAGCGGTTCAAGCTCGTCTATGTCCTCGTCTTTGACCGCCTGTCCCTTGGAACGCATATCCGCAGCCATTGCTTCACGCGCTTCACGGAGAATGAGATTCTGAATTGCTTCCTCGTTTTCAGCTTTTGCGCGCTTTACAAACGCAGGCTTCATATCGTACTTTTCCTTGACCTTTGACAGAGCCTTTGCCACTTCCGTGTCGTAGTGCATCTGCTGCAGCGAAAGGAATTCGACCGATGCGAAGTCGGTGTTTATACCGCGCTCACTGCCGGTTCTGCGTTTGAGGAACGAACGGCCGTCATTCAGATGCATACCGTTGACCTTGCCGTAACGCTTGGTGTGTCCCTCGGGGTCGGTCATGAAGTCAATCACCTGATGACGGTAATATGCTTCACGCTTGATGCGGTTTGAAACGTCGAATCCGCACAAACGGTTATATCTGATATAATCATCCGTCAGCCGCTTCCATGCCGCCGCACGTTTTTCAAGTGCTTCGTTTATGTGAGCGCGTTCGGATTCCGTAAGAGATGCGGTCAGTTCATCGTGAAGTTTATGTACGTCTTCCTCGCTGTAGCCGTTCGGGAGTTTTACTTCCTTGCCGCTGTCGCGCTGAACCTTGGCTTCTTCGATAAGGTCATTCAGATATACCAGCTTTGTAAACTTGCCTGCTTCGTCGGCGCTGAGAGCTTTCCGTTTGCCTTTTTCATCGGTATATGTCATCATACCCATGATTTCGGTAAGTGCGGAGTTCTGGGAACGGACAAAGTTGTCTCTGATACGAATGATCTGCTGACGCAGAGGAACGTAATATTCAGCATCCTTGCCGCGTTCGGGAATGAGCGAATCGGCACGGGTGAGCTTGTTTACAATCTCGCCGAGTGCGTTTTTGCCCTTTGTGAGCCACGAGTCGGATTTCGGGACCACCTTTGCGCTTTCAAAGTCTTCGTTAAACTGTTCAAGAGTAACGCCGTCTCCATCCGCCTTGGCATCCGTAATATCCTCATCAGCTTCAAGCGAGTAGTTGATACCGCCCACATCGTCACCGAAGCCCATATCGGACGCGATTGCTTCCGGAACGGAGGACTTGACAATCTGCCGCTCTACAAGATTCAGCTTGACACCGAGCGCGTCACTGTAGATCAGAGCCGCTTTACGGAGTGCCTGTTCGCTGAGTTTGCCGGCTTCTACCGCGCGGTTGGTTGTATAACGGCTGTTTCCGGTGATACGATACCACATATCGCGGATCCAGTTGAGTATACGCCGACCGAGCGATGGGGATTTGCCGCAGAGACGTTCGATAAACTGCTTATCTGTAAACAGCGATTCACAGCTCATTGCCGCGTACTCGCGCCAGAAGTCGGCTTCGGTAAACTCTCTGCCGGATTCAGCATACTTTTTACTGTACAGTTCCGTGATCTCCTGCTGCCACTTCTTGAATTCGGCAGAGTTTGTATCGGAGTTTGTGCGGAAGAAGTATACAAGTCTCGCCTGATCCTCTTTTGAAAGCGCATGGAACAGCTCGTGACCGAGAAGCGTTGTCAGCGACGGAGGATTGCCTACCACATGGATTGTACGAGTTTCGGGGTCGTAGTAAGCAAGCGGACGGATTGTTTTGCCGGAAGCACTTGACAAATTGAATTTTTGTGGTATAATAGTTTCAGGCAATATACCATCGGGCAAAGACCCACTTGCGGCTTTATCAGCTGCCGGTATATTGCTTTTTTTAAGTGTTGCACTAAGGGGCTGAGACCCCACAACGGCTAAGATATTAGCTGAAGGTGCAACGCTTTCTTTTATTTTACCAACATTATAAACAGTTGCCGTTGTTCCGTTATGGCCTATTGACAGCCCTATTTCATAATATTTACCGTCAAAATCTTTGAAATATGCTCTGCGATAAGTAAAACCGTTTTTGGCGAAAGAATGGTTTTTGTCGTCGATCTTTGTTCCTCTTTGAACGGATGCCTCGGAAATTTCATCGATGTGGGCTGTCACACGCGCTTTGATAGAATATTCGGTATCTGTCATCAACTCTCTTTTTCCATCAACGGTTCTATAATTGTCTCTTGCTTTGCTTGCAGTTTCGTTTTTGGTTATTGTGAGAGTTTCGCCATTTGTTGTTATAATGTCTATCGAAGGCTGCTTGTCGAGAAGATCATTGAAGAAATTTGTAACATCACGCCGCAGTTCTTCGGTTGTTGTGCCGGTAATGACGTTTCTACTTGCCGATACATATACGTTTCCGTTGTCAAGAGCAACAATGTCGTATAATCCGCTTGCATCGTCCGAAACTTCCTTATCAAACACCACCTTGATTCCCATAGGCGATATTACGTTGCGAATCAGTTCCTCAACGTACTCATCGTCTGTCTGAAGATCTTCATGCGCAAGTGAATACTGCGAATCGGCTTCCTTTGCGGTGCTACCCTCGTCGATGCCGTCAAGCGATTGCTCGTCCTTGGGGTTAAGCTCATCCATTATCTCATTGTATCTTGCGCGTTTCTTGTCAAGCTCAGCCTGCTTTGCAAACGGCGATGCAATGATCTTTTCCTGCTCAGCGATATCAGATTTAAGTCTCTCGATTGCGATTTCCGATGCTTTGATCTGCTTCGGAAGATCTTCAACCTTTGATACTATCTGGTTTATCATCTGGGTTGTAGCGGCAGGATATGTACTGAACGGATAGCCCTGTTTGCCCATCAGAGTGCCCCTGATGCCCTCCGGAGTCTTAATTACACGCATATCAAATCCGCAGAAGCTGCCGACGGAAGTGTATTCCGTTTCGACGGCTTTCTTTTCTGCCGCAGCCATGAGAGCCGCGCCCGCTTCTTTTTTATCCGTGTACTTTTTACCGCCGACGGTCATAAGGAAGTTGCCTTCCGAATGGTTGTCAACCATCGCCTTAACGTCTGCCTTGGTGTTTTCAAGACGCTGCTCGGCAATGCTGACTGCGCCTGTGTCTTCTTTTAAACGGTATTTCGCATTTGAAACAGCGGAATTGTGCGCTCTGTAAAGCGATTCGAGTTTCTTGATCTCACTGTCAAGCTCGACCTGCTCCTTGATAAGCGGATTGCCCGATGCAAGAGCCTTTACCTCTGCCGCCGAAAGGGTGACTTCGCCGGTGTCCTCGGCTTCGCGTCCGACGTTTTCACCGTTCATGATCTGATTGATGAAGTTCTGCTTCCGTTCGAGTATGTCCCACAGACGTGCATCGAAACTGCCCTCGGTAACATAAGTGAAGCACTCTACCTCTTCATTAATGTTGCCCTGTCTGAAAGCTCGGCCGTTGCGCTGTTCAACGTCGCCCGGTCGCCACGGTGCATCAAGATGATGGATAGCCACAACACGCTTCTGTGCGTTCATGCCTACGCCCATCTTGCCGGTTGAACCGATAAGCACTCTGACTTTACCGTCGTTTACGTCGGCAAACAGCTTCTTTTTCTTTGCATCGGTGTCAGCTTCGTGAATGAAAGCTATTTCCTTTGCCGGGATGCCGCCCTTGACAAGACGCGCCTTGATGTCATCGTAAAGCTTTACGCTTTCGGTATCCATCGTGTCGGTGTCGGTATCGGTATTATCCGTTACGCTGCTCTTGCCCTTGGGAGTTGCCATATCACAGAAAACGAGCTGTGTGCCCTTGATATCGCCGCTGTCTTTGTATCGCTTGATGATATTGTCCGAACAACGGTATATCTTGCAGCTTTCCTCATAAGGCAGTGACGGGTCGATCATTCTCTGAGTGTAGGATATTTTACGTCCGTCAGAGGTGATCTTGAGCATATTATCGACCGACGGGTCAACGCTCTTTACTTTATCCGCTCTTTCTTCGAGCTCTTTCATGTAGTTCTGCTGGTATTCGCCGGGTTTGCATACAACTACATTGACTGCGCCGCCTTTCATCTTCGGAATTTTAAGTCCGGGAATTTCGGTCAGCACATCCGCGAAGTTACGGAATAAAAGCTGTAATTCGTTGAGGTTCTTGAAGCGCGAGAACGACTGCTTTACACGGTAGCCCTGTCCGCTCGGTTTGATCTCGATGCCGTTTACGACTTCGCCAAACTGTTTTGCCCACGCATCAAAGGTGTCAAGTCCGAGCTGTTCAAGCAGATCGGGCTGTAAGTATTCCTGCATGATGTACATTTCGGACATACTGTTCATTACAGGTGTCGCCGTGGCAAATACTATACCCTTACCGCCGTTGAGCTGCTGCAGGTAGCGCACTTTCATATACAGGTCAAACGCACGTTTTGAGCCGTCCTTATTGCCGAGTCCCGCAACATTGGTCATTGACGTTGTGTACATGAGGTTCTTGAAGTTGTGCGCTTCATCAACGAACAGTGAGTCAACGCCGAGTTCTTCAAACGAGATGTTGCCCTCGTCTTTCGGTTTGTCTCTGAGCTTTTCGAGCTTGGTCTGAAGCTGTTTCTGCTTCTTTACAAGGTCTTTTACGGTGAGCGAGTTTTTGCCGCGCTGTGCACGGTCTCTCTCGATGGCCTGAGTGATCTTGTTTATCTGGTCTTCGTAGAAACCGGTTTCATACTCGCCCGATACCGGGAGCTTTTCAAACTGCTCATACGAAACTATAACCGCGTCGTATGTACCGTTTGCGATACGGTTCATGAACACTTTGCGGTTTGCCGGAGTAAAGTCGGATGCTTCGGCTACAAGCAGCTTTGCCGCCGGGAAGAAGTCCACAAACTCAGTGCCCCACTGTGCAACAAGCGACTTGGGTACTACGAACATCGGCTTATTTACAAGTCCGAGTTCCTTTAACTTCATTGCCGCAGCCGCCATTTCGTAGGTCTTGCCTGCGCCGACTCTGTGTGCGAGAAGTGTATTGCCGCCCGATGCGATAATGCGCTGTACAGCGTTTTTCTGGTGTTCACGCAGAGGTTTTGCGGCATTTGAGCCGTTGACCGTCAGATTTTCGCCGTTATACTTCGGTGTAACGATCGAGTTGAATACTTCGTTATAAAGGCTTGCAAGCTGGGTTCTGCGCGATTCGTCACGCCATAACCATTCCTGAAACTCCTTTGTAATGGCTTCAACCTTTTCGTTGGCTGCCGCTGTAGCGTCTTTGTTGATTACGCTTGTACCGTCTTCGAGCCTGTCTTTGACGACTACGCTCTTGGAATTGAGCATTGCATCAAACAGCTCAAGGAACGAGCGTCTTGCAGTGCCCCACTTCTGGGTATTTGCCGAGTTTGCTTTCAGATAATATCTGTTGAGCTGTACGGTGTATACGCCTGTTTCGGGTACGCGGGCGATCTCTACATCCTTATTGTACTCGCCGTTTCTGCCCTCAAGCATATATGCCGCAAAGTCGGAATATACGCTGTCGGGAATCCATGTTGTACCGGGATTTACATAGATTTCGCTGTAGTCAATATCTTTCGGAACGACCTTTTTCAGTGCTTCCACGTTGACCTTGTAGTCATCGTTCACGCTTGCAAGGGCTTCTGCTTCGCGGAGTTTGGCTCTTACATTGCCCGAAAGGTAGGTTTCGGCGGTTTCAAGCTGTTCATCCTTGTTCTTGAAAGCGAATCCACCGTCGATAAGCGCACTTGTCACGTCGTCTTCGCTCATGCCGGTAAGGTTTGATATAAGCGGTACATCAACGCCGCCGGTTCTGTTGACCGATACGATAAGTCCTTCCTTTACATCGCTTACCGAAGTGACGGTGACATTCGGCGAGACGGTGTTCTTTGTGAAGATTTCAGACTTTGTGCCGGTCTTCTTATCGCTGTCCCAGTTTTCAAGAGCAAATACAGAATAGCTGTCGGGGTCGTCCTTGAAAGCGGTTTTGTTTGCCTGAGCATTGATGAAGCCGTTTGCCTTTACGAATTTATCATAGATATCGTTCAGGTTTTTGCGTGCTTTCTCGATCTCTTTGCCGCCGCGGTTTTCAAGCTGACTGTTAAGCAGTTCTCTTGCCGCACTTCTGAGATTGAGCATACCTTTAATGCGCTCTGCCGACTTTGCATCGCCCTCATATTCGGTAAGCGCTCCATCGCTTATGCGATACAGTTTACCGTCCTTTTCGGCAAATCCGTTCTGCTTATTGCGGTCGATGGCTTCTTTTGCTTCGGTCTGCGCCTGTTCGGGAGTGGGCTTTTCGGGATAGTCCATCTTCGCATTGATGTTTGAGAACGCTTCACGAATCTGATCGGCGAGTGTGCCCTTGCCGTCGAGCGGTTTATATGTCAGCGAATTGCCGCGATACATACCGCCATCCATGGACGGAGTACCGAGTGCCATTTCGGGATGATCGGCAAAATACTGATTTATATATGCGCCCGGCTGCTGCCATGTAGCATCAAGGAAGTTTTCGCCTGCATACGGTGTTCCGGCTTCACGCTTTTTGAGTACGATAATGTCGGTGACTACCTCTGTACCGGCGTTTACCTTGAACGCAGTATCGGGAAGTCTGATCGCGCCGATAAGGTCCGCTCTCTCTGCGATGTAGCGTCTTACCGAGCTGTCGCGCGAGTTCATGGTGTACGAAGATGTGATGAACATCACGATACCGCCGGGTCTGACTTTATCGAGAGCCTTTGCAAAGAAATAGTTGTGAATAGCGCCTGTAACGCTTGCCGGATACTTCTTGTCATTGATGGCATAATTGCCGAACGGAACATTGCTGATAGCAACATCCATGTAGCTGTCGGGAATAAGTGCCTTTTCAAAGCCCTGTATCTTGACATTGGCGTTCGGATAGAGGTACTTGGCAATCTGTCCGGTAATGCTGTCAAGTTCTATCATCGTCCAACTCTTTACCTTATCACTCATATCCGCAGGCATTGCGCCAACGAAGTTACCTACACCGGACGCAGGTTCGAGCATACGACCGCCGTTAAAGCCGAGCTGTTTCAGCCCGTCGTACATCGCCTTGATTACCGATATATCGGTGTAATGCGCGTTAAGGGTGGATTCCTTTGCGAGCTTGTATTCTTCCTCGCTCAGTATTTCCTTTAATTCCGCATATTCCTTTGACCATTCGCTCTTGCTTTCATCAAAGGCGTTTGCAAGTCCGCCCCAGCCGACGTACTTTGAAAGCACGGTCTGTTCTTCGGGAGTTGCATATCTGTCTTCTGCCATCAGCTGTTTTACAAGCCGTATAGCTTCGACGTTTGCCTTATACCGAGACTTTTCACCGCTCGGAAGATCAAGGCTGTCGCCTATAACAAAGTTGCTTCCCTTGGGCTTTTCGGTGGATTTCTGCTCTTTGAGTTCGGAAACCTCTTCTTTAAGCGGTTTGGATTCGGTCTTTAATCCATCGGTTCGTATATTTCCGCTCTCGCTATCTCCTTCGCCTGATCCTCTGCCAGTCCGTTCTGCATCAGTTCGAGTATCATCTCGTTCAGCCTTTCGTCCTCGCTTTTCAGAACCTCCCACAGACTTCCGTCCTCGTTCAGTTCCTTGTACATCTCCGGTTTCCACTTCATCCAGTACTCGTGTATCTCCCTGCCTATCGGTGACAGGCTGTTGTACTGTTCCTTGGTTATCAGCATTTTCGCCATTTTCGTTGTTCTCCTTTATTGTTTCGGTGGGTTCGGTCGAAACGGATGTGCCGTCAAAATAGCCTTTCTTATAAGGAAGTCCTACTTTTTGAGCCTTACCACTGCCCGTAGCAGTGCGCACGATCTCTCTGCGTATGACAGATTCCGGACGAGCCACGGTAAACGCAACGATTTCACTGCCATCTGTAGCGGTAACTACCGAAAGCGCACTGTTCATTGCGGAAATATTGAGCTCGGCAGACTTGGATGTATTAAGTATGTTAAGTCGGCTTTCTGTCAGTGCGTATTTTTCTCCGTTTGCATCTGAGATTTCAACGCATAATCCCCAAGTTTCCACGTTTACATACTGCGCTGTACGGTCAAGTGCAACTTTTTCCGCTTTAGATACATTGTTATATATCTCTGTCGCCTTATTGTTAGCTTCGGAAATCTTGATATGTTCCTCGACAAACGCATCCGCTGCTGCCTTGGGAAGCACGACACCTACCATGCCGTCGGTAATTACGGTTTTATCGCCAACAGGAGCATAAATAAGTCTGTCCTTGGACGCCATATACCGCATAGCGTTCTTCTGTACGGTGGTAAGCTCGATTTCCGGAGCGGATGCACCGAGTCTGTCAAGCACATGAGCAACGCTTTCGGGATTGTTGTTGATATCGAGTGTGCCATCACGCGGCACTTCAACATGAATTTCATTCACATCGGTCTTTAAACCATCAACAAGAGCATCCGCGATATACTCACGCTGTTCAAGGTCAAATCCGGAGACTTTACCTTTGCGGAGGTTGAGTTCATCCGCTGACATACCGCTTTCGATTCCATTGGCAATCTTCTGCGCATTTTTGGAAATGTTGCTCGGTTTGTTCGGATTCTTCGGCTTGGATTCTTCCTGCTCTGATTTTTCCGTGCTTTCCTCAACCGTTTCCTTTTCGCTCTCTGCGACTTCCTGCGGCTGTTCTGCGGCAGTTTCTTCCTCTGCTTCAGATTCGGCTGCGGCAGTTTCTTCGGCTGTTTCCGGTGCAGTCTGAGCTTCCTGCGGAGCTTCTGCGGTGGGTTCGACAGCTTCCGTTGCTTCCGCTTCGGCAGTCCGCGCTTTTACAGCTTCTCTTACGGCTTCAACAGCTTCATCCACTTCCGGCTCAACGGCAGTTTCCTGTACAGAAGCACCGGTGTCGCTGACGGTGCGAGTATCGTTGATACCGATAACGCCGCGCATCTTGTCAAGCGATTCTTCGTTCGGGAAGACAAAACCGCCTGCGTACTTGCTGTAATAGCCGCCTGCCGCCTTTACAGCTTTGTTGAATTCCGCGTATTCTTCCTTGGGGAGTGTACGGTTGACCTTGCCGACAATAAGGTCAGCGCCGGTTTTGGTATGCTTCTTGGTGACAACATCAAGTGTATCGTTCTTGAAGCGCGATTCGGTGGGAGCTTCTTCAGTTTCTTCCTGCGAAACTTCGGCAGCTTCGGAGGTTTCCGACACATTCTGTTCCGTTTCCGGTACTTCTGCCACGGTTTCCGCTTCCGGAAGTGCGACTTCCTTGACCGCTTCGGGCGTTTCAACGGGTTTGGCGGCTTCATCTGCCGGCTGTTCCTGTACCGGAGTTTCGACCGTTTCAATTGTACCACTTTCGGCGCTTTCAGTCAATGACTGTTTCGGCGGCATGGGTACTTCTTCGGGATTGCGTGCGGCTTCGATCTCGGCATTGGTTTCTTTTGCAATCTGCTCAATCAGCTTGTCTTCCTCAGACTTCGCCTGAGCTTCTGCGCGTTCCTCAGTCGCGATTTCTTCCATGGCTTCGCGGATGCCCGCCATGTCGTCAAACTCACCTGAATCGGGGCGTACGTCTTCTACGGCATTGATGTTTGCGGCTTCCTTGGTGATCGGGTCGATGTACGACTTCTTTTCATCGGTGGCAAGCGAATTGTCGTTGCGTACCGCGTCGATGATGTTCTTGTTCTTCTCGATCGCTTCGGCTTTTGTGATTTCGCCCGACTTTACGTCTTCGGCTGTTGCGGGATTGGAATATACGGCTTCTTTATAATCTGTAGACGAAAGCGTGTTTATCAGCTTGTCTGTCTCCTGTACGAGCCACTTATACGGTGCGGCAGCTATCTCTTTCTGCTCGGGATCATAAGTTTTGTTGGATTCGATCGCATTGATCTGACCGGCCCACGCGGTTCTCATGCCATCTGCGATGGTTTTTGCATCGTTGATACCGCCGTTGTTGGCTACATCGCTGATATCACGGGCAAATTTCTTGTATTCGGAAACGGTTCTCGCACCACTTACAGTGTTGCTGATACCCGACGGAAGCGAACCGACACCACCCATAAGAGCGCCGAGAAGCCCTGCATATGCGAGTTCTCCCGCGTCTATTTTAGCGGCTTCATCATATGTGAGCTTGCGTGCTCCAACCGATAATGCTTCCTGAATCACTTCTTCCGTGCCCTCGCCGAGAGCGGATGTGCCGTAATTTACAAGCGATTTTACCACGGGATTTGCAATGTTCTTGGAGATATCAAGCCCCAGCTTCTTAAGTCCGGTATCTATAAGACCGCTTCCTTTACCGAGAACACCGCCGATTGCATATTCGCCGGCGCTTTCAATAAGAGCCGAAAGTGCACCATAAGCAAGAGCTTCATTTTCGGTCGCACCGTTTTTAAGTGCTTCGCGTGTACCTGATGCAAAGCCGCTTGCTGCGAGAGGTGTGGCTGATACCACCTTTGATATTGCCGCAGGAATACCTGCCGCACCGGACACAGCGGAAGCAGCGAGTGACGGAATCATGTAGCCGAAACTTTCCGAAAGATCACCGAGTGCGTTTGTTACAACATTCGGTTTATCTCTGAGGTTGGCTTCGACCTTTTCTTTCTGCTGCTCTGTATAGGCTTGCAGATTATCTCCGCCTTTAAGATAATTAGCGAATCCGCTCTTGAAGCTGCCGCCGTTTTGAGCGTTTTCAATACCCTTGCGCACTGCTTCTACGGTATCAGCGATAGAAGCGAGCGAGCTTACAGTACCGAGAGTACCGCGACGCGCCGCATACTGAACGGGTTCGGGAACAACCTTGTCAGCTGTTTTGACTACATTTTCTATAAGGCGTTCTCCGGCAGGAGTATTAGTGCCAAACAGATATTTGAGCGTATCGAAAGTTTCTGTATCTGCTTTCTGCTGCTCTGCGCGACGTTCTTCAAGCGTTTTAAGCCCGGTAGTATCGAAGATCTTCGACGTTGCCGGAGCATTTCCCGAAAGAACCTTGCCGACTTCGACAGCTTTGTCGGTAGTGAATCCGCTTACCGGCTTACTTGCTTCATAAGCGGCGTTTTTCTGCGCCTTTTCTTTGCGGATGTTTCCGAGAGTATCAATTATCTTGATATCGGCATCACTCTTGCCCTGAGCTTTAAGCTGATCGTTGCGCTTCTGTTTCTGAAGATTATCGTAATAGGAGCGAATTTTGGATGTGTATTCGTCTTTGTGCTTGTCTTCATTGAGGGCAGAAGAAATCTTCGTACCCTCCATGAGAGCTGCATAACGGTTTTTTACGTTGTTATCAGCCATATATCCTCCGAGTGGATGTTAGTTAAGTCCGGATTTAAGCGACCAAACGCCATTTGCACGAGGGTCATTTATATGATCCTGGGAGGTTTCTGCGTTTGTAACCTTATTTTTGTAAGCGGTGACCTGTTCCTCAAGCTCTTTTACCTTTTTGTCATCCCATCCAAAAGCATTTGCAATTGCCTTGATAGTCAGACCGTCAACAAAATCCTCTGTGCCGATACTGTTGTTTTTGAGCACATCGGGGCGTGTCATGAAAAACAAGTCCATAAATTCATCAAAACCGACGGGTTCGCTTGTGCTGGTTCCTGCTGAAGCAGTGCCGTTTTTGGCATCATTAATAGCCTTTTCGGTATCGGCATTGTATTTGTTCATAGCCGTTTCTGCATCAATCGCGTATTTGTTTGATGCAGCCTCGGTGTCTGCCAGATATTTATTGGTACTTGCATTGAGGTCAGCTACATATCTGTCAGTAGCGTTATTTGCCTGCACCTGTACCAGTGCTGCGGCAAGTTCATTTGCCGAAATTCGTTCATTGGAAGCGTGACCGGCACTCGCTATTTTATAAGCATTTTCCATCTCCGCAAGCGAAAGTTCACGGTCGATACCCGCAAGCTGCATAGCCTGTGCAAGCTCATTCGCCGATATCTGCTCATTGGAAGCAAGCTCACGATTAAGCATTTCGAGATTTGCCGCATTTGTCGCCGAAAGCTGACGTTCAGCCGATTCAAGCGACTCCCGATTAGCAAGCAGTTCACCGGCAGTACCGAGCTGACCGAGATATCTGTTGGTATCATTCGTCATACCGGCTTCGTACAGGCCAAGCAGCTTACCGAGCGCATCAACCGCGGCCGTACTGCTGTTCTGCGCATTGCTGTTTATCATACCGAGCACCGTATCCATACCGGTGTTATACTGTCCCGCCATCTCCGCATTGTACGCCTGATTGCCGCCGAGAATACCGGCAAGTCTGTCCTGTGCATCGCCGACATCTACACCGAGGGCCTTAAGCGTTTCAAGCATCTTGCCCGACTGCGCGTTATACTGGTTCAGCACCGCATTGTTGCCGGCATTGGTAAAATCAAGCTGCTGACGAAGCGCATTTGCCGCCGCGTAGCTGTCGATATTGCCTGCGTTCTGTGCCATGCCCTCCGCAGTTGCTTCGTTTGCCGCCTTGCCACCCATGGCATTGTAGTAGCTCATGATGTTCTTTGCGGTGTCGGATTCGTAGAAGTTTTCGTTCTTCAGCCAGTTGTAGAGGTCATCATACCGCGCTGTCTGTTCGCCCATGTACTGTTTGATAAGATTGTTAAGTGCCGCCGAATCCTGCGATATCTGCTGATTGTTGCCGAGAATCTGCTGCATGAGCGCGTTCATGTTGTTCTGAGCCTGCTGATTTGCCGCCTGAGTCGCCGCATCCGGCTTTGTTACCTGTGTGATATAGTCGAGTATCGGCTGAGACTGCTGCCACACCGCGCCCATGTCAAGGCTCTGCTGCGGCTGTGTGAGCATATTGCCGAGGATCGTGTTCATATCCTGCTGACCGGGATCAAGCTCAATGCCGATGCTGCGCAGATATTCAAGCGCCTGCTGAGTATTCGAGCCGCTGAGATAGTCGGCGATATCGTTTCTGCCGGATTCACGGAGCGATTCGTAGAACGGTAATGCCAGTTCCGCGTACTGCCCGAAATTGCCGTCCTGAAGCGTATACTTCGAGTGGTCGTACAGCGTTTTGTTATCGGTAACGCCCTGAACCATGTCATATATATCCTTGGTAATGCCCTGATATATAGAACCGTTCGCGTTATTTGCAGCTGCCGCAGGTGCTACCGGCTGAGTAAACTGCTGATTCTGCGTCGGCTGCATTGTACCGGCATTGACCTGTACAGCAGGCTGAGCGGTGTCAAAACTGTTGACCCAATCACGCGCCTGATCTTCGGTATAACCGGACATCTGATCGGCGTACGACGAATAGCCGTTGTCGCGCAAATTCTGATAGAACATCTTTGCCGAATCCTGAGCGTTTTTCATAGCCGCAGTATCGTTTGCGCTTTTGGCTTTGTTGTACTCCGTTTTGTAATTGTAGATCTTTCTCAGATCACTGTAGGGATTATAAGCCATGTTTTCTCCTGTTGTTAATAGTGATTTGACAAATGCTCTTGTACGTGTTATAATAAACGTAACATCCCCTCAGCCTCTCCGACACGTCGTGACGCGCAACCGAGGGGCTTTGTTTTACTAAAAAAACGATCAGTACTTAATGCACTTGTTCTCCCACTTCTTATAAGCATCGAAGTATATTTCTTTCTTGTCACCGTTGTGTGTGACCTCATAATACATACCATCGCTCACAGTGGTTGACAGCAGAGCCTTGTTGTTCTGAAGCGTTTTGCACGACCAGACGACAAACACATCGTCTTCGGTGAGTGCCTTGTTATCGGTTTTATCAACGCGGTTGTTGAAGTAATCTATTACTGCCTGTGTTGCCAGTTTGATAAACTCGTTATTTCCCATGTTAATGTTATCCTTTCTATGTTTGTTATGCTATGGTTTTATCTGCGTTTTTGTTTTGCCTATTCCGCCCGACCGTCCCTGCCCATATCATCGTCGGCTGTTTCCTCTGCATCGACTTCGGCATGTGCCGCGGTATCGGACGAATCAGAGCGCTTGATGAATACACCGGCTACCGATTCAAGTCCCACTCCTGCGAATACGCCTGCGATAAGTGCCTGCGGTTCGCTGCCGGTGACGCACCATGCGATGAAGCACGCCACCGTAAAACAGCCCAAGAATACGTACAGGGAGATGAGCAGCTTTTTAAGAAATCTCATGCCAGATACAAATTGTCCGCATGGACAGCTGCTGTGACGGTTCCTTTCTTGCCGATGACCACGCGGTCGCCCTTGACCGAGATAACCTCGTACTCGCGGAACCAGAGCACAAACTTCTTGGTAGTGCCGTACAGGTAGTTCTTGCCGGTGCGCACTTTGACCTTATCGCCCACCTCAAATTCGGGTGTATCGGGCGCGATGACCGCAGGCTTGGACGGCACGTCCTCCACCGCCACATCGAAGTAACCGTAGTTGGAATCGACCGCGCCGGTTGAGATGCCCCTGACCGTTTCCGCGCCGTACTGCCATATCTTCATATTGTCATACCCGGTCGGCTTGCGGTCCTTGTCACGCCATAACGCCAGCCACAGGTCGTGCGTCGGGAGCTTGTCGAGCCTGTACACGAGATAGTTGGGGTTTGTGTACACCATCGGACGGTAACCCTCGGCGGCTACATACGCGCAGAACGCATCCACAATCGCGCTGAGCGTCTTTTTGTTGCGCGGCAGGTACTTGTCTTCCTCAACATCGACCGCCGCCCACAGTTCAATGCGCGGCTTGTATGCGGCTATTGTGTCGCAGAAATGCGCCGCTTCGGTCTGCGCTTCCTTGACGGTCTTCGCCGTGAGGTAGTGGTATACACCGACTTTAAGTCCTACGTCATGTGCGCCGGTGACGTTTGCCGCGAATTGGCGGTCGGTGAATAAGTACGAGTTCGACGATACCGCGCGGCCCTGTGTGGCTTTGACTATTGCGAAGTCGATGCCGTCAGCCTTGACCGCCGACCAGTTTATTGTGCCTTGGTAGGTGCTTACGTCTATGCCTTTGAGCATTATCATTCCTCCTTGACGATCTTCAGCGGCAGTTCGTCAACCTCAGACATGAGTAAGTCCGCATCTCCGTTGCCGCCGAGCTCTTTGTGATACAGATCGTGCCACTTGTGCAGCATACGGCGGTCTTCGTAGCTTATCCATTCGCGATGTATGTGCTTTTCGCATTCTTCGCGGATGACGTACAGCATTATATACCGGATTGCCATGGTGTGCATTGTGCAAGTGCCGTTCTGCTTGTCTTGCTTTTCATCGTGCCGTTTCACTTTGTAGGTTATAAGCCCCATGATTCCCCCGGCGATGGCGGCACCTACACCGCCAGAAATCAGGGCGAGTATTAATTCGCTCAAAGCTTTGCTCCTGTGTTATGCAATGTTAATTTTTTTGCCGAGGTCGTGCGCCCGATGAAGAATGTGGCGACCGATAGCGCAAAGCCGATGATCGTTGTCAGCGTGAGGATTGTGGTTATTTCCATGTGGGTTATTCCTCCGTAATTTCTTCTCGTGAGATTGGCTCGTCTGTTTCTTCGTAAGTGTACCTACATGGCAGTACATCCACCGCTTCATCGTACACTACACCTGTTTCAACCTGACGGATTTTTTTACCGCTGTCCGAATAATGACGGACAAAACCCACGTTATTTATACTTAAATTTTCAGATAAAATCATTCGTATATGCTCCCCTCAATAGCCACGAACTCACAAGTTCCCGCGGCATACAATGTTGACCAGTTCGTTGCTCCCTGATATGTTCCAATCAGAGCTTGCGGGACAAAAACTTTGCCACCGCTTCCGTTTGATGCAAATGGAGTTTGGGTGAACGTCGACGTATTCGAAAGCGTAGTAATACCGTCAGTTTTACGCAGAACAACGGTTTTTAATTTAGGGCATCCGTAAAATGTGTTATTCAGCGTTACTGCTTTTTGTAAATCAATGAATTCCAAAGCCAAACAAGAACGAAAAGCGTAACTATCAAGGCTTGTGAGCAATGGAACGATAACAGAAGTCAACTTGCTGCAGGTATTAAAGGCATTACTTGAAATACTTGTCGCTTTTGGAAGTTCGATGGACGTTAACGCCGTGCAACCATAGATAGCGTTTGTGGCAACGCTATTAACTTCTGCGAAGCTCATGGATGTAATTTTTGTACATCCGCGAAAAGCATATTGCCCAATGCTTGTTATTCTATTGTTGACATATGCACCGCTAAGAGATCGTTTTAATAAGTTATCTTCAAATGTCGTATCTCCACCTGCATCAGGTAATTTATTTGCTTTTTCTATTAATGTATCAAGCGCACTGCCATTTTGTTTCAAAAGTAGCATTATGTACCTCACTATTGTGCTTCACTTAATGATATTTCTAAAACGCCCATTGTGTCCGGCGGGGCTTGAAGTGTTTGACCCGTATAATGTGTTCCGTCGATTGTGATGTTAGCGCCATAGTTAAAGGACAAGATAAAATTGAACCAAATTACAGAATTGCATAATACACCACTCATGGTAAGTGTATTTCCAGACAGGATTTCACCTGAGTATCTTGCAGATATATTACCGTTATTGTCAACAGAAGTAAAATACAAAAAATCAGAAAGATCAATATATAAATTGTTTATTAATCTTATCGTGCAAGTCTTTAATTCCATTCCGCTGCCGACCGCCTTTTCGTCTAACAAAGCTGAAAGCTGCGCAATTTTTGCTGCCTGAGAGTTTACTTCGGCATCAGTAGCGGTTTTTTCGTATGGATTTGTGCCATTGATTGGCTCACCAGATTTATCATGCGCACTGTATCCCTCAACAAGCGCATCGGCAATCACGTTGTCACCCGTAAGGTCGATAAGCGTTCTACCGCCGTATTCGATTTTATTAGGCTTTAAAGCCATTCAATCACCGCCTATGCTATAGTAACAGTCAGACCGCCGGCCGCATTCTCTGTTTCGGTGTAAGGAATTGCCTTAACAATTACTTCCGAGAGATGTGTGTAGCCATTTGATGTATCGGGAAGTACCGACTGCTCTACTGTCGACGGCGTTACTGTTTTGGACTGAGAGACAACGCCTTCAGAACCTTTCATTGAACCTTTTACGCCGAGAATGGTAACACCATCGCGAATATTGTTTTCGATGATTTTAGCAAGCTCGGTCGGGTCGATTTGAATTGAACCGCTGCCATCATGGAAACCGATTGGAAGATTTATAACATCGTCCTTGAGTTTGATCGTAGCGGTATAACCACCGTTATTTTTCATTGTACCGGTGTGCATTTGACCGAGCGCGGCATATTTCTTTCCGCTAAGAACCTCAGCCTCTTTTACGTCAGCGGTCGAAGAATCAACATCAAATGTACAAGTACCCGTGTGTATCTTACCGTCCGGTCCGTGATACTGAATTTCCAGAAGCACCTTGTCCGGAGTTATGTTGTCGCCGGTAAGGTCAAGAATTGTTTTGCCGCCATAAATTATTTTTGAAGCTACTTTATCAGCCATACTATGTTCTCCTTAAGAAATGGATATTTCGGAATCGTTTCCTATGTATACCGTAGTGCCGCCGGATTCGTTGTCAACCTCATAATACGGGATTTTCTTTACCGTGACATCTTCCGAAAGATATTTTTCAGCGGTGTTAAGCGTTACCGGAGTATTGGTCTGCGGTGTTACTTCGTACGTTCCGTCGTACTTAGGAAGCTCCGTAAGCGTATATTTACCGTCCTTTACAGTAACGAATTTCCCGTTATCCGCATCCGAAGCATCAGGAAGTGGATTCTCGACCGTCAATTCGTTTGTGTTGATGTCGAGTTTCAACCCATCTCCGATGATGAATCCCTGACTTAAAATATCGAATTCATGCGGACCGCTTTTATCAGTAATTGTAACGCGATATCCTCCGGGGATTTCCTGCACATTTACGGTTGGCGAATATCCATCATCGCCGTCAAAAACGCCATTGTTTGCATCTTCTCGTACGCTGTTGGCAACGCTTAATGCTTGCTGCATATACGAGTACACCTGTGCCATCTCGCTCGGTGTAGGCTCGCGCGGCGGTGTATTGGCAGGCTTCCGCGTTTCTTCGACTATCAGCATAAACGGCAGCGATATCATAGTGTGTTCCGTGTTTTCACCGCTGATTACCGCTTCTACCTTTCCGGCAAAGTCGTAAACTTCATCGGGTATCTTTATATCATCATCACCGCAGACAATGACAACGGGGGCGCGCCTCGACGGATAAAACGAGATTTTGACCGCCAGCCCGTCCCATTCGGAAGACAGTGCAAGACGTATATAGTCATTGCCGACACTGCCCTTAGTACCGACTTCGAGCACATCCGGTGATACGCTGTATCTGTCAGCCTTTAAAATGTGTATCACATTATCACTCCGTTCCGCTGCTTTTTTCAACCGCCGTAACAACGACACTGCCGCTCTCGATCATAGCGATAATTTCACCGAGCGCATTGTCAGTGTCTACAAGCCCCGCACGGAAGCCTTTACCGGCAACCGGAAGCATATCAAGAAATCTGCGTACTTCGCCGAGCGTAAAGCATATAGCCTTGCCTGCGTCTTTTTCCTTGTTTTCCATCGTTATACCTCCGCTGCCAGACGTTCGTTGATGAATCTTTCGACGGTTTCAAGCGATGTGATGATATCTGTACGCACCGCGATAAGGTCTTTACGAAGATTGCCGCGAACCACATTGCCGTTTTCATCTATTTCTGAATATGTATAGGATATACGGATTCCTTCACCCGTTCTGTGCATGGTAAAGGAAGTCATTTTCTTTATCATTTGTACCTCCGTCAGCCGAGTTGGCTTTCGTATTCATTCATTATTTCGTCGCCTATCGTATCATAAACATTGTTTTCGGGATCCGGTGCCTGTGCCGGTTCAACATCAGGCATTATAAATTCCTCCGTGCGAGTTGCAGAATAGCCTTTTTGAGGAACAACAACCATCCACGCGAAGGACGTATCAGACGTTCCGCTCACTATAAAATGATCGTTGTGCCGTTCAACCACCTTAAATTCGCTGTCGCATTCGCTTTGCAGAAATACGAAGTAATCATAATCATTGTCAATGCACTCATAAAACACCGGGTCAAGAAACACATAGCACAGCCCATCTTCCGCGATTGTACCGCGTCCGAAGTCGCTGTACATCGGATTTGGTGCTTCAAAGGCGTACATAAGGCGGTTTCCGTAGTGCTCGGTTTGCTCAGCACGGGATTTAGTACCCAAACAGATCCATGCGCCGCCCGTTATGACCTGATTGCCATTGATGTTTGCGTGAAAAGTGGGGTACATCTGCCCGGAAGCCATGCATATAATCTCATACGGGCGAACCTGAGAATATTGTTGACCGGAGTTATACGATGTATAAAGCGAATCGTTCTGAACACTCG
Source organism: Candidatus Flemingiibacterium sp. (assembly GCA_045636265.1). GTDB lineage: Bacteria > Bacillota > Clostridia > Oscillospirales > CAG-272 > Flemingiibacterium. The sequence goes on from JAZTXD010000124.1 coordinate 25,054, forward strand.
TAGCGTAATATCCCAAATATGAGAATGCTCCCATGGGGGATATTACCGTTGACTGTCCGGTATTGCCGCTGTATTGTACACTGAGAAAAGCCGTAGAGCTTCCGCTGCTTGTTACATTTATTTTGCTGTTGCTGCCTGACACATTAAGCGAAGTACAGTTAACCGCACCAGTTGTAGCCACATTGAAATAAGTGGAAGAAATATCAATGCTATCCGAAGTCAGTGCAATCGTCTTACCCTTAAGACTGATGTGATCCGCGCTTATCTGTACCGCCGACCCTGCCGCATTGATCTTCGCCACAATCGAAGCTGCAGTAACACTGCCGTTTGAGCCAATGCTTGATACAATAGTTTCGACCGAAGCCGCTGCATCGTCAGCGGTTGCCTGAATCTTCGCAATCGACGCATCAAGCCCCGCAGTTACCGGACTCGTCGTAGACTTCCACTGCGTGCCGTCATGGTAGTAGTAAACTTTCGCGGTACTGTCATAGTAAACGCGCGTCTTGTCCCATGCGCTCTTGTCGTCCGACGATTCAACCACGACCACGCCGTCCATGTTCGTGTACTGACTGAGCAGAGATATCGTCGCCTGTGTGTCAGAAACTTCCTGCTTTACTTCGGTTACAGCCGCGCTGTTCTGGGAAATAAGCTGAGAATATATCAGCAGCCGCGGAATGTTGTCTTCGTCAAGGTTGTACTGCTGATATTGCAGGTTCTTGCGAAGCCGCGTTATCGTGTCTTCAAGCTCACCGACACGCCTGTATAAATTCTGTACATCCGTCATGTCGTATCACCGTAGAGCCTTCCGCCGGTACGATAAACCAGCTCCATGTTATGAATCCGCACAAGCCCACGACCGTGAAGTCTGAGCCGGTGACAGTGCCTCATGTTGTTGTTGGCAGCCAGTCTGACACAGCGCATCAGATCGGCGGAGTCTTCGTTTTCAAACGTATAAAGCCTTTCCGTCGAACCATCCTCCGCAAGAAGCGATACATTAAATATCGAATCCGACGCCATACTGACCAGAATAAGTGCTCGTGTGAGCGATTTGACATCCAGCGTACCCCCTGTTTTGATGTCGGTATCGAGAAACCATTCGCCGTAAGCATCTGCATCGAGCACCATAATGTCGCCGTCATAAGCCATATACAGCTTGCCGCCTACCGAACAGTAAGCATCCGGCATTACGTTATCGGTGTCAATGATCGACCATGCGCCGTTCTGTGAATTGTATGTGTAAGTGGTAACATAACCGTCTTCGTCCTGCACACTCAGGTAGTAAACGCCCTGATGTTCGCCGCACACCGCGTCGGTGTATTCGTCAATGCAAAGGGGCGCATCTAACTTCTGCGGAGTGCCGCCGCCGTAGGATATCACACCGTCACGCGATACAAAAAGCAGTTTTCCGCTCACTTCATGAACTGTCCTGCGGTCAATTGCCCCAAACCCAAAGAGCTCCTGAAGATAAAACGGATTCTTGTTATTGTAAAGCTCGTGTGCAAAATCCTCTTTGAACGCCACTATGTGACCGCCGTATGAGGTGATAGCCGTAAATGAACCGTCTGCGCGGCTGTCTGCCTGAGTGGGAGAACACCACGCATGAGCCGAACTGTAATCGGTCGCGGTATCGAGATCCCAATTCGCGTAATCGTTCGCGCCGGAAGCATATATCCGCGCATCGTCAACGCCGAACAGCCGCGAATCCTGCACTACAGCCATCTTTAAATCGGGGTAAGCGTCTCCGAGATAGGCAAAGTCAATCTCACCCGACACATCGGTGACATAATCCATCGAAAGTTTGTCGGGGAATATAAGTATTTTGCGGTCAAATTCGCCCTCGATCGGGTCCGTGGGCGTCTTATATACGTTAAACTGTACGATACTGCGGTCGTCAAGATCGTCTGCCGCATCTGACTTTATCGTACCCGTAGCCGTCGGAACGGGCGAATCAGCCGGTGAAAACACATCCAGCTTTACCGCCGAGCCGTTGTTATATACCACAAGCAGCGCATCGCCGATACCTGCAAGACTTATGATCCTGCATCCGGAATATCCGTATTTTGAAACAAACACATTGTCACTTTCAAGGTACGGAAGTGATTTCATCGTAACGCCGCACACATCGGTGAGCGTACCTGCGTCAATATACACACTTCTGTCAAGCCCCGCCCACTGAACCTGACGTGTGGTGTAACGCCTGCCCGATGTGCCGTCATCTGCCGGAACCGACGCATAAGGCGACGACGGATTTCCGTATTTTGAAGCGCCGGGGAGCATTACATTGAGATATGGAATTTTATCGTTCGCCATAGATATTGTTCTTCTGTAACCATACCTTGAACTGTTCAAGATACAGGTTGTAATCATTAAGCCATTTTGCGGCTAAGTTGTCGTCGTTTGCCATCTTGTATGCTTCACCGCGAAGTCGTGAAGCCGCGATTTCAAGCCATTCAGCGGGTAGTTTTACCGTTTCGTTTGGCAATGCACCGTTTATAACCGCCTTTTTCACCGGTCTGACCACATAAATCACCGATACTTCGGTTGCCGGAATAATCGTTTTCACCATCACGCGATCTCCGTTCATGTAGTACATACCGAGATTGTCAAACGTCAGACCGCTGATAAGCGATACACGGTCAAGCTCGATACCACTATCGTATACCTTTATAATATCATCATATATCGCCTGTTCTTCACCGTCCGACGGTGCTATGTCGGATAATAAAAATGAGGGAACATCGTCGCCGTCCGCATAGTCAACGGCGATGTGCACGAGCTTCATTTCGCGGATGAGCTCCGTATATACGGTCTGCTCCACGGTATTGAGCCATCGTACAAACGCGGTATCGGGCACAATCGCCGCAATGTCGATCTCGTCCCGTATGCCTGCGATAAAATCAGCCGTTGTAACTGCGCTGTCGTACATACCTGTTCCCCCAATCATTCGGTTTTAAAGTCTTGCCCTTGGAAAGCTGCCGCCATACGTTCAGGTATGCGGACTGCGCCTTATCTAAGAAAGTCGTCCGATAAGAAGCATCGCCGGTATACCTGAACAGAACAGCGTCAACAAGCGCATCGAAGTATTCGTCACGCAGGTCAAGACCGTCGTTTATTGTATTTGCCCTCATGGCTCTGCGGACGTCGCGCCCGTCTGAATCATATACGGTGTATTTGTCGCCGTACAGATTCAGAACTTCGAGCATCGACGCATTTAACAGGCTCATGAAGTCATTCTGCGACAATCCCTTGTCGTGCGGCGGACGCATTGCCGCCTGATATACTTCAAGTGCCGTCATGAATTACTTATTCCTTGGCAGAGTTTGCGTTGGTCAGCTTCCATACACCGCCGGGATTGGTGGAGATAAGGTTGCCGTAGTTTGCGAGCAGTGCTTCATATACCGAGCCGTCGCGCTGGAATGCCGGAGAATCCTCTGCGGTAGCGAAACGCCAGCCGGTGGAATGCCATTCAAAGGTGTTGGTGTCAACGCCCCATACTTCGTCATCCGGAACAAACTGTTCGTTGATAACGGTGGCGGTCATGTCATTGTAGAGCACTTCGAAGCCGCGGAAACCGCCCTTGAACTGGAGGTTTTCAACGACCTGTACGTTGTTTACCTTCATGTAAGTCTGATAAGCGGCAAACGCTGCGTCGCCCATCATTACGAGGTTGGTTTTGGTGCCGTGGATTCTGCGGGTATTGCGGATCATTTCGCCGATAATGACGTCGGAGAGGTCGTTTTCCGCAGACTTAACTTCCGGCATAAGGAAGCCGTTCTTGGTGGCCGATCTTTCAAGACCGTAAATTTCGGTGACATTGGTAGTATCATAGATAGCGCCGAGACCGAAAATTTCCTTGCCGTAGGACTTCTGATTGGTGATAAAGCCGGAGGTAACGCCGGGAGCAGTACCGTCAACGGTAATGGTATTCGCACCGTAGTTGATGCTGAGAATACGTCTGGAAGCGGTGGGATTTGCACCTACAGCCGCGCCGGAAGCGAAGAAGTCGATCATAAGACCGGGTACGAGATACTTGGTGGAATCTACGGTAATGGTGTTGCCCGAACCGCTCTTGACGGTAGCGAGTACGCCCTTGCCGTCCATGAAGAGCTGACGGCCGAGATGCCACTTGCAGGCTTCATATGCGCCCTCGGTTTCTTTCTTGACAACGGGAATAATGGAGTTTGCCGCAGAGTTTGCAACCTGAGTCGCAAAGTCGGAGAAACGAATGGTGTGGTAGAGGTACGCCGGCTTGATCTTGAAGTCTTCGTACATCTGGGGAGCTGCTTCGGGAAGATGGGTGTTTTCGGTTCCTGCCGCAGAGCCGCCGTTGATACCGATATCAGCAGCAGCGCGGATCATGTAGTTGTCGAGCGGTACCTTTTTGATCTTGTCGAGGAACGGCGATGCTTCAAAAGCGATCTGGTTGTTCCACGCGGGAAGAATACGCTCCTTGAGAGCTTTTTCTACGAGTCTTACGAGCTGTTCAGCCATATTTTATTACCTTTCTTTGTTTACCCTCCGCGTCTTATCTTGCGCGGAGCATTTTTGTTAATTCCTCGAATGCGTCCGCTACTGTTTCCGGCTTGTGGTCAACATTGACCGGAGCAGCCGCTACAGCGCCCTGAGATGCCGACATCGGAGGAATATTCTGATTTGCCTGAAGTGCCTGTGTGCGTTTGAGCTCAAGCAACTTCATGACTTCGGGGTTTGCGTACACGTCGGTAGCTATCTGTTCGGGAGTCTTAGCCTGTGCGTTTACCGCCGCTCGTCCCTTTGCTACCAGTGCCGCGATTGTTACCTGCTCATTCGGAGGAAGTGAAGCAAGCGCGGGAATGGACTTGATTACCTGCGGAATATCGGATGCAACATCATCGAAACGATTTCCGATACCGGGAGTGTTGTGAAGCCCGGAGATTGCGCCCTGAATAGCCTGATCCTGCTGCTGACGGCGGTAGGAATCGACAACGGGCTGCATCTCTTTCATAATCATTTTGCGCTGATACTCGAACATTGCGTTGTTGTATTCAGCCTGCTTCTGCTGACGTGTTGCGTCGTCAGCGTACATCATACCGTCGATATCAAGCGTAGGCGGTTCGAGTGCGTCCTCCAACTTGGCCTTGGTATCATCCGACTGCTGGACCATGGACTGTTTGAGCTGCTGATTCTCAGTCTGCATCGCCCTGAACGCGGGTATCAGCAGATTCAGGATTGCCGACGCATCGGGCTGCGCAGGATTGCCCACAGCTCCGCTTGGGTTGCTCTGTGCGGACGTTTCCGCCTGCGACGGAACATTTGTCTGCGCTTCCACTGCGGGGACAGCTTCTGTCTGACCTGCCGGCGGTACGCTTTCTGTCGGTACTCCGGTGGTTTCAGCTCCTGTCTGTCCTGCGTCTGCGCTCTGTTCGGACTGTCCGTCTGAAAATAAGTTGGGATCACGAAACACATCATCCAGTGTCAGGTTGTTTTCTTCTCTCGGCGGCATTATGCTATTCCTCCTTTATTTGTGTTGGCAGCCTGAATAGCTGCCTGCATTGCCTGCTGCTGTTTATTCTGAGCTATTCGCTTGGAATGATCGCGTATATGCTGCATGAACATCTCGGCTCTTGCAGGGTCGCGGCGGCGTTTAAGCTCAAAATCGTACTGCAGCACGACTTTATTATGTTCAGCGACGTGAATATCATCGTCGTCAAACTCGTTGATCTTGGGGATAATACCCTGCGCAAACAGGCTGTTTTCTCTCTGTGCATACTTGCTCTGAAGAGTGTATTCGCCCATAAGTTCGGTATACTTTCCGGCTTTCATGAGTTCAAGTGCCCGAATCTTTACGCGCTGCGGTATCTGTCCGTTTTCGTCGGTGTACAGCCCCATCTGATAAGCCGCCATAAACGATTCGCGCTGTGCATCTTCGCTTATGCGGAGTTCGTTTTCGGTATCGTATTCCACATCGAACGAATTGATATCATCCGCCGACCATACTACAACCGAGCCCATCATGTTGCCGCCTGTGATGTCGAGAACGCGATAACCCTTTGCAAACCGCTTGTACATGGTAAGCCACTGTACCGCAAGCTGACGGATGCCCTCGCGTATCATATCGCCGGAAAGCGACATACGGGTGTTATCAATATTCTGAAGCTGCTCGATAGCCTTGCCGGACTGTACACCGGTGGGAGTGCCGCCAACCATCATAAGCTGCGACACACCCGATACATACTCCATATCCGACTTTAACTGCTGTACTTCGCCGGGAATTACCGACGGAATGTCACTGTTGGTAGCGGTTCGCGGTATCGGCGCATTGTGTCCCTGACGATAAGTGAGTATACCGCCCGGTTCAGTGCCCTTTTCCGCGTATTCGTCAACATCAATCGAGCCGTCTTCTGCGATGTAACCGCCGAGCGACAACAGCTTTATGTAATCATGTAGCCCGTTTTTGACGCCGTTGTAGGCTCTCTGAAGCGGTATAAGGTCCTCAATGACCGACCGTCCGAAGAACATACCCGGCATCATCTTTGACCGGAGCATTACAATCGGTATATCGCCGTATACCAGATTGCCGTAATACACGAGATTCGAGCCGATCTTGATAGCCATTCGCCCGTTAGGTCTTAATCTTGACGGCCGCTCAAAGTATGTAACAACGTGCTCCGAGTCTTCGACTGTACGGTGTGTCATGGTGAGCACGGTCGATTCATAACCGTAACCGCCGGCGGCTACATCGGGAGATATCGACACGGTATCAACACTTCTGCCCTTGACCTTAACACCGTAGAGCGAATGAATCTCGCGGGTAGTCATTACCTGATCCACAATGATTGATGCCTGATCTGATACATCCTGCTTGTAGATGGATTCGGGATAAACCTCATACGGTGATAACACACCCCACGCAAGATCGCCGTCCGCTATATCCGCGGCGGTCTTCTCACGCGACAGTGAAGTTGATGCTCTCGGGTCCCACCAGCTCATAAAAAACGAAGTGCCGGTGATCTCCGACCAGTAAAGCGCCGAGTTTTTACGGCTCTCAAATGCCGTAGAAGCCTGTATGTACCGCAGTATCGCCGTCGATACATCCGCTTTGTCGAGATCTTCAAGATCATCGGTGCGCGGTCTGACCGTCATTGCATAGGTTACTTTCTGCAGATGCGCCAGTCTCGTTTCAATAAGCGGTGCAATACAGTTGTATGCTTCATGCTGCATCCACGGCTGCGGTGCGTCGTAGGCTTCAATCTCATGTGTAACAAGGTTTATGTCGCAGAACTGATTGCCGATAAGGAAATTGTAGTTAAGCTGCCACTTAAGCTCAAGAGGTTGGCGTTCGTTTCTGCGGCGCTCAAGCTCGGTGTCGATATACGCGCAAACATCCTCGTTATACAGCAGATTGCCGTCTTCGTCGCGGTCAAGCGGCACAGATGCGCTTTCTTCTGTGAACCGGTCGAGCATATCCTTGTCGTTCGGGACGTCACGAGGGCGGCCGAAACGGTTTTTAAGTGATTCTATTACATTCATTTATTACTCCTGTATTTCATCGTCCTTGTGCCGCCATTTCTTGATAGCGCGTTCATGCGCCGTGATGTATCGCTTGGGAGCAGGCGGCTCTTTTACTTCGAGCGGCGGATTTCCGTACAAGCGGCTGATGAGCTCCCTGCGTTCAGTGCGAGCCGCAAGGTACATCACGATCATTGCACTGATACACGCCATCGAAACCCCGAAGAACATGGCACATACGGCAAATCCTGCGGCTGTCATGCGTCATCACCGCTGTCGGCTTCGGTTTTGAGCTTCTTTTCGAGTGCTTTGATCTTCTTTTCCTGCGCATCGAGCTTCTTTGCCATTGCGATGAGCCGCGAACCTATCTTGAAATGCGCAAACACACGACCGATACCGTCACCGGCAGTGTCGAGAGCGCGAGCCATTGCATCAGTTATCACCGTTTGTGTCCTCCTTTTTCTTCTTTGCTTCATTGCGGTACAGTGCCGCCATTTCCTTGGCACACTCCGCACAGATGTATACTTTCTGCCCGAATCCGACGTCTGCCGAACGGGTCATAATCATCGTTGATTTGTTGGTGCAGAAGGGAATACTGCACACATGAGTTATTTTATATCCCATAACGGGGCGCATAATGTTGTCCTCCTGTTAGAATCTGCCGCGTTTTGTGCCCGATCTGCCGAACACAGCGCGTTTGAAGTCGCTTTGTATGAGTTTACCTTGCTCGGTCCGTGCGTCCGGCTCTTTCGGTGCGACTTGCCGCATTACGCAAAAATAGCGGAGAGCATCGCATATGTGGGTGATATCATGCGGCTCTGTAGCACAGTCGGACGGATTTTTCGTGTCGTGCTGAAGCAGCGGCAAACACCGTATCAGCTCGGTACAGGTTGAAAATATATGAAGCCGTGAAACCTCCGCGCCGTCTGCGCCTTTAATGAGCTTAAGCCACTCGGCAACCGCAAGCCATCCCGGAACACGCGACGCATCCGATTTTACAAACGGCACACCATTGTCGCGGAACATCTCGAATATACTTTTGCCGCTGTCTTTTGCTCTTGACCACAAGTCCGGCGGCGCGTAAGTAAGGTAGACGTCCTCGTCATCAGCTTGACGGCTTATGATACCCTTTGCCGCTTCCGACGCGATAAGCTCCGGCTGACAGAATTCACGGTATACATACATCTCGTTCTGCGGCGAAACGGCGATCCAGAGACACGCAAGCATATCAAGACCGTAGTCGAGCGCACGGTAACGCCGCCAGTGTTTGGGTATCTCAATCGGCTGCATAACGTGTATATCGGCCCGAAATGCCGTGAAATACTGCCCAACGAAATAATCCCAGTCACCGTCGAGCCACGCCTGCCGCAGTCCGTCGGGGAGTTCCTTAAGCATCCGCACATAGTCGGGGTCGCTCTCCATGAGCGCTGGATTATCGTAAACTGACGCCTGTATAAACACCGTGTCGGGTGAATCGCCTTGTACAAAGCGACGTTTGACCCAGTCGTGACCGACCCCTCCGGGATTGCACGTCAGATATGTGCGTTTGGGGAAGTTGTTTACACCGCGCACCATAGCGTCAAGCCATGTGAACTGATACTCGGTCAGCTGTGTTGCTTCGTCGATCATCAGTATGTCATACTCCTGACCCTGATAACGAAGCACGTCCGCTTCCGTCGCACAGTAGCCAAACGCGATAAGGCTTCCGTTCGGGAACTTAAGTGTTTTGTCGGACTCCTTGTAGGTAGCAATGCCGACCAATTCAGCCGAGAGCTTGCGTATATGGTTTTCGAGCAGCTCCGGATATGTACGGCGCACAATTAGTATTCGTATACCGTCGTAATTGAGAGCCAGCAGAGCCGCCTTAAGACGTACCGCATGAGACTTGCCGCCGCCTCTTGCACCGCCGTAAGCCACATAGCGGGTGTCAGCGAGGAGGAAGCGCTGCTGCTTGGGCGTTGGCGGTGGCGGCGAATATATAAGACTATTTGCCATATTTGGCTATGTCTTCCGAAAATTGTACCGTGACGGTGTTCTGCACCTGCTGCGGAGCGTCGAAACCGCACATCCGCGACACAGTGTCAATACATTTGAGAGCAACGCCTGCCGCCTGATGGTTATATGCCGCACCCGGCACCACTTCGCCGTATTCGTCCTTGTCGATAATTGCGCCCTTTGCATCGCCGTACAGCTCCTGCAGCTCACTCAGTACCTGCTCACGGGTCCACACATTAAGATTTGCCGTCTCAGCCCTGAGCTGTGCAATGTACTCGGTTACCGCTTTGCCGCCCAATACCTTTGAGCCGCGAGCCGCAACAACCGCATCGGATAATCCGTCACACGCATAACCGGCGATACGGTAGGCTTCGGCGGCAGTCTTGCCGTCCACAACAGCCTCGGCAAACGCGATCTGCTGCGCTGTCATACCGATTGCCATGTTAATTCCTCCTGTTCTTTACTTATCCTATCTATAGGATATCACGCAAGAGCTTGTCAAAGTGAAGAATCGTGTAGAAGTTTTGGCTTCAATCAGTGCCGTATTTGTGCAATATGCACAGCGTTATGGCATAAAAAAAGACCACCACGATTTCGTGATGGTCCGGGTGTTTGGTTGTGTTATATTTTAATGTGTCCTGAGGTAATCAATAGCTCTTTGTATTCATCGGCTGACAAGGTACATTTTACAAGATCGCAGAACTGAGACTTGTTCAAGCGCGTTTGTCTTGCCATAGCTCCGATCAGTGTATCTGATATTTCATCCGCGCTGTGGCTGATCTTGGTGAATACAGCTGTCTTTTTGCCGCCCGCACAATATACATAATAATGATGATCTCCGTCACGCTGTACGAATCCTTTACGGGTCAGTGCGGCTCTCACTGCCGACGTTTTAAGCGTTGCCATAAGGTTCACCTGCAGCGGCCAGAAGTGCGCGTTTAAGCTCTTTTGCATCCTCTGTCAATGCTTCGTCCGATTCGTTTGCATATTCTCTATACAGAAACAGCACAGCTTCATTAAACTCTGTCTGTACATCTGCAAGGTTTTCACCGACAGCGTATATATTAAACGGTTCATATTCCATTGTATACGCTTCTCCGATCGTCAGAGTTACCGCCAGCGGCTCATTAAAGCGAACACTGCCGACAGATACAACGGGAATATTCAAACGTATTTCCGCGCCGTGTGCAAAGTATTCGAGTATGAACGCCGCCGCGGTCCTGCTCTGCTGTGTCATACTGTCAAGTGTTGCAATGCATTGCTCCATTTCGCTCATTGTGTTGCCTCCTGCATATCGCGTTCGATTGTTTCGCGGATGGCGCGCTGGATGAAGCTGTTAGTTGAATCACCCAGCCGTTCCGCGTGCGCCTGTATTGCTTCCCGTTCTCCTTTCGGCACTCTTACCTTTATTTCGTCATAGTTAGCTTTGTTATACTTTGCCACTGCTCGCATATTAGCTTTCGGTATCGCCATATTATCACGTCCTTTCACTATCATATTATATCATTATATTATACTGGGGTCAATATGTAATATTGCACAATTTCAGCATAAATTATTTGTGGTATATTGTCCCCAGTATTTTTTCAAAACCCCTTGACATACTGGGGACAGTATGCTATAATAATACCGTACTCAAGAGAGCGCGAACAAAACAACGAACGGAGATAGAACGATGAAACTCAGAAAATTTAACAGCTACGACGAATACGAAACTTACTACGAAAATAAAGAATCTGAAGAACGTTACGAAATAGTCGATATCGTCCGCACCGAGAACCGTGTATGTGCTGATATGATGACCGATACCAAATCCGTTAAAATCGCACTTAACCGCTTCTTCCGCACCGTCAAGGATTGTAAAGATTTTGCAGATTGGGAAGGTGACATTCGCGAAAGCATAGAAAACGGCTACTGGAAAGATGATTCAATGAAAGACGCAGGATATGCTTGGGAAGTCGAAGATCACGACGGATCGTATTACATCTGCATAATCCTTACCAACGCTTACTTAAACGCATAACCCACACACGACACACCGAGCCGGGCGGTCACTTCCCGGCAGAGAGGATAAGAGAATGAAAGTTATATCATTATTAAAAAACATCGGCGACGGCGTATATGTAAAGATTGAAAACACCGTAGGAGAACAGCAGACATTTGACACAGCGGGGGGCATATTAAAATTAAGAGTTTCCGATATGCTTCACAGCACAGTACACGTCATACTTCCCGAATCATATCCAGAAGTGGGGGGCAAGCAGGGCATAACGATCATAGCAGGCGACGATTAACGGCATACCGAGTAGTACAATCCACATCAGACCGGCGGCGGATCACAATACCGCCGAACAACTTCCAAAAAGTGTTAAAAACGCTACAACTAATCATAAACCTACATCTTATTATAAACAAACGGAGAACAATCGTCATGACCAACCTCATAATCAACCTGATAATCGCCCGCATTGACGCGCTGAGCCGCCGTGAATCCGAAATCACGCGCAAACTCCCGAAAGCAAGCACCGCCGCACATCTGTACTACGCGCAGAGCAAGCGCGACAAACTGAGCCGTGAGCGGCTGATACTGACCGAGATGCTAAAGGTTTACTTCCGCGCCGAACTCCCCGCACCGAGAAAATGCCGCCGAACATGGGCAGCGTAAATAACAATATCCCCGACGTCATAAATCGGGGACTTTTTTTATTTTGTGACAAACGCGCCACAATCGCCGTTCAGCCGCGTTTACATATATCACAGCAAATACCTTGCCACATTTGTTTTCGCAGTACAGCAGCCAACGTATCAGCTGCACAAGCCGCACATCTGAGCGACGCGCCGGCAAAACTGTAAGCGCTCTTCGCGGAACTGTGCTGCGGTCTCACACAGCCCATATCGCCGCACAAGCAGCTCATACGGATATTCGTGCCGGTCGATCAGGTTAAGCCGGACCGCATCGGCGAGAGCTTGTCTGTGCGTCTCTGCATCGGGCGAATATCTGCTGCGCCCAACCTCCGCAGATGCTTCATTGATAGCACTGACCACCACCGGAGCACGAGAGCAGATGAGCAGACCGGAGATCATCCGATATAATCCGCGTGTTTCTTCGTCGGTTTTGTTGGGCACAGCATACCTCCATAATTAATATCGCGTTATCTCCATCCTACATATTGGACAGGAGTAATACTTCAAATCGTCCTTTGTTAAAACCAATTCGTATCGTTCGCCACATTTCGGGCAGACACCGCCGTTCCATCGTTCGGTGTTGTAAATGTTATGCGCTATCCGTTCCACCATCTCCAACGTTATCGGCTTTACATTGCGTGCGCTGTTCGGCTCAATCGGCATATCGTTCACATCCTCTTCCCATGCTTATAAGGCCGAGTGGCATTGTACGCGCATTTGCGTTCGATGATTGCATCGAGGTCGATACCGTTGTGGTCGGCGAATGCGTAAACAATCGACACTATGAGGCACAGTTGTATTCCTTTCGTATCGCCAACGCTATTGTGCCAATATGCCTCCGACACGCAATAGTGTAATATTGAAGTAAGCTCACCAAACGAGTCGCGTCGTAAATCAATCTGTACATTTGGTATTCTAAAGTTATACTTCCACGCCGCCATAACGTCCGCGCACCGTATCACCACATCGGCAAGCTCCACCCAAACGCCCTCCGGCTTACCGTCAACGACGTACTCGTCGGGCTCACCGTTACGCCATGCGGAGAATGCTTCGGAAATTTCCTCGTGTATTAGTGCGCAGTACTCGCCGAATGTCGGTTCTTCGCCCGGCTCCCAGAATCCGTGTGCAACGGCGTTGGCGTGGATGGCGGCTATTTTTTCATTTGTCAGCATTGTTGTTCTCCTTGCAGAACGGGCATTCATCCTCAATCAACATATACATCCCATCCGCGAAACACATAGACCCGGCTTCTTTGGTTTTGACTTCTATGCCACTTTCGCAGTTATACCACTTCTCGATGGTAAAGCAGCCGGAATAGTTGTGTGTATCGATGTGTATCTTGCGGAAATTGTAATTACCGACACCGAGCAACATATTGCATCCGCTCAGCGTCATTGCCAGTACCGCAGCAAGTGCGGCGATTATTGTTTTTCTTTTCATGTTGTCTCCCTCACATCAAACACGCCTGTATCTCCCGAATGATCGGCATAACACCATCGGGTATAACGTGGCCCTTGTCATATAATACAATTCTGTCTTTTTGAATATCAAACACATTGTCGCCGTCGTCGCCCTTCGTCCAAACATACACAGAATTGTGTTTGACTTTGTCGATGTCGTAGTACGGCCGGAGTTTATCGACCGCGGCGCGTAATGCGTTCCAGTATTCATTGATTGTCATTTGTTCTCCCTCGCTTTCAATGCGGCTTCGGCGGCTTCACGGGTGAGGAATACGGTTTTGCCGATGTCGGTATCATAAAAATCCTCGCCGCTGTCTTCTACCAAAAAGAGCCATTTCATCGCGCCTGACTGTGTCGTACCGTAGCCAATTTCAAATACTATGTCTTCCAACACCTCGTATTCGGAGACAATCCATACCGTTTGCCCAACGCACGCAGGCAGAACGATCACACCATTGTCGAGCAAGCAGTCGGCTATATCGCTGATTACTTCGTCCGGCACCGCTCCGCCAAGGTATGGATTAAGCAGCTTCATCAATCGTTCTCGCATCTTACATCCTCCGGTAATTTGGGCATTGCCATCCAGTGTGTAACAAAATCAGATATTACAACACTGCTGTATTCATCCCAATTATTGATACGCTCATAAAAGCCTTCGCACAAGTAATATGTGTCTGTTTCTTCATCATATTCTATGGCGTACTCATCATCTATACTGCCGGCTTCTTCCGTGTGCTTTGCTATATATTCGCCGTCGCAGACGTATCTATATATGTGTCCGTCATAGTATCTCCGCTCACAACACAGCCATACGGGATCACCGCTTTTGGGCATAGTCTCAGGTGTAATGGGAATCCACTGCGGCACGTCCACAGTCGGCGCGTTGTCGATGTCCTCAGCCATCACACCGTAAACCGGTACAGCGTCGCCGTACTTGTCGTAAAACTCGGCGATCTTGCTTATTTCGAGCTTATCCGCGTCAATCAGTCTCAT